>NZ_JTLG01000005.1:0-78994 GCF_000799095.1 Chitinibacter sp. ZOR0017 | reverse complement strand
AAATCCGGCCACCTGCACCACCACGTCCACGCCGCGAAAAGCTGGGAAGCGGGTAGCAACACCGACACGGACGGCAAAACAAAATCCGAGAACCAAGAAGGCCAGCAACCGCTATTAATGATCCACGGCCAAGACGGCCTTGCGCTCACCACGCCACAGAGCCTCACCCAAACCGCGGGCAGCAACATCGACCAAGTCGCACAACGAGACAGCAACCAAACCACCGGACGGCGCTGGATTCACAATGTCGGGCAGCACATCAGCCTGTTTGTGGCTGGAGTGAAAGACAAAGTCGCGCTGAAGCTGATCGCCGCGAAGGGGAAAGTCCAACTTCAGGCGCAGAGTGATGATATTGAGATTGTCGGTGATAAAGACTTGAAAGTGTCGGCGTGTAAAGAAACGATTACCGTCGTCGCCAAAGACGAAATTCTGGTCACCGCTGGTGGCGGTTATATTCGGCTGAAAGGCGGAAATATTGAAATTCACTGCCCCGGCAAAGTCAGCGTGAAAGGCGCCAATCACAATGTCAGCGGGCCGGATCAGATGAACCCGCCATTGCCGCAATTTCCAAACAATGCGTGTATTCCATGTCTGTTGAAAGCCTTGAAGGCAGGCAGCCCACTAGCAAAGATCAACTAGGATTTTTTTGGATGTATCTAGCTGTTAATAAATGCAACCCCAATGAAATAACCACGATGCTCGTTGAGCAGATCAGCCAGAGTAATTGTCAATGGTTTGCGCTCTTAGACAGAGCCTTTGATTACGAAGGAAAATCATTAACCTTTGCGTCACATGACGAGATTATCTATCAATCAAAAGAGCTTGATGGATTGTTTGATGTGTCTCCGGTATTAATTCACCTAGATGCAAGTACGCAAACGCAGCTTTCAGCTCAACTAAAAAAACTAGTCCAGCATTGTTCGGGCAGACCTATGCTCAGTTTTATTCAAACTGAACTGTCCGCAAAGGAGCTGAATCAACAATGGCAGAACTATTTATGGGTCGAAACGCAGGACAATGATCGTTTTTTGTTGCGATTTGCAGACTGCAGAACATTGGCAATTCTTGGTCAAGTCACCCCGCATTCTATCTGGCCGGGGCTAACGAAGAAGATTAGCCAGTGGAAAATTATAAATCGAGAGGGGCAAATTGAGAGTCTACCAATCCCGGCTAAAGAAATATTGCCTCCAGAGAAAATTAAGCTAACTAATGCTGAATATTCGGCCCTACTTGAATTGACTCAAGTAGATGCAATAATCGATTGGATTTCCGAAAACATGCCAGAGCTTGCGCCCAAAGAAAAAAAGATGGATTTTTACCGGCAAGTAGAGCAAGCATGCCATCTGGCTAGCCAAGAGAATGTGCGATCATTTCCAGATCAAGTTTCGCTGGCTATTGCCGCGATTCTAAGTCAAACAAAATTATTGGATAATCAAGTATTAAAATTTGCATTAAGGCAAGGGGTAAGTGGAAATGACTTGAATCGGGTAATTGTTGATTTGATGGTAACAATAGACTAAATGACTTCAAAATTAATAACATCTCTTGTGTTGTGCTTGATGTTGCTGACTGGCTGCGAAGAAGAAAAAGAGGCCATTCCCTATCTGGGCATCAATCATACTGGCAAAGGCGTTGCAGCCTTTGCAATCAATGGTGAGGGTGGGATCTTGAATGTGCCTCCTTACGGGGGAGGAGGGGGAGAGGTCTGTTGCGTTTCGGTCCCAAAACAGTGGCGACCAGGCCTGGTCGCTAAAATCGACTGGCAGGAATCAGGTCGTTACGTCCGCGACGATCAAGGCGCTATCGTTCGCGAAGACGGTCTACGCTATGGCGTCATCGAAGGGGCATGGAAAAGCAAGACCGTGCCGATACCCGAGTATAAACCGGATGAAGTGATGCATTTTGATGTCCATTTTTTTGCCAACGATCTAATTAAGGTCAAGGTAAGTCGATTTTACCCCGGTCACCCTGATTACCGCCCCAGCTATCCCGTCAATCCTGAGCGAGCCAAACCATGAAACTAATTTTTATCTCTTCGATCTCCATGGTCCGCCGACTTGGTAAACAATTCGCGTTGCTTGGCTTGTTGCTGATGCTGTTGACTGGCTGCGAAGAAGAAAAAGAGGCCATTCCCTACCTGGGTATCAATCACACCGGCAAAGGCGTTGCTGCGTTTGCAATCAATGGTGAGGGTGGGATCTTGAATGTGCCCCCTTACGGGGGAGGTGGCAAAGAGGTGTGTTGCGTCAATGTGCCCAAAACATGGCGACCAGGTTTGGTCGCTAAAATCGACTGGCAGGAATCAGGCCGTTACGTCCGCGACGATCGTGGCGATATCGTTCGCGAAGACGGTCTGCGTTATAGCGTCATCGAAGGGGCATTGAAAAGCAAGACCGTGCCGATACCCGAGTATAAACCGGATGAAGTGATGCATTTTGATGTCCACTTTTTTGCCAACGATGTAATTCAGGTCAAGGTGGCAGGACTCATGATGCCCACTCACCCTGATTACCGCCCCAGTTATCCCGTTAATCCTGAGCGAGCCAAACCATGAGTGCAATATCTGCCCCGCTATTTCCTAATCAGGGTTTGCGCACTTTAAGCGCCAAAGAAACCCTGCAGCGCGCTCAGGCGCTCGCGTGCAGCAAAGATCCAAAACCGAGTTGTAGCGGGCAAGTATTTGTTGGGATTTTTTTCGATGGCACCGGCAATAATCGCGATGCCGACTATATCACCCCCCCCACCCCTCAAACGAAAACACAGCAATGTGGTGCGGTTGTTTCAGGCCTATCGTGATGAACCCAATAATGGTTATTTCGCCGCATATATCCCCGGTGTAGGGACCCCTTTCCCAGAAATCGGTGATTCGGGTGGGAATGTGTTTGGCCTTCCATTGGGTGGAAGCGCAGCATATAAAGGCGATGAACGTATTATCTGGGCATTTACCCGTCTTATTAATGCCCCTTATTTCTATGTGGCCAATAATTTCTTAATAACCCCGGCACAAGCCAAAGAAATTGCCAACAATGTCGGCTCGGTACTGAATATTCGCAATACCGTCTTCAAAACTTGGCAGGATAAACTGAAGGCCGCGCTGGCAGGTAGAAAGCCGACCATTACCCAATTGAATGTCTCGGTATTCGGATTTTCACGAGGCGCGGCGGAAGCGCGCGCTTTTGTCAATTGGCTCTTCGAGTCCTGCAAGCAAGAAGGCGGGGGGTGGACTTTTGCGGGTATTCCGATCCGGCTGCAATTTTTGGGGCTATTTGATACAGTGGCTTCAGTTGGAATTGCAAATTTATTTGAAATCTCAGGTGGGCCAGTAGGGCATCAGGGCTGGGCTGATAATAATTTGCAGATTCATCCTGCGGTAGAGCAATGCGTCCATTATGTAGCCGCACATGAGGTACGGGCCTGCTTCCCGCTCGATTCGATCAGAATTGGGCACAGTTATCCAGCCAATACAATGGAGGTAATTTATCCCGGTGCACATTCGGATGTGGGCGGTGGATATGCCCCTGGCGATCTGGGCATTTCAGTCGAACCCAAGCATCAGCTGTGCATCATTCCCGCTGCCAATATGTATCGGGCAGCCAGAGAGGCTGGTGTTCCGCTATTACCTTTGGAAAAACTCCCACCAGAGGATCGACAAGCCTTAACGCCATCCGCGGAAGCAATCAAGGCATTTAATGCTTATATGCAAGCAAGCAAGGTGTCAACTGGGGCCGTTGAATCTATGCTAAAAGGGCATATGGCGCATTATTTCAGTTTTCGGCTTAAAATTAATTCTAACTTTAATGCTCAATCCCCCTATAAGAATGCTAATCCAAAAGACCGTCAGTATTTAACGCAAACACAAAAATGCCTAGTTGCTCGTTTGGCTACTTTAGGTGCCGACCCTCGCGCGACTAGCTATCAACCCCGTCTCGCAGCAGAAAATTACGAAAAATTAATGAAGAGCACTAGGTTGGAGCTGGGTACTGACGGTCGCTATGCTATTGAGGTGGCTAAAAGAATTAACTGTGATGCTGTCACTGAAGAGATTGCATATTTCTTGGGAAATTTCATACATGACTCGATGGCGGGATTTATCACGCAGGTAAATGAGTACCATACAAACAATATTGGCTTTGTCAAATTTAGAGTTGTATTTAGTGGAGATGATTAGTTTTTGAATGAAAAACCTTGGTTTATGATGTGTCGAGGCGCCGTCCACTCCATCTGCACTGCCGCGGCCGTTAGCGGCCAATCAGGTTTGGTCGATGGACATTGTGTGCGACCGGAGCGTAGAGGGGCGTGTCATCAAGAGCCTGGCTATCGTCGATGATGCTACGCACGAAGCGGTGGCCATTGTGCCGGAGCGGGGCATGAGTGGCGTGTACCTGACCCGTGTCCTTGAGCAGTAGGCGCAAACGCGCGGCTTGCCCAAAGCGATTAGGACGGATAACGGTAAAGAGTTCTGCAGCCGTGCGATGCTCACTTGGGCGCATGCTCTGGATGGGGGTAAACGATGGCCCTGTGGCAGGTTCTAGCCTAGGGCCATCGATATTGATGGTTTTAAGCGGCTGGTGTTACCAATTGGTCTCGCGCTCCGGGCTGGCGGAGATTTGGTGAATGCTCAGATCGGCGCCGTTGAATTCTTCTTCATCGCTGAGGCGGATGCCGACGGTTTTCTTGAGTAGCCCATAGACGATCCAGCCGCCGGCAAAGGCAATGGCCACCCCCAGTGCGGTGCCGATGAGTTGCGATAGGATACTCACCCCACCCATACCGCCCAGCGCCTCGCTACCAAAGATTCCAGCGGCAATACCCCCCCAGGCGCCACACAGGCCATGCAGTGGCCAGACGCCCAGCACATCATCGATTTTCCATTTGTTTTGCGTTACGGTGAACAGGTACACAAACATGCAACCTGCGATGCCACCGACTACCAGTGCGCCCAGCGGGTGCATGATGTCCGAGCCGGCACATACGGCCACCAGGCCCGCGAGCGGGCCGTTGTGGATGAAGCCGGGGTCGTTTTTGCCCATGAAAGTGGCCACCAGCGTGCCGCCCACCATGGCCATCAGTGAGTTCATGGCCACGAGGCCCGAGATGCCTTCGATTTTTTGCGCGCTCATCACGTTAAAACCAAACCAGCCAACGATCAGAATCCAGGCACCTAGCGCCAGAAAGGGGATGCTTGACGGTGGGTGGGCAGCGATGCGGCCTTCTTTGCTGTAACGACCGCGGCGTGCACCAAGATGTAGCACGGCGGCAAGGGCAATCCAGCCGCCAACCGCATGCACGACCACCGAGCCGGCAAAATCATGGAAAGTGGCGCCAAAGCTGGCTTTCAGCCAATCCTGCAGCCCGTAGTTGTTATTCCAGATCATGCCTTCAAAGAAGGGATACACCAGCCCCACCAGCAAAAATGTGGCGGCAGTTTGCGGGTGAAATTTGGCCCGCTCGGCAATCCCGCCCGAGATAATGGCGGGAATCGCGGCGGCGAAGGTAACGAGGAAGAAAAACTTCACCAGCCCATAGCCGCTGGCGGCGGTGAGGGTTTGCACCGGCCCGAGCAAGCTCACGCCATAGGCCACGCTGTAGCCAATGAAATAGTAGGCGAGGGTAGAAACGGCAAAATCGGTCAGGATTTTAACCAGGGCGTTCACCTGATTCTTTTTGCGTACCGTACCCAGCTCCAGAAAAGCAAAGCCGGCATGCATGGCCAGAATCATGATGGCGCCCAGAAGGATAAACAGTACGTCCGTACTGGTGCGAAATGCGTCCATGTGTGCTCTCTCAAATCGTCATTTTTATGGCGCTTTTGCTAGCAAAGTTTGTGCCAATGCGCTGGCATGGTGCAAAGCCTGATTTGCTGCGGCCTTGTGGTGCGCATGGCGTGCTGGGAGTGCGTATTTATGGTGCGTGGCACGCATTGCGCACAAAAATAGTGCGCTTGTGTATGAGGGGTGTGGCGATGCAGTTGGGGGCGAAATTTAGGCTTAGGGGTATATCAATAAAAGCATTTTGAGATAATGGTTCGGTGTCTATACCAGTGTGGGGTATGTCACATCTGGGCGTAAAAAAACCCGCCGAAGCGGGTTTGGGCTAGCTGGCGAGCACTTAGGCTTTTTGCGCGCGCTCGTAGCTGGTCATGATTTCGGCTTCGGCCGCAGCTTTGTCGCCCCAACCGGTAACTTTCACCCACTTACCTTTTTCCAGGTCTTTGTAGTGTTCGAAGTAGTGTTTTACCTGGGCCAGCAGCAATTCTGGAATGTCTTCCAGTTTTTCGATGTGGGCAAACATCGCGCACACTTTCGGTACTGGTACGGCAATTACTTTGGCGTCCATGCCTGATTCGTCTTCCATGCCCAGCACGCCTACTGCGCGGCATTTGATCACCATGCCTGGCGCCAATGGGAATGGGGTGTACACCAGTACATCGACTGGATCACCATCCAACGACAGGGTGTGTGGCACGAAACCGTAGTTCATCGGGTAAGACATCGAAGTACCCACAAAGCGGTCAACGATGATGGCGCCCGATTCTTTGTCGAATTCGTATTTTACCGGTGGCGCATTGGCTGGGATTTCGATAATAACGTTGAAATCTTCCGGCAGATTTTTGCCAGCGGCAATTTTGCTGATGTCCATTGTTTCAATCCTGCAGTGTGTAAGTAGGAAAACGGCGCAATTATATCTTGCCACCTGCCAAAGCGGTGAGCCGGTGGTGGGCTGTCATGGAAATTTCCTTATTTTGCACTGCAAAATTAGAGCTTGTTGCCAAGCGCATATACAATAAAGCAAGTAATTCTGACGGATGCCCCCACCATGAAAGCCCACTACCTCGCAGCCTTGTTTGATCCGCGTTCCATCGCCGTGGTGGGCGGCTCGGAAACCCCGGGCTCGGTGGGGGAAAAAGTGATGCGCAATCTGTGTGAATCTGGCTACACCGGGAAGGTGTATCCGGTGAATCTGCGCCATCAGACAGTCTTTGGCCTGCCTACGGTCAAAACACTGGCCAAGCTCAGCGAAAAAGTCGATCTAGCCATCCTAACTACGCCCAGTAAAACGCTGGTGGAGCTGATTGAAGCCTGTGGCAAGCAAGGCATCCGCTTTGTGATGATTATGTCCTGGGATTTTGTCGGTACTGATGCCAAGGGCAAAGTGGTGCTGGATAAGCTTTTGGCGCGAGCGCGCCAGTATGGCATCCGTATTCTGGGGCCCACTGCATTTGGCTTTGTGCGCGCCCCCAGCAAGCTACTGGCCTGTAATTATCAGGGCAAAGTAAAAAACGGCAGCATGGCGCTGGTGTCGCAGTCGTCGGCGGTGACTTCAGCGATTCTGGACTGGGCCGAATCGCATGAGTTGGGTTTTTCGTCGGTGGTGTCGCTAGGCGCGGCGGCCGATATCGATGTGGGCGATGTGCTCGATTATCTGGTGGCCGATCCTAAAACCAAATCCATTCTGCTGTATATCGAAGACCTGAAAGACGCGCAGCTCTTTATGTCGGCGCTGCGGGCCGCTTCGCGCTCGAAAGCCGTGCTGGCGCTGAAAGTGGGACGCTATGAAAACCACACTCTCACCACCGGTAGTACGCACTCCGAGCGGCTGATCGGTAGCGATGATGTGTTTAACGTCGCGCTCAAGCGCGCGGGGGTATTGCGGCTGCGCTCGATTAATCAGCTGTTTACCGCGGCGCGGGTGCTGGATGGCTCGTATAAAACCAAGGGCCGCCGGCTGGCCATCATTACCAACGGCATTGGCGCCGGCATGATGGCGGTGGATCGGGCGCATGAATTGCATGTGCAATTACCGCGCCTGAGCGAGGCCACCATCGCCGAGCTGGATCAGCTCTTGCCACCGCAGGCGCAGCATTTTAATCCGGTGGATATTCTGGGCGATGCGGGTCCAGAGCGCTTTAAAGCCGCAACGGAAATCGTCTTGCGCGATCCGAATGTCGATGGCGTGCTGGTGGTATTTACCCCGCAGGCGGGCACCAATGATATGGCTACGGCCGAGGCGATGATTGCGCTGCGCAAGACCTCCGACAAGCCGATTTTGCTGTCGTGGATCGGCGGCAAAAAGGTTGAAGGCAGCCGCAAACTGCTGGCCAAAGCGCAGTGCGCCCATTTCAGCGCGCCCGAAAGCGCGGTAGAAGTGTTTTATTCGCTGGCCTCCTGGCAGTACAACCAGCAGCTCCTGCTGCAAACGCCGGCACCGATGAATGATATGGCGCCACCCGATTTTGAAACCGCACGCATGATTGTCGATTCGGTGCTGGCCAGCGGCCGCACCGTGATGGATGAAGTCGAATCCAAAGCGCTGCTGCGCTCGTTCCATATCCCAGTTACGCTCACGGTGCGGGCCAAATCGGCCGATGATGCGGTCACAGCGGCGATGGGGCTGGGTTTACCGGTGGCGCTGAAAATCGATGCCGAGGGCATCATCCACAAAACCGATATTGATGGTGTGGTGCTGAATGTGGGCAGCCTGGTGCAGGTGGCCTCGGAGGCGAACAAAATGCTGGCCAAGGCACATGATCGCCTCGGCAGCGATAAAGTGCGCGGCTTGGTGATTCAGCCCATGCATGGCAAAAAATCCGGCCGCGAGCTGATGGTGGGCGTGGCCAGAGATCGCGCGTTTGGGCCGGTGATTACCTTTGGTTTTGGCGGCGTAACGGTTGAGGTATTTAATGATGTGGCGGTGTCTTTGCCGCCGCTGAATGAATACCTGGCCGAAAACCTGATTCAGCGCACGCGAGTGAAAAAAATGCTCGGCGCCTTCCGTGGGCAAGCGCCGGTGAATCTGGATGCGGTCAAGCATGTGTTGCTGCGCGTATCGGAAATGGTGTGCGAGCTACCGCAAATCCAGCAGATGGATATCAACCCGCTGGTGGCTGATGAGCATGGCGTGATCGCGGTGGATGCCAAGATTATCCTGGGCCCCGTGCCAGAGCAGGTGCGCCGCTATAGCCATATGGCCATTCACCCTTATCCGGCGCATCTGGCCAGCATTACCCAGCTGAAAAACGGCATGCCCATGTGCTTGCGCCCGATCCGGCCGGAAGACGCCGCCCTGATCGCCGAATTTGTCCGCAATTTATCCGATGAAAGCCGCTACAACCGCTTTATGAATACGCTGAAAACCTTGCCGCAAGCCCTGCTGGCCCGGTTTACCCAGCTCGATTACACCCGCGAGATGGCGATTGTGGCCACGGTGGAAGCGCATGCCGGCGAAATGATCATTGGTGTGGCGCGTTTTACCGCCAACCCCGATCGCGATAGTTGCGAATTTGCGGTGGTAATTAGTGATGATTGGCAAGGCAAGGGCTTGGGGGTACGCTTGATGGACGCGCTGTTTAACGCGGCGCGCGATATGAATCTGAAGGTCATCGAGGGCGAAGTGCTCACCAGCAATAAAACCATGCTGGCCTTCATGAAACATTTGGGCTTTAGCATCCAAACACACCCGGATGACGATGGCCTCAAATGGGTGGTTAAACAGCTCTGATCAATCTTTGAGAAACAGGAAATCGGCATGACTGCAATTATCGACATCGAAGGCATCGGCGAGAGCTACGCCGCCAAATTACAAGCCGCGGGCGTCAGCACCGTGGAGGCGCTACTGGAGCAAGGCCGCACCCCGAAAGGCCGCGATACGCTGGCGGAAACCACTGGCATCAGCGGTAAACTGATTCTGAAATGGGTGAACCATGCTGATCTATTTCGCATCAAAGGCGTAGCCGGCCAATTTGCCGAGCTGCTGGAAGCGGCGGGTGTGGATACCGTGGCAGAGCTGGCGCGCCGCAATGCCGCTAATCTGGCCGATGCGCTGGCGGCGACCAATGCCGAGAAAAAACTGGCCGGCAGCACCCCGAGCCTGACGCAAGTCGAAAAATGGATTGCCGAGGCCAAAGAGCTGCCTCGCGGTGTTGAGTATTAATTAGCCCTTCGCAGGCGGTAGTCCCAGGCGGCGCAAGCCGCCTTTTTTGTTCGAGCCGCGGCGTACGCTAGTGGTGATCGTCGCCGAAGCGGGTACTGCCGCTGGCTGATCCGAACCAAACCGAGTTGGTGTCTGACCCCGCCGCGTGGCCTCGTTGGGCGCCACGGCGGCATGTTTTTTAGGAGTAGCAAATGGCCACGATTGATTGGCGCACGATTCTTACCCCACCCACATTAGATAAAGCTACGATCGCCTCTCTGGTGGTCACTGCGGTGTTTATTGTGGTGCTACTGGTGGTGCGCTTTTTGGCCAAGCAGGCGGTGATGCGTCGCACTGATCTTAGCCCGGAAAACAAGCGCCGCTGGCTGGTGACGCTGCGCAATCTGTGGCTGGTGATCTGGCTGATTGGGCTGTTTATTATCTGGGGCTCCGAGCTGCAAACGCTGGCCGTTTCCATGGTGGCGATTGCCGCGGCGATTGTGCTGGCCACCAAAGAAATGATTATGTGTCTGATGGGCTCGATTTATCGCACCAGTACGCATACCTTTAGCGTGGGCGACCGGATCGAATTTAACGGCCGGCGCGGGCAGGTGATTGATACCAACCTGCTGTCGTTTACCCTGAATGAATCGAGCCACGCCACCAATCAGCAAGGTACGGTGGGGCGGCAGATTACTTTTCCTAATAGCCTGCTGCTGGGCAACCCGGTGTTTAATGAAACGCGGCAAGGTCTATTTGTTTTGCAAACCGTGCACGTCGAGATTGAGCGTGGCGCCGATTGGGCCAAGGCCGAGCAGGCGCTGCTGGCCGCGGGCGAGGCCATGCTGGCCGAATATCGGGATGAATTAGAGCAACACCTGGCCACGCTGGCCAGCGAGCAAGCGGTGAATCTGCCGCCTAGCGAGCCACGGGTGCGGCTGGATCTGGATGAGGCCGACACCATCGCTTTGCAATTACAGCTCTTGGTGCCCTTGGGTCAGCGCGCCAAAATCGAGCAACAGATCTTGCGGCAGTTTTTGCGCGCCACACAGTCAGCAGGGTATGAGCCAGTAGGCCTTACGCAATAATAGCTAGAGTGATATACCACAATGGGTATGATCACAAAGCTTGTTATCTGACTGCAATCTGTCCGTCATATAATGGCGGATATTTATTCACGCGCATCTGCAGGAGTTCGCATGGCTGTGCAACGGGGGGGCGAGCGCGCCATCTGGCGGCAAATCGCTGCGACTTTGGCCAATGAAATTGCCGCCAAAACTTTGCAAGGCCAATTGCCGGTCGAGGCCGCGCTGGCCAGCCGTTTTGCGGTGAACCGACACACGGTACGGCGCGCGCTACAAGCGCTGGAAAGTCAGGGCCTGGTGCGCATCGAGCAGGGCCGCGGCACTTTTGTGCAAGAAGACCTGATCGCCTATCGCATGGGCCGGCGCGAACGCTTTTCGCATAGCTTGGCCTCGCAGCGCCTGCAAGGCAGCAGCGAAGTGGTGGGCCACAGCGAAATCAGCGCCAATGATGAGCTGGCGCGCATTTTCGAGCTGCCGGTGGGTAGCCCCTTGCTGCAGATTGATTTGCTCGATAAGGTAGAGCAGCAGGTGCTGGGGGTGTGTACCGAGTATGTGCCGCTGCCGCGTTGCGCTGGGGTGCTGGCCGCGCTGCAGGAAACCGGCTCGATGGTGGCCGCACTGACGGCCGTGGGGATCGAGGGCGTCAATCGTCGCCAATCGCGCGTTACCGCTCGCATGCCCAAGCCGCAAGTGGCAGCGCAGCTGGCGCAGCCCAAATCGCAGCCGGTGTTGTATGTCGAAAGCGTGTACCAAGATGCCGCTGGTCAGGTGGTGGAATATGGCATTACCCGGTTTGCCGGCAATGCCATTGAGCTAACAATTACCCCTGACTAATACCCTGCCACGTATTGCTCTCAAGGCTATTGAATATAAGCCTTGTAACGATATACCCATAATGAGCAAGCCCGCCATTCCTTCGCTATGCTGAAGTAAGCCGGTTGGGCGGCTGCAGTGTATCCCTGACTGCGGTTCAGCCGGCAGGCGCGTATGATGCGCGCCTCATTTCGGCGGAGCCCGCGGTCTTGCTGCGATTTTTCTTCCTCTTTGGCTATAGCGGCAAGCTCGCCGCGGTGGGCCGCGCTGCGCTGCAGCGGGTCATGCTGGCGCTATGCCTGCTCATTGGTGCGGGCGTGGCCGGTGCGCAGCCGCAGGTATTTTTTATCAACCCCGGGCATGCCGATGAAGCTTTCTGGCGCACCTCCAGCGCCGCCATGCAGGCTGCTGCGCGCCAACTGGGCTTTGATTTGCAGGTGAGCTACGCTGGGCGCGACCCTTTGCGCGCGCTCGAAATCGCCCGGCTCTTGGCCGCGCGCCCGCGCGATACCCAGCCCGACTTTATCTTGCTGAGCAATGATTTTGGAATCGCCCCCGATTTGCTGGGGCTGCTAGCCGGCACGCGCAGCCGGTTTTTCCTCGTGTATAGCGCGCCGGATCGGACCGAAGAAATCGCCCGCGTGGGGCGCGCCCGCGAGCGCATCTCGCATTGGCTGGGCTCCTTGGTGCCCGATGCCGAAATGGCGGGCTATCAAACCGCAAGCCGCTTGATTCAACTGGGGCGCGCCAGCGGGCTGCGCGCGAGTAATGGCAAATTACAGCTATTGGCCATTGCCGGCGATCGCGCCACCACCAGCTCCATCTTGCGCACCCGCGGGATGCAGCGGGCGATTGCCGCCCACCCCGATGCCCAGCTGGTGCAGCTGGTGTATGGCAAATGGTCGCGTGCCAAGGCTCGCGAACAAAGCCAGTGGCTGTTTGAGCGCCACCCCGAGGCGCGGCTGATCTGGGCGGGCAGCGATCAGATGGCTTTTGGTGCGATGGATAGCCTGCGAGCCCGCGAAGGCGTGCCGGGGCAGGATGCGCTGTTTACCGCCATTAATACCTCGCCGGCGGCCTTGGCCGCGGTGCAATCAGGCGAGCTTTCGGCCTTGGCCGGTGGGCATTTTATGGCTGGCGCCTGGAGCCTGGTGGTGCTCTATGATTACTTGCATGGGCGCGATTTTGCCCACGATGAGGGCCTGACGCTGCAACAGCCGATGTTTGCGCTGCTGACGCCTGCGCGGGCAGCACGGCTAATGCGGCAATTTGGTCAGGATGATTTTTCGAGTATCGATTTTCGACGTTACAGCAAGGTGCTCAATCCCAAGGTGCGCCACTATGAATTCACTTTGCCCAGCTGGTTAGGCTCATGAAACCCACTCTGCATTTTCAACCGCTGGCCCACCAGCTGTTACGCCAGATTATGTGGCTGGCTCTGGCTACCGTCTTGCTGATGGGCGGCGTACGGGCCTGGCTGGTGTATCAGCAAAGCCAGACCGAGCAGCGCAATATGCTGCGCACGGTGGCCGAGGTGTATGTGCCGCAGCTGGCGGTGAGTGTGTGGGATATTGAGCCGGCCAATCTGCGCAGCTTGCTCCTGAGCATGGTGCAATACAACCGGCACATCGCGTATGTGGAATTACAGCTGCGCACCGGGCGGGTGTTTCGCGCCGGCGATCAGGCGCATACCCACGGCAGCCCGCCGCTGGTGTTTGCCCTGTATGCCCCCGATGCGGCGCAGTATCCGATTGGTGAGCTGCGGGTGTTTGCCGATCGGGAAGCGTATCAGCATCAGCTCTGGCAAAGCGTAGGGTTGGCCATCGGCGGCTATCTACTGCTGACCATCACCATCTGTGGCTGGGTTTTGCTGGTGCTGCGGCGGCATTTGCAACAGCCCTTGCAAGAGATCGCCAGCTTTGCCGCCAATCTTAATGCCGAAGCCTTACTCACCCCGTTGAAACTCACCCCGCGCCCGCAGGCGGCCCCCACCGAGATCGATTTGGTGGCCAGCAGCATTGATATGCTGCAAAACGAGCTGGCCCAGCACATCAATATGCTGGATCAGCGGGTGGCCGAGCGTACCAGTCAGCTGGAAATGGCGCTGCAGTCGATTCAGTTGTTGTCGATGACCGATCAGCTCACCGGCTGCTACAACCGGCATTATCTGAATGAACAGCTGGATCATATCTTTGCCAGCGCGGCGCAGCAGCCGGTGGCGCTGGTGTTTACCGATATTGATCATTTCAAGCGGGTGAACGACACCTACGGCCATAAAACCGGCGACGATGTCTTGCAAGCGGTGGGGCAGACCTTGCGCGGCGGCCTTCGCGGCGAGCAGGATTGGGTGGCGCGTTATGGCGGGGAAGAATTTTTGCTGGTGCTGCCGCAAACAGCGCTGGCCCGCGCCGGCACGGTGGCCGAGCGGCTACGCCAAAGTATTGCCGGCCTGGCGTTTAGCCACCGGCTGGGCGAATTTAGCGTAAGCAGCAGCTTTGGCGTGGTGGAGCAGCGGCCGGGCGAGAGCCTCAATAGCCTGCTCGAGCGCGCCGACCAGCTGTTGTATCGCGCTAAACAACGCGGCCGCAATCGGGTTGAGTTACAAGATACCCCGTAAGGTATGTCAGTCTAGAATCTGACTTTATTGGCTTGCAAGGAAATACCCTTGCTTGGTCGCTCAAGCGCGGCGTCGGGCAAGCGCCTCCGCCCGGGCAGCGGCGGCCAGTGGGCGAGTCACGCAGCCGGCCGCGTGATCATTCACCAAGCCCATGGCCTGCATGAACGCATACATGGTGGTGGGGCCGACAAAGCGCCAGCCGCGTTTTTTCAGGGCTTTGGAGAGCGCCAGCGATTCAGCCGACTGGGCAATCACTTGCGGGCCTGGGTCGCTGGCTGGGGCGTAGCGCCAGAAAAAATCCGCCAGCGAGCCGGCTTCGGCCACCAGCTCCAAAGCGCGCTGGGCATTATTGATAGTGGCGGTGATTTTGCCGCGATGGCGCACAATGCCCGCATCGGCCAATAGGCGGGCGACATCGGCCTCGGTAAACTCGGCGACCACGTGAAAATCAAACTGGGCAAAGGCGGCGCGAAAATGCTCGCGCTTTTGCAAAATCGTGCGCCAGCTTAAGCCCGACTGAAAACCTTCGAGGCAGATTTTCTCAAACAGGCGCTGATCGTCTTCTACCGGAAAGCCCCATTCCTGATCGTGATAGGCCAGATATTGTGCGGTGGCGCTGCACCAAGGGCAGCGCGCCTGGCCATCTGCGGGCAGATATAAATTAGTCATAAGGCACCGGTTGGGAACAGAGAGCCTCAGTGTGCCGCGCTGGCGGCACTTTGCCAAGCAATGCAACGGGTGGGGGGCGCCGCGTGGGAAAGATCAGCCGCTGGGCTGATTGGCCCGGGGGTATCGATGTATACCCCAGACCAAATCGGCGTCTTCTGGCTATACGCAGGGGGTATTTAGCCCTTATCCGCTTTGCCGGCCGCTTGCGCAAGCTTGGCTAGCTGGCAATCCAGCCACCACGGCGCCTCTTCGCGGTCTTCCATCGCTTCTTTGCGGCGGATGGCATTGCGCACCAGCTGGCTGCCCACCCAGCGAAACGGCTCGGGCGGGAAATAGCCGCGCGGGCCGTGCGTTAGGCCGCTGCGCGTCCAGGCGTTATCCAGCCCCAGCACCAAGCTACTGAGAATCTGCCCGCCCAGATAGCTTGGCCCCACGCCATTGCCCGAATAGCCAAAGCCGTAAAAGACGTTATCCGTACCGCTGAGCCGGCCAAAAAATGGAAAACCGGTCACCGAGCGATCGGAAGCGCCATTCCAGCTGGCGGCAATCGGCACGCTGGCCAGCGCCGGGAAAAACCGCCGTAGGGACTGTTGCAGCTGCGGCAGATAGCGGCTGGGCTGATCAAACTCGGCCAGCATGCGCCCGCCAAAGGCAAAGGTGTTGCCGCCTTTGCCCAGCATCAGCCGGCCATCGGGCGTGCTGCGGCAGTAGTGCACGAAAATGCGTGAATCGCACACCGCTGCGCCATGCTGCAAACCCAGCTCCGCCAGCGTGGCCGGCACCGGCTCGGTGATCAGCATATCGGACGACACTACGGCAATCGTGCCGGCAAACTCGCGAAATTGTCGCCCCATCCACGCATTGGTGGCCAGCACCACCTGCCGCGCTTGCAGCTGGCCGGTGGGGGTGCTGAGCTGCGCCGGCTGGCCGCGCGGGCTATCCAGCGCGGTCATCGGGCTGTGCTCATAAATCGCCACCCCCAGCTCACGGGCCACGCGCGCGAGCCCCAATACCAAGAGGCCCGGGTGTACGCTGCCCGCCGCCGGGCTATACACGCCTTCGAGCATGGCGGTGGAGCCCGCCAGCGCTTGCACTTGCTCGATCGGCAACGTGCGCCAGCTACTCGCTTCCTTGGCCGCCAGCGCAGCCATCACGCCTTGCATGCTGCCGCGCTGGCTGAGATTGGTGGCGGTATACAGTGCGCCATCGACTCGCACTTCGGCGTCAATGGCGTAGCGGCGGCAAAAATCGCGGATGGCGTACACCGCGTCTTCCGAAGCGCGCACCAGCCGCAGCGCTTCGCTCTCGCCAAAGAGTCGCCGCAAGGTCAGGTATTTGGCCGACCAGGTTAAGAGGCAGCCGCCATTGCGCCCGGAGGCACCAGCGCCGATCCGGTCTTGCTCGATCAATGCCACCCGCAGCTGCGGCTGCGCTTGCTTGAGCATGATGGCGGTCCATAAACCGGTATAGCCGCCCCCCACGATGGCCACATCGCAGCTGTGCTCGCCCTGCAGCACTTGTGGTGGTGGCGGTGCTGCCCGGCGGTAGGCATCGGCAAACCACCACGGGCGAAACGCGCTGGGTGCATCACTGGGCGGCGTGCGGGGGTGGTCGGCGGCGTTCATGCTGGGCTCTCGCCGCGGGCCAGGCGCTGATTGATCGCCGCAATCACAGCCGGCAATTCGGCGACGGTATCAATCACATAATGCGCGCCGGCTTGGGCGAGTTTTTCGGCCGCGCGCTGGCTGCGTTGTTGTTGCTCGCTGGCGCTCAAGGCCAACCATTCGCTTTGGCTTAAGCCCACTTCATTGCCCGATACCGCCAGACCCACGGTCCACATCCCGGCATTCAGCCCTTCGGCGATGCCCACGGCGGTGTCGTCGACTTTCACGCAGGCGGCAACATGCTTGATGCCCAGCTCAATCACATTGGCCAGCGCCATCCATGGCCCCGGGCGCGCGCCGGCGGCCAGATCATCGGCGGCAATCACGCAATCGGGCGCAATGCCTAGCTCCGCTGCCAAGGGCAGCAGCGCATTCATCACGGCGCGCGGATAACCGGTGCAGCTGCCGATTTTCAGCCCTTGCGCCCGCAGCGTGGCGAGGGTATCGAGCGCACCCGCAATCGGTTGCGAATACGCCCCGACGCGGGCGATCTGCAGCGGCATAAAAATCTCGTAGATCTGATCGACATCGGCGTCGGTCATCGGCGCACCAAATTTGGCCTGCCAGCGGCGGGCAACGTCGGGGAGCTGGCCCAAGGTCTGGATATGATCCCATTTGGCCATGCCCATCGGCACCCGGGCTTCGGCCAGCGACACCGGCAGGCCGATCTCGGCAAAGGCATCGACCAGCACTTGGGTGGGAGCAAACGAGCCGAAATCGACAATGGTGCCGGCCCAGTCAAAAATCACGGCTTCCAGCGGGCCGCAGTAGCGACGTTGATAGTTGTAAGTGTGTGCAGTCATGATCGGTCCTTAAGCAGAAATGGCAGTCGTGGTGTGATTGTGCTCAGCGGCGGTGATGTTCGGCGTGAGCCAGCCCAGTTCGGCCAGCGCCCCGCGGATGGCTTCGGCGGCTTGGCGAATTTCCACTTCATCAATCGCGCCAATGCAGCCCACGCGGAAAGTCTCAACAGTGGTCAGCTTGCCCGGGTACAGCACAAAACCACGCGAGCGCACGGCCTGATACAGGCGGCTAAAGTCGTAGTCTGGGTGCGCGGGTGCGTGGAAAGTGAGAATGATCGGCGCTTGCCATTCGCGCGGTAAAAAGAGCTGCAAACCCGCCGCGCCCAAGAGGCTAATCAAGAGCTCGGCATTGCGTGTATAGCGCGCTAAGCGAGCTAATCTGCCGCCTTCCGCCAGATACTGGTCGATCGCGGCGCGCAAAGCCGCCACCACATGGGTGGGTGGAGTAAAGCGCCATTGGCCGGTTTGCTGCAGATATTGATATTGGTCGGCCAGATCGAGCGTCAGCGAGCGGCTTTGGCCGGCGCTAGCCGCTAGGGCCGCTTGCTCCACCAGCACAAAGCCCATGCCGGGCACGCCTTCCAGGCATTTGCCCGACGCAGCAATCACCGCTTGAACTGGCGTAGTGCGCAAATCCAATTCCAGCGCGCCAAATGAGGACATCGCATCCACCAGTAGCGCGCGGCCCGCGCTGGCTACGACCTGGGCGATGGCCTCCAGTGGGTTCAAAAGGCCAGTGGCGGTTTCGCAGTGAATGACCCCCACGTGGCTAATGCTTGGGTCAGCCGCCAGCGCGGCGGCCACGGCGGCGGCATCAACCGGCGTGCCATCCGGCCAGGCTAGGGTTTGGTGCGTGAGGCCAAGACGCTCGGCGATTTTGGCCATACGCAGACCATAGGCGCCATTGGCCAGCACCAAAAGCTTGCCACTGCGTGGCACCAGTGTGCCCAGCGCGGCTTCCACGGCAAAAGTGCCCGAGCCTTGCAGCGGCACGCACACATGGCTGGCTTCGCCGTGGGCAATGGCCACCAGATCGCGGCACACGCTGGCGGTAAGCGCGTTAAAGGCGCTATCCCACGAGCCCCAGTCGCTGAGCATGGCCAATTTGGTGGCCGGGCTGGTGGTGAGTGGGCCGGGGGTCAGTAAGATCGGTTCACGCATGGGTTTCCTCCCGCAATAAATTAAGGTCTAGACAAGTGTTGAGGTTCAGAAAAAGGCGGCTAAGCCGCCCACTGCACTGTGTGTCAGCAAACATTTACAACTCCACCGCACTGCATGCAGCCTCGCCCGTGTTTGGGGTCGGGCTCGGGGTGGGGGTAATTAGCTGCTGTGCCAGCGCTAGGTAATGGCTGAGCGGTGGCGTTGCCAGCTGCGGTACTTTGGCCAGCTCGTCGTAGCGGCGCAGCGCCAGCGCTTCGCTGGCATAGGCGCGCTGGCGAAATTGCGCCACTTCTTCGGGCTGCATCGGCCCGCCTTGCAGCGCCAGTGAGCAGCGCGAAGCCGGCGAGAGTTGCGCCAGATAGCCCGCATCGGTGGCGCATAAATACCGCTTGGCGGCCACATGCAGGGCAATCGGCTGATACACGGCGGGGCCAAACAGGCTATGCAATGCGCTGGCGCCGATGGCTTCATGCCGATCATCAATGCCGTTGGCCAGATCATCATCCTGCTGGCCGGTGAGCAAATGCCCCACATCGTGCAGCAGTGCGGCGATGATCAGCGCCACAGGCGCGCCATCTTGCTCGGCGGCATAGGCGGCCTGCAGGCCGTGTTCCAGCTGGCTGATGGCCTCACCGCCGTAGAGCGATGTCCCCGCGCTGTGGTAGAGCGTGCTTAGGGTGTGCAGGTTGGTGATGCGTTCGGTGCTCATCATTAGTGTGCTAATCAGTATTTTCGGGGGTATCTGCCACTGGCCTAGTTTTGATAAGCGTAGTGGCACCATACCGGTGTGGGTATTACTCGCTACGGGCCCGCCAGCGCTGGGTGCGACGCAGTAAAATGGTTTGCAAAATGGCAAATAGTCCGCAAGCCAGCGCTGAGCTCGCCACAATGAGCGTAGCCATCGCGGCAGCCGCGGCGGTATCGCCGGCGTCGTCCATATTTAGCACCGCCACCGAGGCCAGCGTGGTTTCCGGGCTGTAGATGAAAATCACCGCCGACACCGTGGTCATGGTCGCCACAAAGAAATAGCGGGCGACTTCCAGCATGGCTGGCAGACAAACCGGCAAGGTCACCCGCCACGCGGTTTGCCAGTAGGGCACTTTCAGCGAAGCGGCCACGGCTTCAAATTCGCGATCGAGCTGGCGCAATGCGGTAACGGCGGTCAGGTGGGCGGTGGTATAAAAATGCGCCACCGAGCACAGCACCAGAATCGCCATCGTGCCGTACAGGCCATGCAGTGGATTGCCCGGCTGATTAAAAAACAGCACATAGCCCAAGCCCAAGACCAGGCCCGGCACGGCCATCGGCAGCATAGCCAATAGATGTAGCGGCCGTTGCAGGCGGCGCGCGCCATCGACTTTTTCGGTCAGCCATGCACCGATAAACACCAGCACCGTGCCCAAGAGCGCCGTCCAGCCGGCCATGCGCAGGCTATTGCCAAAGGCCTCGGTGCCGCCGCCATCGACATTGCTGAAATCAAAATGATCGAGCGTGAGGCTGAGGTTATACGGCCACAGCTTGATCAGCGCCGCGGCCACGGCCGTGCCCAGCAGCAGCAGCAAACTGCCGGCTACAACGGTACAAAACAGCAGGGCTAAACCATCGCGCACGGGTTGTGCACGCACTTGCAATGGCTGGGCGCGGGCCGTGAGCAGCGCTTGCTGGCGGCGCTGGGCCAGATGATCGACGGCAAAGGAAATCAGCGCTGGAATCAGCAACAGCAGGCCAATCACCGCGCCGCGCGGGAAGTTTTGCTGGCCAATTACCTGTTTGTAGGCTTCGAGTGCCAGCACACTGTATTGCCCGCCAATCACTTTGGGCACACCAAAATCGGTGATTACCAGTGTAAACACCACCATGGTGGCCGAGATCAGGCCAAAGCGCGCACCGGGCAGGGTGACGGTCAGAAAACGGCGTAGGCCATTGGCGCCCAGCGCATGGGCCGCCTCATACAGCCGGCCATCGGCCACCGCCAGAGCGGTGAGCAAAATCATCAGCGCGTGCGGAAAGGTATAAAACGCCTCGCCCAGCACAATGCCCCAAAAGCCATAAATGCCATCGGGAAACAGGCCTTTGAGCATGCCCTGATTACCAAACAGATACACCAGCGCAATCCCCGGCAGTAGCGAGGGCGCCAAGAGCGGAATCAGCGCCAAGGCGCGAAACAGGCTTTTGCCCGGCATGCAGCTGCGGGTGAGGGCGCTGGCATAGGCGTAGGCCAAGGGCACCACCAGCACGCAGGTGGTGAGGGCCACCGCCAAGCTGCGCTGCAGTTGTTCAAGCAGGCCGGGGCTGGCCAGCGTTTGCTCGATGGCTTGCCAGCTCAGCGCGCCAGTGGCCGGGTCGCGCACCGCTTGGCCCAGAATGGCCACCAGCGGCATGGCCAGCATAATCAGCAGCGCCACCAGTACGGCGCCCGCGAGCAAGATGGGGGTTAATTTGGGCCAACGGCTGGGCGCGGGCAGGGCGAGGGTACTCATTCGCTGTGCTCCGTGCTAAAGCATTGCAGGCAATTGGCCGGTAACTGCACCGGTATGCGTTGCCCATCGCGGAAATTCAGGCTGGCCAGCTGATGGTGATTCAGATCGGCTTGCAGGGTAATACCGCCCCAGTCGGCTACTTGCAACGTCATACGGTATTGGCTGCCCAGGAGTTCCAGCTGTTTGAGTTCGCCCAGCGCCATATTCGGGCCAGCTTCCCAGCGCGGATGCAAAATCACATCTTCCGGGCGCAGGAAAACTTCCACCTGCCGGCCGGTTGGGTGATGGGCGAGGCTGTGCGCGGCAATCGCGGCATTACCCAAGCGGAAATAGCCGGGTGAGAGCACCGCGCCGCTGAGCCAATTACATTGGCCCACAAAATCGGCCACAAAGCGGGTGGCGGGTTTGCGGTAGATGGTTTCCGGGCTACCAATCTGCTCGATCACGCCGTGGTTCATGACCACGACGCGGTCGGCCATGGTGAGGGCTTCTTCCTGATCGTGGGTCACCATAATGGTGGTCACGCCCAGTTTGCGTTGCAGTTGTTTGATTTCGTGGCGCAGGTGTTCGCGCACTTGCGCATCCAGTGCCGACAGCGGCTCATCCAGTAGCAATAAGCTTGGCGAAGTGGCCAGCGCGCGTGCCAGTGCCACCCGTTGCTGTTGCCCGCCTGAAAGTTGAGCCGGATATTTGCTGGCAATGCCGGCCAGCCCGATCAGATCGAGTAGCTCATCGACCCGGCGCTGGCGATCTTCGCGCCGGCCTTTGAGGCCATAAGCGATGTTGGCCGCGACGGTCAGATTGGGAAACAGTGCATACGATTGAAACACAATTCCGTAATCACGCTCCGCCGGCGGAAGCCGCGTGATATCGCGCTGATGCAGCATGATTTGCCCGCGATCGGCGTGCTCTAGCCCGGCCAGAATGCGCAGCAAAGTGGTTTTGCCGCAGCCTGAGGGGCCCAGCAGCGATACAAACTCACCTTGGCGAATATCCAGATGAATGCCAGCCAGCGCGGTGAAGCGGCCAAACTGTTTATGAATATCGTTCAGCTGCACATGCAGGCTGGGGGCGGCGCCATGCGGTGGGCGCTCGGTGTTTTGGTGTTCGGGTAAATCGCGCAACATCGGACTTCCAATAGGCAAAAGGCCCGCCAGCAGCGGGCCGGGCCATCACCCGGCGTGGCCGGGTGATGCAGTCAGGCTTATTTCTTTTCTGATTTGGCGTCGTAGCGACGAGTCCACTCGGCCAGAATCTTGTCGCGGTTGGCCGCTGACCAGCGCAGATCTTGTTTCACCAGACGTTTTTCATAGTCAGCCGGGATATGCGCATTGGGCTTAGCGATGCCGGGCATGGCCACGATGGCGAAGTTTTTCTCATACAGCTCGTTGGCTGATTTTGAAGCTGACCAATCGGCCAGTTTTTTCGCCGCTTCGAGGTTTTTGCTGCCTTTCATGATGGCCGTGGCTTCCAGATCCCAGCCCAGACCTTCTTTCGGGAATACCAGATCAATCGGCGCGCCGCCGTCTTTGAGTTTGGCCGCACGATATTCAAACGAAATACCGACCGGGAATTCGCCCGCTGCAGCTTGTTTGCATGGTTTTGAGCCAGAGTGGGTGTACTGCGCGATGTTGTCGTGCAGTTTGTCCATATAGGCCCAGCCTTCTTTTTCGCCGAACATTTGCAACCAGGCGGTCACATCAAAATAGCCAGTGCCGCTTGAGGCTGGGTTGGGCATTACGATCTTGCCTTTGAATTCAGGCTTGAGCAGGTCTTTCCAGCTTTCTGGCTTTTTCAAGCCCAGCTTGGCGGCTTCAACGGTATTGAAACACACGGTAGCGCCCCACACATCCATCCCCACCCAAGTTGGTGGCGTGCTGTCATCCACATATTGCTTGCTCAGTTTTTCCACGCCTTTAGGGGCGTAGGCTTGCAACATGCCTTCACGCTCCAGCACCAGTAGCGAAGAAGCGGCCAGACCCATTACCACATCGGCTTGTGGGTTGGCTTTTTCGGCCAGCAGTTTGGCGGTGATAATGCCGGTAGAATCACGGACCCATTTCAGTTTGATGTTCGGGTATTCTTGCTCGAATTTTTCCTGATAGGCTTTGAGCTGGTCGGCTTCCAGTGCGGTGTACACAGTCAGCGTATCAGCCGCAAAGCTATGTGCGGCAGCGAGTGCCGCCAGCAGGGCAGCGGTCAGACGAGTTACGGTTTTCATTTGGCGCAAATCCATCTTGTTGTGGGATGCGGGCATTGTGCCTAGGCAAGATGACAATGCGGTTACGTCTAGACGAATTTTTCGGGACAGTGCGCAAAGGTCTAGTTCCGCACGCGGCGGATAAAAAAAGCCCCACCCGAAGGTGGGGCGAAGACCAGCGGGCGACGGCCAGCCCGATGGCGATACGCACTACATCAACTCAATACATCAGCCTGTGTGGCGGCCTAGCTCACCACACTGACATCGGCTTTGCCGCTGGCAATCCGCACGCGGGTTTCGCTCGCCAATGGCGTGCTTGGGGCGGCGCCATTAGCGAGGCGGCGCATTTTGCGGAAAGTACATTGCACTTCACTTGGCGTTACGGTAACCACGGCATAGCCTTGGGCATCGGTATCGGCATGCTTGATCCACGGATTATTCACCGGCGCTTTACCGCTAGCTTGATCGGCAAATGGATTCAGGAATGGCTGCACCGCGCTGGCAGGCACATTCGCTGCCGGGATTTGCATCTGGCTGGCGATTTTGCCGGCTACCAGGCCATACAAGGTTTGCGCGGCCACCGAGGCTTTGCGGGCCGCCAGGCTGGCGATGGTGCTGGCAATGGTTTGGCCTAGGCCGCCACCCAGCAAATCATTGAGGGTGTTGATTTCGCTGGTGGCGAGGCCTGCCGTGGCTTGCACTGCCGTGGCTGGAAGCTGGCCCGCCTGAATGGCCGCGCCCACCGCCTGCTGAATGGCGGCTTTGTCGCCTAAATTGCTCACGCCAGCTTGCTGGGCAATGGCAACGCTGAGCATCTGAATCGCAATCGCTTCGGCGCCCGCTTCGCTGGTAAAAATCAGGGCCTGTGCGCTAGCTAAAGACGGGTCGCGCACTGCGCTAGCCAGATAGCTATAGAACGAATCACTGCTGATCCCGGCGGTGACCAGATCGACCACCGCTGGGGTGTCCTGGCTGTAATCGGCGTGCGCCACCCCGGCATAGAAGCTATGAATATCGCCAGTGACGGCGACGACGTTCTGGATATTCTGGCTGCGGATATAGCCCAGGATATCGCTGCGCTCGGCGTTAAAGCCATCCCACTGATCGGCGTTGAGCACAAATTCTTGTTGCAGCTCAGTTGGTACCCCCGCTAGCTTGCGTGCATCCAGCCGCATGCGCAGCAGCGAGACTTCATTACCCCAGAAATGCCATTGGGCGCTGGAGGTTTTCAGTTTGTTTTTAAACCAGTCGCGCTGGGTTTTGCCCAGAATCGAGGTCAGCGCCAGCGGGTCGCCACCTGCAGCGGCCACTTTCATCTTTTGCGCTTCGGCCGCGGCCAGATATTGCGTTGGCACCATATAGCGGCTGCCGTTGGCGCTGCCCACTTGGGCTTCGGGCAAAACGTGGTCGGTGCGGTACAGGCGCTGGTCGGTCATCACCAGCTGCATCAGCTGACCAAACTGGAAATCGCGATAGAGGCGGATGGTCTGAAAGCCGGTGGCATTGGCATCAAAGGCCACATCGGCCGGCATAAATTCATACCAGGCCTGATTGGCTGCGCGGCGGCGGGCGGTTTCGTGCTTGTTGTCGCCGCCTTTAGCCGGATCAAAGCTGCCGTTGTCGTAGGTGGTGGCATCGCCCCAGCAATCATCGGAAAACTCGTGGTCATCCCACACCGCAATCATCGCAAAGCGGGCATGCACTTGCTGCAGGCGCGGATCCATCCGGTATTGTTTATACAGGGCGCGATAGTCGTCGATGGTGTTGGCATAGCGCGCGCCACTGTTGCCGCTCTTGTACGGGCCATTGGGCAATTTTAGTGCCGGGTGCGCAGCTTCAACTGCGCCTTTCTGGAAGGCTTCGCCCACGGTTTCGTAGATGTAGTCGCCCAGATGCACGATGAAATCCAGTTCTTCCTTGGCTAGCAAATCAAACGCGCCCCAGTGGTTTACGCTCCAATCCTGGCAGGACAAAAAGGCAAATTTCAGCTGATTCAGGGCCACATTGGCGGCAGCGGCGGTTTTGGCGCGGCCAATCAGCGAGCGGCTGGTGCCGGCCACAAATTGATAGCCATACACGGTATTGCCATTCAAGCCGCTCAGCTTGTGGCGCACGCTGTGATCCCACTCGGTGAGCGCGGCCAGCTGCACGCGGGCAACGATCTTACCGGTCAGCTCAGCGGTGGTGCCCACGGCAGCGCCCGGGTCGCCCTCGGTCACGATCAGTTCCAGCGTGCTGTTGGCGCTGGCCGGGTGAACGGCGATGGGGTCGAGCCCGGCAGGCAGGGCGCGTGTCCAGAAGACGAGGCTATCCGCTTTCGGATCGCCACTGGCTACCCCTTGCGGAAACTGCAGCAGCAGCGGTTTGGGGCTGGCTGTCGGCTGCGGGGCCTCGACGCTGGCGCCGCCACAGGCGCTTAATAAAACCGGGGTGGCCACGCTGGCGGTCATAAAACCGGCCATGCGCAGAAATTGGCGACGATCCATCATGCAATCCTTTCGGGCAGATACAAAGGATGGCGATGATGCGCGGCGACTATTACAAAGGTTTAAAACAATCGTTTCAATTTAATGTCGGGGGTATAGATGGCTGATCTATATCTTTATTTTCCTGCTGGCCAATACCAGCAGGGGTATATTTCAGCGGCCAACGCAATTGTAGCCGTGCGCCACCGAGCGGCGACTGGCTGGCGCTCACCTCGCCACCATGCCATTGTGCAATCCGCCGCACCACGGCCAGCCCCAGCCCAAAGCCGCCGCTGGCACGATTGCGGCTTTGATCGAGCCGGGTAAAGGGCTCGAACACCCGCAGCCGATCATCCGGGGCAATCCCGGGGCCATCATCATCCACCGTCAGCACCCAGTGCTGCGCCTCGGCAGTCAGCCGCACCTCGACCCGTTGCGTGGCATAGCGCAGCGCATTGCGCAGCAGATTACTCAGCGCCCGCGCCAGCAGCCGCGGCTCGAGCTGGCAGTGCTGTGCCGGCGCCTCGCCAATCAGCGTAACCCCATATTGGCGCGCTTCTAGCTCGGCATCGGCCAGCGCGCTGGCCAGCCAGTCGGCGGCGGGCACGCTTTGCCAGGGCTGGGCCTGCTGTTGCAGCCGGCAATAGCTGAGCATTTCGCTGATCAGTTGCTCCAGCTCCTGAAGCTCGCTGCGCAGCTCGGTTTGCAATTGCTGCTGCTCGGCGGCATCGCTGCTGGCGGCAAGTAAGTCCAGCTCGAAGGCCATGCGCGCCATCGGGGTGCGCAGCTCGTGCGCCACCCCGTGAATCATCTCGTTTTGTTGCGTGACCAAGAGCTGCAGCTGCGCCGCCATCTGATTAAAATGCGTGGCGAGCTGATGCAGATCGGATTTTTTCGGTAAATCGGCCCGTACTTCCAAATGGCCTTGCCCCATGGCGCGGGCGGCTGCGCCCAGCTGGGCCAGATCGCGCCAGTGGCGGCTACTCCAGTGCCACAGCAGCGCCGCCAACAGCGCAAAAACCACCAGATTGGCGCCCAGGCTGGCCCAGCCGAGCCAGCTTGGGTCGGGCGGGATCGTCACCTGCAACCATTGCCCGCCCTGCAAGGGCAAAATCAAAGCCGAATCAGTGCTGGTGAGCGCGCCATCTTCGCTCAGCACGACAAAATCACCGGCCGCCAGCTCGCGCTGTTGCGCGCGGCTCAGAGCCAGCCCGCCAGCCGGATGCAAACTCAGCTGCAGACCAAAATGCGCTTGCAGCGCGGTTAGCGCGGCCGGGCGCGCGCCGGGGGTGAGCGGATTAAAATACTGCTGCAGCTGATACACCTGCCCGCTGGCCATCGCGCGGGTCATGCGCAGGTTTTCCTGTTTCATAACGCCATACAGGGCGTAATTTACGCCGGCCACAAACACGATAAACCCCAAAATCAGCCGCAGATACAGCCGGAAAAACAGCCGCAACATGGCTTAGCCCTCCCACTGGTTGGGGCTAAATAGATAGCCTTTGCCCCAGACGGTTTTGATGCGGCGGGCTTCGCGCGGATCGTCCCCCAGTTTTTTGCGCAGCTTGCTCACGCACACATCCACGGTGCGATCGAGGCCATCAAACTCAATGCCGCGCAGCGCCTGAATAATCTGCTCGCGCGAGAGCACCTTGCCCGGCTGGCTGGCCAGTAAATTCAAAAGCTCAAATTCGGCACTGCCCAGCGGGATGTCTGCCCCGGCCAGTGTCACTTGCCGATTGGCGGTGTCGATACTGAGCTGGCCATATTGCAGCAAGCCGGCCGGGGCAGGCAGATGGCCTTCTTGCCGGCGCAAAATGGCGCGTATCCGTGCCAGCAGCAGCCGCGGCTCCACCGGTTTCACTACATAATCATCGGCCCCCAGCTCCAGCCCCAGGATTTGGTCGTATTGTTCATCGCGGGCGGTGAGCATTAGTAGCGGCACCGCGCTGTGCTGGCGCAGCTCGCGGCAAATTTGCCAGCCATCTTTGCCGGGCAGCATCACATCCAGAATCACCAGATCGGGCTGAAACGCACTGTAGGCGGCCAGCGCCTCGCGCCCATCGTGCACACACCGCACGGTGAGACCTTGCTGGCTCAGGTAGCGGCTGGTCAGGCTCGCCAGTTTGAGATCATCTTCAATTAGCAAAATGCGGCTCATGCGCGCTCCTTCGGTGGCTGGCGCAGTGTACCGCTTTTCGCGGGCTGCGCCTGTGCCCAGCCGCGCCAAGCGGTACGGCTGGGGGTGTGCCTAGTAGGTATCTCTGATAAATCTAGCGTTTTCAATGCCTAGGCCCTGATACAGTACCCCGGTATCCGTAAAGCGCAGCACATCGCCCCGCCCACGGCCTTGTCCGGCCACGACGGCGGTCTGGTCATCCAAGGGTTCAATGAAATACAGCGGTTGATCATTGGCTAAGAGCAGCAACAGACCATCCAGCACTTCCCAGCTCAGCGTAACATCATCCACCTGCAGCTGCGTGGCAATGCGCTGCTGCCAAGCTGCGCTGAGTGGTTGGGCTTGGAGACGCTCTGAATGCAGCGCCCGGCCATCGCTAGTTTGTGCCACCAGCATCTCGCGGCCGGCCAGTGTTTGCAGCTGGATGCGTACATCACTCAGGCCTTGCAGGCGATACCAACCATCCTGGTCGCGCTGCAGCGGTATTGCCGGCGCGGTGGGGTCGGCCGACTGCGCAAGGAGTTGGCCCTGCTGTACCTTCAGCAGCAAGGCGGCGGCGGGTAGGTCAATCGAGTGCAGGTAATACCAGCCGGCATAGCGTTGCAGCTCGGCAGCGCTAGGCTGCGTGATTTGCGCGGCGGGCAGGGTGGTTTTTTTCACCGCTTGGCCAGTTTTCTGTTTCAGTAAATCGGCCAGCAAGTCGCGCGCCAGTTGGCTCAGCTGGTCCTGATCATCGCCATTAACTGCGATAAACACGCCCAGCTTGTGTTCGGGCTGCACGCTTAGCTCGGCATTAAAGAGCTTGGTGGAGCCGCCATGCTGCACCACCCGCCAGCCATCTCCCAGCTTGGGGGCGCCGCATTCATTGGCAAACCAGCCCAGTCCGGTCTGGCAATCCAGATCCAGCGGGGTATCGGGGTTTTGCGCCTGCCACATTTGCTGCAAGCTCGCGCGCTGCAAGACTTGCTGCCCTTCTAGTTGGCCACCATTGACCGCAAAGCGTAAAAAGCGGCTCATCTCATTGGCGCTGCTCCATAGCCCCCCGGCTGGCATATGGTCATAGTCATTCTGGTAGCCCACCGCTTGCCGCCCGGCGTGGGCTTGGGCGTAGCGGTTAAAGGGTGCGCTGGCGGGGGCAAAGCTCGATTGGCGCATCCCCAGAGGTAGCAAAACCTGACTGCGGATTAGCTCGGTAAACGGTTGCCGATAATGCTGCGCCAAAGCTGCGCCCAGCAGGTCGATGCCGTAATTGGAATAAGCAAATTGCTCGCCCGGCCGATGGGCGAGCTCTACCCCTTGGCTACAGCGGGTGAGCGCGGCATCGTATTGCTGCAGGCAGGCGACCACCTCTTCCGGTAAACCTGCGTGGTGGCTCAAGACGCGGCGCAGCGTCACGCTTTGCTGGGCGGCGCTAGCATTGGCCGCAAAGCGCGATTGCACGCTAAAACCCGGCAAGAGGCTAGGCAGGCTTTGCTCGAGCTGCCATTGCTGCTGCTCCACCAGCTGCATCACTGCAGTGGCGGTAAACAGCTTGGAAATCGACCCCACCCGAAACAGCGTATCGGCCGTGGCGGGCTGCCCGCTGGCCAGATCAGCCACGCCTAGGCCTTGCGCCCACACCACCCGGTCGCCATCCACCACCGCAATACTCAGGCCCGCCAGCTGTTGTGCGCTTAAAAACTGCTGAAGCTTGGCTTGCCAGGCGCTGATGACCGGCGCGTAGTTCACCGGTGCCGGAGTGGGTAGCGCGGTCGGTGCTGGGGTGGGGCTAGGGGTAGTAGGGCCTGCGCCACCGCAAGCTGCCAGCGTAAAGGGTAGGGCACACAAAAGCGGAATCGTCAGCGAAAAATGCATGGTACACCTCGGGTTGGAGAAGATGCCGCCATGCTAAAGAGCCGCGCCCACGCAATCCGGCGCAAAGTTTGCTCAGTTGTAAACAATTGTGAAAAGGGCGAGGCCAGATGTGGCTACCGGGGTATGGCGCGCTAAGTCTCGATTTTAATAAGGCTTTGGGCAGTACTGGGTGGGGTATCTGGCGCAGCTGCGCTAGATGATCACTGGCGTGTTGGCAAAATTACCACGGAACACTGGCACGGTTTCGCCAGTCTCACAGTGGCGGTAGGCTATGCACGGCACTGCCGCATACAACAATGAATCTGACAGGGAACGCCGATGGATCAATCACCCAGCACTTTTCAGCTGCTGGCGGCCGCAATTTTTGCTGTCGCTATTTTGCACACCTTTGCCACCAAATATTTTGAAGGGCTGGCCCACCGTTACCCGCGCCACGGCGGCATCTGGCATTTGCTGGGTGAAGTGGAGGTGGTGTTTGGCTTTTGGGCGCTGGTGCTGATGCTGGCGATGTTTGGCCTGGTGGGCGTACCTGAAACCAAAGAATATCTGAACACCCGCAATTTCACCGAGCCGCTGTTTGTGTTTGCGATTATGGTCATCGCCGCCACGCGGCCGATTCTGTATGTGGCGGGCGAGCTGATTAATCTCTTGGCTCGGCTGCTGCCGCTACCGGGGCGGGTGGGTTATTTTCTGGTGGTAATGATTTTTGTGCCGCTGTTGGGCTCGTTTATCACCGAGCCGGCGGCCATGACGCTGGCGGCGCTGATTATCAGCCAGCAATTTTTTGCCCAGCCTTTAAGCCAGCGCTTTAAATACGCCACCTTGGCCGTGCTGTTTGTGAATATTTCTATCGGCGGCACGCTCACCCCGTTTGCCGCGCCGCCAGTCTTGATGGTGGCCGGCCAATGGGGCTGGGATCTGCACTTTATGCTGACCCAGTTTGGCTGGAAAGCGGCGATTGCCGTGACGGTAAATGCCGTGGGCCTCACGCTGCTGTTCTGGCGCGAGCTGGCGCAGCTGCAAGCGCCAAGTGCGGATAGCAGTAGCGCGCCGAAAGTACCCATGACACTGGTGATTACCCATTTGCTGTTTCTGCTTGGGGTGGTGGTGTTTGCGCATTACCCACCCATTTTCATGGGGCTGTTGCTGTTTTTTATCGGCATTACCCACGCCTATGAGCGCCATCAAGACAGACTGATTTTGCGCGAGGCACTGCTGGTGGCGTTTTTCCTTGCCGGCCTGGTGGTGTTGGGCGGGCATCAGCAATGGTGGCTGCAACCGGTGCTGATGAGTATGAGTAGCGATGCGGTGTTCTTTGGCGCGACCGCGCTGACCGCCTTTACCGACAATGCCGCGCTCACCTATCTGGGCTCGCTGGTGCCGGGGCTTTCGCCCGAGTTTCAGTATGCGCTGGTGGCGGGTGCGGTGGCAGGTGGTGGTTTAACCGTAATTGCTAATGCCCCCAATCCGGCGGGGCTGACGATTTTGCGCGGGCATTTTAGCGATGGCACGGTGAATGCCGGCTACTTGGCGCTGGCTGCGCTCACCCCCACCCTGGTGGCCATGGCGGCGCTGCGCTTCTTATAAAGTAAAGGTGTTTACAGGCGCTCGGGGCTTCTGGGCACTGAGTACCTCAATAAAAAAGCAGCCACAGAGCTGCTTTTTTATTGGGTGGTAGCTGGCTTAGGCTGGTTTAGGCATTGGCCCAGGCGAGCAGTGCGCCAGCCAGGCTAAGCCCGCCGGTGCCGGCCATAATTCCGGTTTCGACCTTATCAGCTTTTTGGACCCACATGCTCACCAGGGCAATCAGGCAGGCGGCGGCGAAAATCAGTAAAAATAAACTCAGTTGCGGCATAGCGGCTCCAGCGCGGGCAGTGACATATTGCTCTGGCATGGAGTGGCCGGCGGGCAAAAAGTTCAGCCTGCCAGCCGGGCTTTATTCATCCTGATCGCCATTCACAATCTGAATCAGCTTGGCCAGCAATTGCAGCCCTTCCGGCCATTCGCCGTGGCCGGAAGCAATATTGATATGCCCGGCGTTTTCAATCAGCGAGAGCTTGCAGCGCCAATTCAGTGCCAGCTGGCTGGCGCGGTCGGTGCTGCAATGCGGGTCGGTGGTGCTGGCGATAATCCAGCTAAAAAACGGCAGCGGTATAATCGGCAACGGTGCAAAGCCGGTAAACGCTTCGGGTGCTTCCGGGCGCATCACATCGGCAGGCGCGACCAGCAGCACGCCTTTGACGGGGCTCTCGCGCCCATGCAGTGCGGCCCAGTGCGCGAGCGTTGGGCACGCGAGGCTATGGGCCACAATCAGCGCCGGTGCGCGACTGGCGCGCACGGTCTGATCCAGCTGGCGCACCCAGTCGGCGGCGACGGGATAATCCCAATCAGGCTGCTCCACCCGCTGCATGGCCGGAAACTGCGCTTGCCATTCGCTTTGCCAATGCCCGGCGGGCGAGTTTTTCCAGCCCGGGGCGATCAAAATGCGTTTACCCTCGGCCAGCCATTGTTCGATTTCTAGCGGGCATTGTTCGCTTACTTGCATCAGCTCTCCCTTGCGCTTAGAGCGGGCGAGGGCGGGGATGGGCAAAGTAAAAACCTTGCATCCCATCCACGCCGCTCGCCAGCGCCAGCTGCTTGTGTTCTTCGGTTTCAATGCCTTCGGCAATCACTTGGGTGCCGGCATTTTTGAGTAATTGCACCAGTTGGCCGTAGCCAGCGCGGGCTTTGCTTTGCTGCGCGGCCAGCGTGATCAGATGGCGATCCAGCTTCACGTAGTCGGGCTCGAGCAGCCACAGGCGATCCAGATTGGCCATGCCATGGCCAAAATCATCCAGCGCAATCCGGTAGCCTTTCTTGCGGTAGTTGTGCACCGCGCGCGAAATATCGACCGCATCGCTGGCCAGTGTTTCGTGTTCCAGTAGCTCCAGCACAATCTGCTGCGGGCTAAACCCAAGGCTACTTAAAATCCGCTCAAAATACGCGCCATGATCGTTGATCTGCACCAGCAGCTCCGGGTGCACATTCAGAAACAGCAGCCGGTCCGGCTGGGCGTAGCTGGCAAAATTCATCACATGCAGGGTGCGGCACAGCCGATCAAAGGCAATCAGCTTATGGCCTTGCCGCGCCGCGCCAAAGGCCTGCTGCGGGGCGATCGGCCGCTCGCGCACGGTGGCGCGCAGCAAGGCTTCATCGGCAAAGCGCTGGCCGTTGCGATCAAGCAGTGGCTGAAACGCCGATGAAAGCGTCGAGCCCATGGCTTTCACCACCACGCCTTTGAGGCTATCGATCTGAAACAGGCTTTCCGGCCAATCCTGGCGGATTTCCGGGGGCACCGGGTAATTGAGAGGGGGCTGCACGATCTGATTCATGGCGACATTCTCCCGCCCGCGCCCAGTGTACGCACGCACTAGAGCAAGGCGGTTTAAAAGATCAGGGGTATAGTGCTGTGATACTTATAGTGATTGATTTGCAGTGCTATACCCAATAAAAAATGCCGCACGAAGCAGGGCGTGCGGCAGCGGATAGCCCGCAGGATTACTTGCTGTAGATCTGGTCGAACACGCCACCATCGCTAAAGTGGGTTTTCTGTGCTTTGGCCCAGCCGCCAAATTCATCATCGATATCAAACTGCTTCACGGCAGGGAATTGCTTGGCGTATTTAGCAAACACTTCTTTATCGATTGGGCGATAGTAGTTTTGGGCGGCGATTTCCTGGCCTTCTTTCGAATACAGATAGCTCAGGTATTCGGTAGCTACTTTGCGGGTGCCTTTTTTGTCGACGTTTTTATCGACAATCGCCACAGGGGGCTCGGCCTTAATCGTCAGCGATGGAGCAACTACTTCAAATTTATCGCGGCCCAGCTCGCGGAACACCAGCTCGGCTTCGTTTTCCCACGCGATCAGCACATCGCCAATGCCGCGCTGGGTGAAGGTGACGGTTGAGCCACGGGCGCCGGTATCCAGCACGGGCACGTTTTTATACAGCTTTTGCACGAAATCGCGGGCTTTGTCATCTGAGCCGTAGGTTTTCTTCGCCCAGCCCCAAGCGGCGAGGTAATTCCAGCGTGCGCCGCCCGAAGTTTTCGGATTAGGGGTGATTACTTTGACATCGGGGCGAATCAGATCCGACCAGTCTTTAATGCCTTTCGGATTGCCTTTTTTCACCAGGAACAAAATGGTGGAAGTGTAGGGCGATGAGTTTTCTTTAAATTGTTTTTGCCAGTCGGGTTTGAGCAATTTGCCTTGGGTGGCCAGCTCGTCGATGTCATAGGCCAGCGCCAGTGTCACTACATCGGCTTCCAGGCCATCGAGCACGGCGCGGGCTTGCTTGCCCGAGCCACCGTGTGATTGCTTGATGGTGACATCATCACCGGTTTTCTTTTTGTAGTAAGCGGCAAAGGCCTTGTTATAGTCCTGATACAGCTCACGGGTCGGATCGTAGGAGACGTTCAAGAGTTCAAAACTGGCGGCAAAGGTGCTGCCAGCAAAGGTGGTGAGGAGCAGACCGGCAAGGAGAGCGCGAGTGGTTTTCATCGTGGTTTTCTCGGTGGTGTGGAGTTGATGTAGCCATCATGCCGGATTGTTTTTAGTTTACTAAATACTTTGAAATGCTTTTTTTATATTCCGATGTTATTAAATGAGCTGGGCTGATTCGGGGTGCCGCGGTGCGGTTTGCGCGAGCCAATGGCGAAGAAAAAACCGCCCTTGCGGGCGGTTTTAGATTGATGACAAACCCCACTCGCAAAGCGAGGCTCCCCTCAAGGAGGGGACGGGAGGGGTGGGAATAAAACATAAAGGCTGCAGATTCAGGCCCTTATTTCCTAGGCTCGGCTTTGCCGAGACTTGAAAAATCGTGGTTTCTACTTTGTCAGCAGCCTGAAACCGCCCTTGCGGGCGGTTTTGGGGCGTTCTAGCCGTGAATTGGGGCGTATTAAGCCGCCGTTGAATACACTTTGGCTTCGCGCGGAATCAGATACACCGTCTCGGCAATTTGCCAGCCGCCTTCCTGCTGGCGCTCGCGCGTTAGCTCGACTTCCACCACATCATGCTCGGCCACTTCGACTTCCAGCCGCACTGTGGCGCCCAGCAGACGAATATGCGTGATGGTGCCGCGAATGGCATTGGCGGTGGCCACCCGGCTCAGGTCAATCTCGTGTGGGCGCACATACACGGTAGCGTGCTCGCCATCGCTGGCAAATTTGGCGTCGCCCACTTGTGCCCAGCCATCATGCACGCGTGATTGGAATAGATTTACATCGCCCAAAAACTGATACACAAATGGCGTGGCCGGATGATCGTAAACTTCGCTCGGCGTGCCGATCTGCTCGATCTGGCCTTTATTCATCACCACCACTCGATCGGCGACTTCCAGTGCTTCTTCCTGATCGTGCGTCACAAACACCGAGGTGATGTGCATTTCATCGTGCAGGCGGCGCAACCAGCGGCGCAGCTCTTTGCGCACCTTGGTATCCAGCGCGCCAAAAGGTTCGTCCAGGAGCAGCACTTTAGGCTCGACTGCCAGTGCCCGCGCCAGGGCGATCCGCTGGCGCTGGCCGCCCGAGAGCTGGGCCGGATACCGATCTGCCAGCCAATCAAGTTGCACCAGATTGAGTAATTCGTGCACTTTGCGTTTGATTTCAGCATCCGTGGGGCGCGTGGCCTTGGGGCGCACGCGCAGGCCAAAGGCCACATTGTCAAACACCGTCATATGGCGAAACAGCGCATAGTGCTGAAACACAAAGCCCACTTGCCGCTCGCGCACATGGCGCTCGGTGGTGTCTTCGCCATGAAACAGAATCTGCCCACTGTCGGGGGTTTCCAGGCCAGCAATCACCCGTAGGAGCGAAGTTTTGCCGCAGCCCGATGGGCCCAGCAGCGCCACCAGCTCGCCAGAATCAATCTGCAGCGATAGATCATTGAGCGCCTTGAACTCGCCAAAGCTTTTCACGATATTGCGAATTTCGATACTCATGGTTTATTCCTCGGTCGCGTGTTTGCGATCTTCGGCGGCTTGCTGCTCGGTGCGCCATTCGATGTAGCTCTTGATGGCCAGCGTGGCCAATGCCAAGAGGGCTAGAATCGAAGCGCAGGCAAAAGCGCCGACAAAGTTGTATTCGTTATAAAGAATCTCGACGTGCAGCGGGATGGTGTTGGTCATGCCGCGGATATGGCCTGACACCACCGACACCGCGCCAAATTCACCCATGGCGCGGGCATTGGCCAGAATCACGCCATACAACAGGCCCCATTTGATATTGGGCAGCGTGACATGCCAGAAGGTTTGCCAGCCCGAGGCGCCCAGCACCAAGGCGGCTTGCTCTTCTTCGCTGCCTTGCGCTTCCATCAGCGGAATCAGCTCGCGCGCCACAAAGGGGAAGGTGACAAACACCGTGGCCAGCACAATGCCGGGCACCGCAAAGATGATCTTGATGTCATGCTCGGCTAGCCACGGCCCCCACCAGCCATGCGCGCCAAACAGCAGCACATAAATCAGGCCGGCCACTACGGGCGAGACGGCAAAGGGCAGGTCGATCAGCGTGATCAGTATGCTTTTGCCTTTGAAATCAAACTTGGCAATCGCCCAGGCTGCTGCCACGCCGAACACCAGATTGAGTGGCAGCGAAATCGCAGCAACGATCAGCGTGAGTTTGATCGCGGCGAGGGCATCACTTTCCAGTAGCGAATCTTGATACAGCTGCCAGCCTTGATGCAGCGCTTCATAAAACACCGATAACAGCGGCACGATCAGCAAGAGGGTAATCAGTGCCAGTGCCAGCGTGGTGAGCGTGTAGCGGATCCACGGCGCTTCGGTCGTGGCGAGGCTTCGCGTTGTTGTCGCCATTATTTGCGTCTCCCCAGGCGTTTGGCCATCCACCATTGCAGGCCGTTAATCAGCAGCAGCAGGGCAAACGACACCAGCAGCATCACCACAGCAATCGCGGTAGCGCCCAGATAATCATATTGTTCAAGCTTGGAGATAATCATCAGCGGGGTGATTTCCGATTTGAACGGCATATTGCCGGCAATGAAAATCACCGAGCCAAATTCACCAATTGCGCGGGCAAAGGCCAGCGTAAAGCCGGTGAGCAGCGCTGGGAAAATCGTGGGCAAAATCACCTGGCTAAAAATCTGCCAGCGGGTGGCGCCCAGACTTGAGGCGGCTTCTTCCAGCTCGCGCTCCATGTCTTCCAGCACCGGTTGTACCGTACGCACCACGAAAGGCAGGGTGATAAAGGTCAGCGCCAGCACGATCCCGGCCGGGGTAAAGGCGATTTTGATGCCGAGCTTTTCCAGTGGCTCACCCAGAAGGCCATTGGGCGCATACAGGGTGGCCAGCGCAATCCCCGCCACCGCAGTGGGCAAGGCGAAGGGCAGATCGACCAGCGCATCGATAAAGCGCTTGCCGGGGAAGGGGTAGCGCACCAGCACCCAGGCAATCAAAAGACCCACAAATAAATTAATCAAGGCCGCCAGCAGCGACGCACCAAAGGTCACCTGATAGGTGGCCACCACGCGCGGCTCGCTGACGGTGGCCCAAAATTGGGCCCAGCTTAAGCCGAGCGATTTGCTGATCAGCGCCGCCAGCGGCAGCAGCACAATCAGTGAGAGATACAGCATGCTGTAGCCCAGCGAGAGATTAAAGCCGGGCAGCACACTGTGCTGTTTGAACTTCATGGGATTTCCTTTTGCAGGGTATTGCTCGCCAGCCAAGCTTGGGATTGGCTTGGCTGGCTATACCTAGTGGGCTTATTTCTTTTTGGCGATCTCGGCGGCAATCTGATCGTAAATCGCGCCATCATCAAAGAATTTTTTCTGCGCCGCTTTCAGGCCACCAAATTCGGCCACGCCAAACAGTTTGATCGCCGGGAATTGCTTCGCGTATTTGGCCGCGACCGCTGCATTGCGGGGGCGCAGGTAGTTTTGTGCGGCGATTTCCTGGCCTTCCGGGCTCCACAGATAGCTCAGGTATTCGGTGGCGGCTTTGCGGCTGCCTTTTTTGTCGACCACTTTATCCACCACAGCCACCGGCAGGTCGGCATCAATCGATACGCTTGGGTAGATCACCTCAAAATTGCCGCGGCCAAATTCGCGAGCAATCATTTCGGCTTCGTTTTCAAACGTGACCAGCACATCGCCAATCTGTCGCTGCATAAAGGTCGTGGTGGCTGCGCGGCCGCCGGCATCGAGCACCGGTACATTAGCAAACAGCGCTTGGGTGAATTCGCGCGCTTTGGCTTCGTTGCCGCCATTTTGTTTCAGCGCCGCGCCCCAGGCTGCCAGAAAAGTGTAGCGACCATTGCCGCTGGTTTTCGGGTTGGGTACCACCACCTGAATGCCAGGCTTGGTGAGATCCGCCCAATCCTTGATGCCTTTGGGGTTGCCTTTGCGTACGATCAGCACTTGCAAGCTGGAAAATGGCGCTGCTTCATTCGGGAATTTCTTATCCCAGCCTGCGTTGATCTGTTTGCCTTTCTCGACAATCGCATCAATATCGGTGGCCATATTCATGGTGACCACATCGGCTTCCAGCCCATCAATCACCGAGCGCGCCTGTTTGCTTGAGCCACCGTGCGATTGCTGAATAATCACTTTGTCTTTGAATTTGGCTTCGTAGTATTTGCTAAAGGCCGGGTTGTAATCTTTATAAAAATCGCGCATCACATCGTAGGAGACGTTCAGCAAAGTGGTATCGGCGTGGCTCAAGGCTGCGGCTGAGCCCAAAGCAAGAGCAACTGCCCAGTGGCGCAATGAAGTCATGGTGAAGCTCCAAATTGATTGAGGTGACCCTGACTGTAACAAGCAGCCGAAGCCAGAACAAAGAATTTAAGGTGATTTTGATATAACCGTTTTATCTTTGGGGCATAAAAAACCCCTTTGCGCGCAAAGGGGTGAGACGGCGGCGGAAGCGGCCAGCCGTAAGTTACGGTGGGGGCGTGTCTTAGAAGCTGTAAACCAGACCCAGCCGGAAGCGCCAATCGTCGGTCAGCGCTTTGTTTTTGATCAGCGCATCGGGCAGGTAGCCAATTTCGGCATAGGGTTTGAAGTTGGCGTTCAGCTTGTAGGCGGCACCAACATTGTGCTCATAAAGATTGCTGCTTTTATCTGGGTACGCGTAGTTGTTCAGCTTGTGATCCCAGCGGAAGTTGTAATAGGTTTCCAGATCTTTATTGAAGGTTTTGCGCAGCCACAATTCGCTGCGGGTGGTGTCATCGTTATCCCATTGCTTGGCCAGATCGCGGGTATCGCGAGTTTTGTGCTCGTAGCGTACGCGGGCATCCAGGCGCCAGGTAGGGGCAAAAGCCCAGTTGGCGCGCAAGCCGATCTTGGCGATGTCGCCGCTGGCCTTGGTATCTTGGAATAGGACACTCGGTAGCAGCGTCAGGGTGTCGCTGACTTTGTATTTGTAATACAGCTCCAGCTCGTTTTCTTTCCAGCGCGCCTGATCAATGCCTTCACCTGCTTTGCTGGTATTGTCGACCACATACTCAAAGCCAGCGCCAATGCCGTTGCTCCACTCATGATTCAGCAAAACACGGGATTCAAATTTATCTTGCTCGCTGCGATATTGTCCGCGGATATCCACGCTGGCGGCGCTAACGCTGCCAGCTAGCACGCTCAGGCTTAAGGCTAGGGCCAGAATAGGGGTTTTGTTATGCATGTGCTCATCCTCAGGTTGGTTCAAAACTGGGTGACTGCGCAGTGGCAGTGCCGATGAGCTGCATCCTACTGGATGTCATATTTTCTTAACAATAATTAAATGTAATTTTCATATAACAAAAACACACCTTGGTTTGGTTGTAATAAATTGCATACTTAGTTATATGTAAATTCAAATTAATAATTAAAAGAAATATAGTGATGGTGGTAGCCTGAGTAGCCATTGTGTAAGCCGCACAGCAAGGAGCTCACCATGCAGGCACTGATCGTCGGCGCTGATCATCTGGGCGCTATTCCCGCGACGCTGGCCGAGTTTGGCATTTCGGTCGGCCATCATGTGACCGGCCGTAATCCAGTGCACCAGCGCAGCCCGAAAAACCTCAAAGGCATGGAGGTGGTGATTTTGTTTACTGATTTTCTTAATCACAACACCATGCGCAATTACCGCGATCTGGCCCAGCATCGCCAGCTGCCTTGCGTGGCCTGCCGGCGCAGCAGTGCTGATTTGATCCGCACACTGGAAAGGCTGGGCGCTAAACGCCAGCTGCAATAGCTGAGCCAGCGCTGGGCTGCTGGGCGTGATGTGGGAGCCCGTAGTTAGCCGGGTTGCCAACCGTGTTGCCAAGGGCAACGCGCGACGGCGCCATTGGCCAAGCCATGCTAGGCCCTGTATTTCGCGCATGGCAAGTCATAAGGCGCTGTGCGCTAGCGCACCGTCTGCGTGGCTAGGGTTCTGCTCGCCTGTCTTCCCAAGTACAATCCTGTAATCAATTTGAAAGCACGGGTTGTTTATCCCGGCAGACGAGGACAGGCTATGCGCAAGCAATCGGCGGCAATCATCCTGAGTGCACTACTGGGCGGCCTGACCGCGTTGGCGCAAGCCGCCACGGTGGCGGTGTTTAGCCCGCAGGGCGAAGTGAAACAGGTCGATCAGGTTAGAGTGAGCTTTGCCGCGCCGGTGGTGGCGCTGGGCAATAGCGCAGCCCCCGCGCCGCTGACCTGGAACTGCCCACTCAAAGGCCAAGGCCACTGGGTGGATGACAAAACCTGGGTGCTTGATCTGCAGCAGCGTTTGCCTGCCAAGACCGATTGCCGCTTTACCCCCAAAGCTGGCTGGAAAGATCTGCAAGGCCAGCCGCTGCCGGCCAATCTGAGTTTCCGTTTTTATACCGGCCTGCCGCTAATCACCCGCAGCTGGCCGGAGGAAACACTGATCGAAGAAGAGCAAGCCTTTGTGCTGCAATTTAATGGCCAGCCGCCGGCGATTGAGCAGCTGTATTGCCAGGCCAGCAGCTTGCCCGAGCGCCTGCGCATGCAGCTGGTGTCGGCCAGCGAGCGCGAGCAAATCGTGCAAGCGCTGGATTTACGCAAAGTGGCGGGGCAGTTATTAGTGGCGCGCTGCGCCCAGCCACTGCCGGCGGAGAGTGATGTCCTGATCGTGCATCAGCGTGGCCAGAGCCAGCCGGATCGGCTGCGCTTTAAAGTGCGCGCGCCATTTAAGGCCACGCTCAGCTGCGAGCGTGAAAATGCCAAGGGCGCTTGTATTCCATTCAAGCCCATCCGGCTGCAATTTAGCTCGGCCGTACCGGCTGCATTGGCCAATGCGATTCGGCTGGTGGGCGATGGTGTCGAGCGCAGCCCTGAGGTTGATGGCGCCAATCGGGGTGAGCCAGTAGAGGGCATTAGCTTTAAGCCGCCGTTTCCCGCGCTGGCCGAGCTCACGGTTAAATTACCCGCCGATTTGGTCGACGAAGTGGGCCGGCCGCTGGTGAATGCGGCACGTTTTCCTCTGCCGGTGAAGCTGGGTGATTATCCACCGCTGGCCAAATTTGCCGCAGCACCCTTTGGCATTATCGAAGCGGGCCCCGATGCGCTGGTGCCGCTCACCCTGCGCGGGGTGGAAAAAAATCTCGCCATTCAAAGCGTACAGCTGGGTGGGCAGAGCCTGCAGCTCAAATCCGACGCCGACATCATGGCCTGGTACAGCAAGGTCAATGATTACCACGAAACCACGGTGCGGCTAAACAATAAAGACGTGCAAACCCGCCGCTTGTCGCTGCTGAATAAAGACCCCCATGCACAAGCGCTCAAACTACCCAGCCAGCCCGATCAGCAAGGGCGCTGGCCATTTGAGGTAGTGGGCGTGCCGCTGCCACAGCCAGGTTTTTATGTGCTGGAAGTCTCATCCCGCCTCTTGGGCCGTGCCTTGCTGGGGGCGGATAAGCCGATGTATGTGCGCACCACGGCGCTGGTCACCAATCTGGCGGTGCATCTGAAAACCTCTTCCAATAATCAGGCGGTGTGGGTGACCACGCTGGATAAAGCCAAGCCGGTAGCTGGGGCCAAGGTAGCGATTTACGATTGCCGCCGGCAGGCCTTGTGGCAAGGGCAGACCAATGCGCAGGGCTTTGTGCTGGTGGAGCGCGCGCTCACCGAGCGGCGCGATTGCGACGATGATCGTGATCTTTATGTGTTTGCCCGGGCGAAAGACGCCAAGGGGCAGGAAGACGTTTCGTTTGTGCGCTCCAGCTGGAATCGCGGGCTGGAAGCTTGGCGCTTCCCTTATCCGAGCTATTTTGACGAAACCTCGGCCATTGCTGCGCACAGTGTGCTGGATCGCAGCCTGCTGCGCGCCGGTGAAACCATCTCGATGAAGCATTACCTGCGCTTGCGCACCCCGCGCGGGCTGAAGCTGTTGCAAGCCGAAGCGTTGCCGCAGCAGCTGCGCATCGTGCACGAAGCCAGCGGCGATGAATTTAAATTTCCGCTCAGCTGGCGCAAAGGCCGCTATGCCGAGAGCCGCTTTACCTTGCCGGCAGCGGCCAAGCTGGGTGAATACAGCCTTTACCTTGAGCGCAAAGGCACGCGTCAGCGCGAAATGCACGGTGAGGCCGCCAATCCCGTGCTGGATGGCTATTCGCTTCAAAGCGGCACTTTCCGGGTCGAGCAATTCCAGTTGCCGACCATGACAGGGGGTATTGTCGCCAACAAGAACGCTGGTGTGGCCGCCAAGGAAATACCCCTGGCCCTTTCGCTGGCATGGGGCAATGGTGGGCCGGCGAAAAACTGGCCGGTACAAGTGAGCGCCATGCTGGCTAGCCGCTATGGCTCGCCGGCCAATTATGAAGCGTTCACTTTTGATCCCCCGCGCGCGGCCAATCAAAGCGAATCGTCGCTGGATGGCAAAGTGGTGCTGGATAAAGCCGCTGTCAAGCTTGATGCCAATGGCAACGGCAAGGTGGTGGTGCAAAATCTACCCGCCTTAGATCGGCGCTATGAGCTGGTGAGCGAAATGGCCTTGGCCGACCCGAATGGCGAAGTTCAAACCATCAGCCGGCGCATTCCACTTTGGCCTGCCGCATTGCAAGTGGGTTTGCAGATGGATAGCTGGATTACCACCGCCCGGGCTTTGCAAGCCAAGGCCGTGGTGCTGGATACCAATGATCAGCCGGTGAAAGGGCAGAAAGTCAGCATCAAGTTGCGCGAGCACCGCTACCTATCTAGCCGCAAGCGGCTGGTGGGGGGCTTTTATGCCTGGGAGCACAACGAAGAGATCGAGGACAAAGGCGAGGTGTGCAGCACCACCACCGATGCGCAGGGTTTGGCGTATTGCGAGGTAAATTTTAAAGCCGCCGGCAATATGGAGCTGGTGGCCGAAGTGCAGGATGCACAAGGTCAGCGCGTGCGCAGTGCGCAGGAAGTTTGGGTGAGTCAGCATGACGAGTTGTGGTTTGATGGCGATAACAATGACCGCATTGACGTACTGCCCGAGAAAACTAGCTACGCCCCCGGTGAAACCGCGACTTTCCAGGTGCGGATGCCGTTTCGCAAAGCCACGGCCTGGATCGGGATTGAGCGCGAAGGCATTCTGGAAACCCGCGTTGTCGAGCTAGAGGGCAAAACCGCTAGCTTTAGCCTGCCGATTGCCGCTGACTGGACGCCCAATGTGTATGTGTCGGTGCTGGCGGTGCGCGGCCGCGTGCGTGATGTGCCGTGGTATTCCTTCTTTACCTGGGGCTGGAAATCACCGGTGGAATGGTGGCAGGCCTACTGGCAGGAAGGGCGCGATTACACCCCGCCAACGGCCTTGGTTGATCTATCGCGGCCGGCCTTTAAATATGGGGTGACGGAAATCAAGGTGGGTGAAGCGGCCAAGCGGCTGCAGGTCAGCGTTACCCCGGCGAAGGCGAGCTATGGTATTCGCGAGCAGGCCGAAGTTACCGTGAAAGTCACGCTACCAAATGGCCAGCCAGCGCCCGCCGGCACCGAGGTGGCCTTTGCCGCGGTCGATCAGGCCTTGCTGGAATTACAGCCCAATGAGAGCTGGAATTTACTGCAAGCCATGTATCAGCGGCATAGCTTTGGGGTGGAAATCGCTACCGCGCAGCTCGAGGTGGTCGGTAAGCGCCATTACGGCCGCAAAGCCTTGCCACCAGGCGGCGGTGGCGGCAAAGCCCCCACCCGCGAATTACTGGAAACGCTGCTGACCTGGCAGCCTGCCGTGGTGCTGGATGCCAAGGGCATGGCCAGGGTGCAGGTGCCGATTAATGATGCGCTGACAACCTTCAAGCTGGTGGCGGTGGTGGATGCCGGGCCCGATTTATTTGGCACCGGTGAAGCCAGCTTTAGCGTGCGGCAAGATCTGCAGCTGACCGCGGCCGTGGCGCCGCTGGTACGCGAAGGCGATCAGCTGGCGGCCGGGGTGAATGTGCGCAATGGCAGCGAGCGCAAAATGGCGGTGAAAGTGACGGCCAGCGCCTCGGGTGTGGCTGCGCTGACGCCGCAGCAGGTGGAGATTCCGGCGGGTGAAGCGCGCTTTGTCAGCTGGCCGCTGACCGTGGGGCAAAATCTTAGCCAGCTGGCGTGGCAATTTAGCGCGCAGGAAGTGGGCGGCAAGGCCAGCGATCGCTTGGCCGTGCAGCAGCAAGTGGAGCCGGCGGTGCCGGTGACGGTGGAGCAGGCCACCTTGCTGCGGGTGAATAGCGCTGGTGTGACTGTGCCGGTGGGCTTGCCGCCCAATGCGCTGGCGGGCCGTGGCGGTATTCGTATCAGCTTGCAAAGCAAACTGGGCAATGAGCTGCCGGCGGTGAAACGCTGGTTCAGCGAATACCCGTATTCCTGCCTGGAGCAGCGTACTTCGGTCGCGCTGGGGCTGGGGGACAAAACCCGCTGGCAGCGGCTGATGAGCGAATTGCCACTGTATCTCGATCAAGATGGTCTGGCATGGTATTGGCCGGTAAGCGAATCAAATGGCAGCATTGGTAGCGATACCCTCACGGTGTATCTGTTGGCGGCGGCGCAGGAAGCCGGTGAGACCCTCCCCGATGCGCCGCGGCAGCGCATGCTCAATGCGTTGGTGGCACTGGTGGAAGGCCGTTTGAAACGCCAGCTGCCACTGGGGCGCCAAGATCAGGAAGCCCGGTTGCTGGCCGCGATGGAAGTCTTGGCGCGCTATGGCCAGTTCAAGCCGGCCATGCTCGATGTGCTGGAGCCTAATCCGCAAAAAATGAACACCGCCATGCTGATTGATTGGCTGTCGCTTTTGCAGCGCGCCAAGACCAGCCTGCCGGCGAGCTTTAATCTGGCGGCCAAGCAGCAGGAAGCCAGCAATCTCTTGCGCGCCCGCCTGACTTACCAAGGGCCGCGGCTGGGCTTTAGCACCGAGCGAGATGATTATGCGTGGTGGCTGATGGGCAGCCCCGATGTCAATGCCGCGCGGCTCTTGCTGGTGGCGCGCAGCCTGCCCGATTGGCAGGGCGATATCCCGCGTCTGCTCACCGGCTTGTTGGCTCGCCAACAAAAAGGCCATTGGCAAACGACCACAGCCAATTTGTGGGGCACTCTGGCGGTGGCGGCCTTCTCGCGCCAGTATGAAACTGTGCCGGTATCGGGGAGCACAAGCGCTCAGCTGGGCGAGAAAACCCTGGCGCTGAATTGGCCTAAAGAGGGCAGCCAAGCACTGGGCCTCTTGCCTTGGCCAACCGGCGGTAAGGGTAATCTGGTCGTGAAACACAGCGGCAGTGGCGAGCCATGGGCCACGGTGCAGGCCGAGGCGGCGATTGTGCTCAAAGCCCCGCGCTATGCCGGCTATGGCATCAAGAAAACTGTGACCCCGGTCAGTCAGAAAGTCGCCGGCCAGTATCAGCCGGGCGATGTGCTGAAAGTGCGGCTTGAAGTCACCGCCCAAAGCGATATGACTTGGGTGGTGGTGAATGACCCCATCCCGGCCGGGGCGACGATACTGGGCAGCGGCTTGGGCCGCGATTCGGCGATCGAGGCCAAAACGGCCACTGGCGATGGCGGTGCGGATTATGTGGAGCGTACTTTCAGCAGCTATCGCGCGTATTACAGCTATGTGCCGCGCGGCGAGCTGGTGCTGGAATACACGGTGCGGCTCAATCAGGTTGGTACTTTCCAGATTCCCCCAACCCGGGTTGAGGCGATGTACGCGCCCGATGTGTTTGGTATGTTGCCCAATGCGGCGCTGAAGGTGCAGCCCGCGCCGTAGGATTGTGATGTTAGGTTTGAAAATCACCGGGCTTAGCGCTTGGGGCGTGGGGCTGGCGGCGCTACTGCTGGCCAGCCAGGTAGCCTTGGCTAACCCGAGTTTTCGTGAGGTCAAGGCCGCCTGGCGCTCCTCCGATGTGCTGGTGCTGGATCGTCAGGGCCAGCCGCTGCAACGGCTACGCGTAGATATGCAGCAGCGCCGGCTCGATTGGGTGGCGCTGGCCGATATTTCGCCCGCCATGCGCCATGCGCTGGTGGTGTCGGAAGATCGGCGCTTTTATCAGCACAGCGGCGTCGATTGGTCGGGCGTGGCCGCCGCGGCCTGGGCAAATTTATGGAATACCCGCACTCGGGGTGCCTCGACGCTCACCATGCAGCTGGCAGGCTTACTGGATGCGGATTTGCGTGCTGGCCAGCAGGGCCGCTCGCTGTGGCAAAAAGTCGGGCAGGGCTGGTCGGCCAGCTGGCTGGAAACACACTGGCAGAAAAGCGAGATTCTGGAAGCGTATCTTAATCTGGTGAGCTTTCGGGGCGAGCTGGTGGGGCTCAGTGCCCTCAGCCACACCCTGTTTGGCAAATTGCCGCGTGGCCTCAATGCCACCGAGGCGGCGATTGCTGCTGCTTTGCTGCGCGGGCCCAATGCGGATGCGGCGCGAGTCGCCAGCCGGGCCTGCAGAATTTTGCAAGACATGGCCAAACCCCAGCCTTGCAGCACCGTGCGCGTGGAGACCGAGATGGCACTGTCGCGCAGTCGGGCGGGCAATGCGCTGGCTGAGCACGATGCGCCGCATTTCGCGCGCAAACTGTTGGCGCAGCGGCCGCTCGCGGCAGGAACCACGGTGCGCAGTACCGTGTCTTTGCCCTTGCAGCGCTTTGCGACTGCCGCACTACAGCGGCATTTGGCGGCGCTGGCCAAACGCAATGTGCAAGATGGCGCCGTGGTGGTGCTGGATAATGCCAGTGGCGATATTCTGGCCTGGGTGGGCTCGGCCGGGGCGGGGTTGTCGAATGCCGCCGAGGTAGATGGAGTAACCGCGCTGCGGCAGGCCGGCTCAACGCTCAAACCCTTTTTGTATCAGCTGGCGTTTGAGCGCCGTTATCTCACCGCCGCCAGTTTGCTCGACGATAGCCCGCTGGATTTGCAAACCGCCGGCGGCCTGTATGCGCCGCAAAATTACGCCAAAGATTTCAAAGGGCTGGTGTCGGTGCGCAGCGCCTTGGGCGCATCGCTGAATGTGCCGGCCGTGCGCACGATTGAAATGGTGAGCCCCACAGCCTTGCGGGATCGCTTGGCAGCGCTGGGGCTCAGTAGTTTGCAGCAAGACGGGGATTACTATGGCGCCAGCCTCGCGCTCGGGGCGGCTGATGTGCGGCTATTGGAGCTAACCAATGCCTATCGCACGCTGGCCAACGGCGGCCAAAGTAGTGCGCTGCGCTGGCTGCGCACTGATCCGCTGCCGCGCCGGCAGGCGCTGCTCAGCCCCGCTAGCAGTTTTATCGTGGCGGATATTCTGGCTGATCGTACCGCTCGGGCCCGCACCTTCGGGCTGGAAAGCGCGCTGTCTACGCGCTATTGGAGCGCAGTGAAAACCGGCACCAGCAAAGACATGCGCGATAACTGGACGATCGGTTTTTCCCGTCAGTTTACGGTCGGGGTGTGGGTGGGCAATGCCAATGGCGAGCCGATGTGGGACGTCTCGGGCATGCATGGTGCGGCGCCCGTATGGCTGGCGGTGCTGGATCGGGCGCAGCAAACCGCCCCGGCCAGCCGCTCCCCCGCGGCGCCCGCCGGCGTAACCCAGCGCACGGTGCGCTATCAGAATCAGATCGAAGCCAGCCGAGTGGAATGGTTTTTGGCCGGCACCGAGCGCGAGCAGATCGTGGCCGAAACCCAGGCGATCCGAAATCAGGCGCCGGGCATCATCAGCCCGCTGGATGGCAGTATTTATGCCGTCGACCCCGATGTGCCGCCCAAGCATCAGCGCGTGTTGCTGCGCGCGCGCGGCGTCAGCCAGCCGCAATGGCTGCTGGATGGCAAGCTCATTTGCCGCGCCAATCCTTGCAAATGGTTTCCGTGGCCCGGCCGGCATCAGCTTGAATTACGCGATGCGCGCGGTGCAGCGATTGAAGCCGTGAAATTTGAAGTGCGCGGCGCCTTTATACGCCCGCCAGCGAGCGCGCCCAAAAGCAAACCCGTGAGCCCGTGAAGGACAGTAAGTTGTAACGCAGCAAAAAACAAAGCCCGCATTCGCGGGCTTTGGGGTATATGGCTACAGCCTTTTTCGAGTAAGGCTTAGCTGGCTATACGGCTGGGGTGTATCAGTCTTGTTCGTCGAACACTGCGGTGGTGTAAACGCTTTGAACGTCATCCAGCGCTTCCATTGCATCGATCAGTTTTTGCATTTTGATCGCATCGTCGCCGGTGAGCTCGGTTTCACCTTGCGGACGCATCGTCGATTCGCCCATTTCGGCGCTAAAGCCGGCGGCTTCCAGCGTTTCTTTGATTGTTACAAACTCGTACGGCGGGGTGATCACTTCGATCGAGCCGTCTTCATTGGTAACAACGTCTTCGGCGCCGGCTTCCAGCGCTGCTTCCATCAGGGCGTCTTCATTGGTGCCGGGGGCGAAAATCAGGTAGCCGCAGTGTTTGAACTGAAAGCTCACGCAACCGTCGGTACCCATATTGCCGCCGTATTTGCTAAACACGTGGCGTACATCCGCGACGGTACGGGTGCGGTTGTCGGTCAGGCAATCCACCATCACTGCCGCGCCGCCCAAGCCATAGCCTTCATAGCGGGTTTCGATGTAATCCACGCCTTCCAGCGAGCCGGTGCCGCGTTTGATGGCGCTTTCGATATTGTCTTTGGGCATCGATTGCGCTTTGGCTTTATCGATAGCCAGACGTAAGCGCGGGTTCATTGCCACATCGCCGCCGCCCATTTTGGCCGCAACGGTAATTTCTTTGATCAGCTTGGTGAAGACCTGGCCGCGTTTCGCGTCCTGACGGCCTTTACGATGCTGAATATTTGCCCATTTACTGTGTCCAGCCATGATGCACCTTGAAATCAGTTCATTCGAAAAATGGGGCGTATTCTAGCATGAGCCGCCACTGCCCCGACAGCGCTGCGCTTGCGCTGTATCAAGCCGGCTGAGCGTCGTCCTGTCGTCGATTTATTCACCAAGGTGGCAAAACACCGGCGCTTGGCCTGCTTGCCATGGGCTGTAGTTGTGCATGCACTCGGTAAATAAATCACTGCTCGTCAGCTGGGCTAGCCAGGCTTGCAGCGGCGCGCTCATCTGCGTGGCAAAAGCATGGGCATTCACGGCGGCACATTGGCGGATAAAGGGCACAATGGCCAGATCGGCAAGGCGGAGTTCATTACCGAAAAGGTAGGTATAGCCAGCTAGCCTAGGTTCGATATGGCTTTGCAGCCAATACAGGGCAAGGTATTGGTGCTCGGCCGCGGTTTTGCCTGGGTGGCGGTCGGCATATTTATAGCGATCCAGTAGCGGCTTGAATTCGCGATCATGCGCATGAATTAGCGTGAGCTGCGCGCTTTCATCCTGCAGTAATCTCGCCAGCTCGGGCCGTTGCGCCAGCGCCCAGCGCATGATCTCCAAGCTTTCAGTGATGGCTTCGCCGTTGGGATTGACCCACACCGGCACGGTGCCGGCAGGGTTGCAGGCCCAGAGTTCGGCAGGTTTGGCTTTCAGGCTGACTTCGCGAATTTCCAGTGGCAGCTTGGCCAGCCACAAGGCCAGCCGTGCGCGCATGGCATAGGGGCAGCGGCGGAAAGAATACAAAATGGGCAGGGGCGAAATCAGCGGCATGATGGTTTGGACTTCGTTAAAGCTGGCATAAAAATCAACTTAACTTGACAAGGGTTGAAAATAAGACGGGCTGCGCCATGGCAATCCGCCAAACTCTTGCCTATAAAAAAACAGGTTCTCGTCATGTTGCACCCGCAGCATGGTGGCGTAAACGATATTGTACGAGGGGGGAGTATGGCCAAGAAGATATTGGCGGTTGACGATTCTGCATCCATACGTCAAATGGTGAGTTTCACCTTACGCAGTGCAGGGTATGAAGTGGTCGAAGCACCGGATGGTAATGCCGGGGTGAATCAGGCCAAAACCACACAGGTCGATCTGGTGCTCACCGATCAAAACATGCCCGGCATGGATGGCCTGACCCTCATTCGCACCTTACGCGGTCTGCCTCAGTATGCCGCCACGCCGATCTTGATGCTGACCACCGAATCCAGCGATGCGATGAAACAGCAAGGCCGCGCAGTGGGCGCTACTGGCTGGCTGGTTAAGCCGTTTGATCCGCAGAAATTACTCGAAGTCGTACGTAAAGTCATTGGCTAGCCGCAGCGCGGGTTAGGGGGATGTATGTCTATCGATATGAGCCAGTTTATCGCTGTCTATTTTGACGAGGCGGCAGAACATTTGGCCAATATGGAATCCTTGTTGCTTGAACTGGATGTTGGCAGCCCCGATCCCGAAGACCTGAATGCCATTTTCCGTGCCGCGCACTCGATTAAAGGCGGCGCCGCCACCTTTGGTTTTGCCGATCTGGCGGAAGTAACCCATGTGCTGGAAAACCTGCTGGATCGGGTGCGTAAACAGGAAATCACCCTCACTGCGGCGATGGTGGATATTTTCCTGCGCGCAGGTGATGTCTTAAAAGACATGCTCGCCGCCCATCGCGACAATGCCCCTGTCGATGCAGTGCCGATTGCCGAGATTACCGCCCAGCTGAATCAGCTCTCTAGCGAGCAAGTGCTGCCCGTGGCCAACCCGCAGCAGGCACTAACGGTGATCATCGCGGCAGGTGAAGGTTTCGAGCATGACGTGTTGTGCCATGAATTGCAGCGGCATGGTGAGCTGGAAGACTTCTCGCCGGGCGACGCCCAGACGCCGTGGCGATTCCGTCTGAAAACTGCCAGCAGTCAGGCCAAGCTCATTGATGCGATGGCTTTTTTGCTCGATCCGGCCCGCATCAGTATCGAGGTAACGGGGTCGCAGGATGAAGATTTTGGTCTGTTTGCGCCTTTGCCGCTCCCGGCTACTGATTTAAGCGTGGATGAAGGTTTTGGCTTTTTTGACCCGTTGCCCGCGACATCAGCGCCCGCTTTGCAGGATGGGGAAGGCTATGGCTTCTTTGCGCCGCCGGCGCCGCCAGTGGCGGAACAAGGGGGCGAGGGCTATGGCTTTTTTGTGCCCGTTGCGGGTAGCAACACGCCCGCCGCCGTGGCTACGAAGCCGGTTGAGGCTAAACCCAGCGCAGCGCGCGCCAGTAGCGAGCGTCAGGCCGAACGTGGCGGTGATACTTCGATCCGGGTTAGTGTCGAAAAAGTCGATCAGCTGCTCAATCTGGTTGGCGAGCTGGTGATCACCCAGTCGATGCTGGCGCAAAACGCTTTGCAACTTGACCCCGTTACGCATGAGCGGCTGCTGGCTGGGGTGGCACAGCTAGAACGCAATACCCGCGAGCTGCAAGAATCGGTGATGTCAATTCGCATGATGCCGATTTCGTTTGTGTTTAATCGCTATCCACGGTTGGTGCGTGATCTGGCGGGTAAATTGAATAAGCAGGTTGAGCTGCGCATGATCGGTGAAAACACCGAGTTGGATAAAGGCTTTATCGAAAAACTGAGCGACCCCTTAACGCATTTGGTGCGCAATAGCCTCGATCACGGGATTGAAGCACCGGAAGTGCGCCTAAGTCGCAATAAACCGGCGCAGGGCACGCTCACGCTCAAAGCCTTTCATCAAGGCGGCAATATCGTGATTGAAGTCAGCGACGATGGCGCGGGCCTGAATCGCGAGAAAATCCTCGCCAAAGCCCGCGAGCGTGGGCTGAATGTCCACGACAATATGAGCGACAACGAAGTCTGGATGCTGATTTTTGAGGCGGGCTTCTCCACCGCCGCTGAAGTCACCGATGTGTCCGGTCGCGGTGTAGGGATGGATGTGGTGCGCAAAAACATCCAGGCGATGGGCGGCCGGGTTGAAATCCAGTCAATGACCGGGGTGGGCTCAACCATGAGCATTCGCCTGCCGCTGACGCTGGCCATTCTGGATGGCATGTCGATTTCCGCGTCTGATGAGCTCTATATTATTCCGCTCACCTTCATTATCGAATCGCTGCAGCCGCGCGCGGCTGACATCAAAACCATGGCCGGGCGCGGTACGGTGATCAATGTGCGTGGTGAATACCTGCCCTTAATTGCCCTTTATGACATTTTCAGCCTGACCGCGCGCAAGACCAGCTACGAAGAAGGCCTGGTCATTATCCTGGAGGCCGAAGGCCAGAAAGTAGCGCTGTTTGTCGATGATTTGCTCGGTCAGCATCAGGTGGTGGTGAAAAATCTGGAAACCAACTACCGCCGAGTGAGCGGCGTGGCTGGGGCCACCATCATGGGCGATGGGCATGTGGCGTTTATTCTCGATGTGGCGGCGCTGGTAAAAATGGCCCAGCAAGTTACGCCCGCCGAACAAATTGCTGAACTGGTGTAAGGAGTAGGGTCATGGAACTGGCTCATAAAGAAGACGACGTCAGCCGCGAATTGCTGGTATTTGCGCTGGGGCGTGAAGAATACGGGATCGATATTTTAAAAGTGCAGGAAATTCGGGGTTATGACGCCGTAACCAGTATTGCGAATGCACCGAATTTTATTAAAGGTGTGATTAATCTGCGTGGCAATATCGTGCCGATTGTTGATTTACGGATTAAATTCAATATTGGCAATGTGACCTATGATCAATTTACGGTGGTGATTATTTTAAATGTTGCTCAGCGCACCATCGGGATTGTAGTGGATGGTGTTTCGGATGTAATGACTTTGTCGACCGAGCAATTGCGCCAGGCCCCTGAGTTTGGTAGTGCACTCGACACCGCTTATATCCTTGGTTTGGGTACCGTCGAAGAGCGCATGATTATTTTGGTTGATATCGAAAAACTAATGACCAGTGCGGATATGGCTTTGGTTGAAGCTGTGGCCGCTTAGGGAGGGGTGAAATGCATAATCTGCGATTAACTCGATTACTGCTGCTCGGTATTTTATCTATTATTGTCGTTTTGCTGGTGCAGTCCATTTCAGCCTATCGGGCGGCAAGTAATACATTTTATGCCGTGGATGAATTAACCAGTGATCACTTGCCGCATTATGTAAAAACCCAGCATATTTTTAATGAAGTGAATACGATTGCGCGCGCCCTGCGCAATATGCAAATTATTGGTGTCGCTACGCCCGAGGATAAACGCCAGGTTGAAGAAGAGTGGCAGCGCATACTGGAAGCACGGCAGAAGATCGGCACATTGGTAACCGAGCTAGATCAGCAAGCACAAAGCCTGAAAGATGATGAAGCATTAAAAGAGCTGGAAAGTATTAAAGCTCAGCGCACCAATTTTATTCAGGTGCAAAATAAATTTAAGCAACTCTTGGATAGTGGTGATGTAGGAGGCGCACGTTCGCTGGTGCTGGGTGAAATGCGCACAGTGTATAACAGTTACCGCGACACCATTTTGGCGATGGGTAGTCAGGAAGAGCAGGGCGCCTTGAGCTCCGCGAAAGAACTGCAGGAGGCTGCCCGCCATGCGGAGCAATTAGCCCTTTTGTTGGGGGCGATTGCAGTGGGTTTGTCCGTGTTTATCGGCTTTGTGCTATTGCGTCGAGTTCGGTCCCAACTGGGCGATGAGCTGGAAAATCTGCAAGCAATGGTTGCCAATATTGCCCAAGGCAATTTGCAACAAGACTTGCCCAGCCATGCCGGCGATGAGCAGAGTTTGCTCGCACGCATCCGACAAATGCAGCAAGCGCTGCGCCAAGCTGCGAGTGTGGCGATTGAGAATGCCCGTATCCGTACCGCACTTGATTCGGTATCAACCAGCGTGATGATTGCAGATGCCGAACGCAATATCATTTACTGCAATAAAGCGCAAAATCAGCTTCTAGCCGCGGCCGAAGCCGATCTGCGCAAAGAGCTGCCGCAATTTAGCGCCCAAACAGTGGTTGGCACCAATATCGATAGCTTCCATAAAAACCCGCAGCATCAACGAAATATGCTGGCGCAACTGAGCCATACCCATAAAGCCCAGCTCACGATTGGTGGCCGTAATTTTGCCTTGACCATAAATCCAGTCTGGGGCGAAAACGGCCAGCGCAGCGGGTATGTGGTGGAGTGGCTGGATCAGACGCAATTGATAGCACAGATGGAGCGCGAAAAAGTGGTGTCGGATGAGCGAGCCCGTATTTTGGGCGCGCTGGATTCCACTTCCACCAATGTGATGCTGGCCGACGAAAACCGCACCATCATCTATATGAACCGTGCCGTGACCAATATGCTGTCGCGAGTGCAGCATGAATTGCGCAAAGTGCTGCCGAATTTTGATGTGAATAAGTTGCTGGGTAGCAGTATGGATGGTTTCCATCGCAATCCAAGTCATCAAGCCAGCTTGCTCTCCAATCTGCAGGGTACTTATCGCTCGCAAATCACGGTAGCCGGGCAGACCTTTGTGCTGATTGCTAATCCCGTGGTTGATAGCACCGGTAAACGGTTGGGTTCAGTGGTGGAATGGGTTGATCGCACCGCGGAAGTGGCGGTGGAAAATGAGGTGAATGCGCTGGTGGCGGGGGCAGCCAATGGCGATTTCAGTCACCGGATTAATCCCGAAGGTAAAGAGGGCTTTATGCTCAAACTGGCCGAAGGGATGAATCAGATGGCGAGTTCCACCGAAGGGGCGATGAACGATATCGCCCGGGTGCTGGCCGGTTTAGCGCAGGGGGATCTCACGCAAAATATTACTGCCGACTACCACGGCCTGCTGGGGCGTTTGAAAGACGATTGCAACCTCACTTGTGCGCGCTTGGCTGAGATCGTACTCAGCATTCAGGAAGCGGCGGGGGCCATTAATGTGGCGGCGCAGGAAATCTCGGCCGGAAATAGCAATCTATCTAGTCGTACTGAGCAGCAAGCAGCAAGCTTGGAAGAAACCGCATCCAGCATGGAAGAGCTGACCGGTACGGTGAAACAAAATGCCGAAAATGCTAAGCAAGCGAATCAGCTGGCGATTGGAGCTTCGGATATCGCAGTGAAAGGCGGTGAAGTGGTCAGCCAGGTGGTAGCGACCATGTCGGAAATTAACGAATCCGCCAAGAAAATTGTCGACATTATCGCGGTAATTGATGGCATTGCCTTCCAGACCAATATCTTGGCCTTGAATGCCGCGGTAGAAGCGGCGCGTGCGGGCGAGCAAGGCCGTGGCTTTGCGGTGGTGGCTTCTGAGGTGCGTAATTTGGCGCAGCGTTCAGCGGCGGCGGCGAAAGAAATTAAAACCCTGATTGGTGATTCGGTGGTGAAAGTCGAGGCTGGCTCGAAACTCGTCGATCAGGCTGGCCACACGATGGAAGACGTCGTGGGGGCGGTGCGGCGAGTGACTGACATCATGAGTGAGATTTCGGCGGCCTCTAACGAGCAAAGCGCTGGGATCGAGCAAGTGAATCAGGCCATTACCCACATGGATGAAAACACCCAGCAAAATGCCGCCTTGGTCGAAGAAGCGGCTGCGGCGGCAGAAAGCCTAGAGGAGCAGGCGGGCAACCTCACGCAAACCGTTGGGATCTTTAAATTAGCGGGTGGCAAAGCCTTGCCCACGCTGAGCAAGCGCGCCGCAGTGAGTGCGCCCGTGGCAAAGCGAACCACTGCCGCGGCAACACCAAAAGCGAGCCGGCCGGTGCCCAAGATCGGTGGCGATGATGATGCCTGGGAAGAGTTTTAAGCGAGCCTCGCCCAAACCAGTTGGGGGCTGCGGCCCCCATTTTTCCCTCTGAAGGCGGGAGTTGATGGTGCCCAATCCTGAGCAGCCCGTTGGCTTGTTGATGCCCAATGAGCACGAATTTTCCTACACCCCAAAAGACTTTAATCGGGTGGTGGCGCTGATTTATCAGCATGCCGGTATTCGGCTCAATGAAAGCAAAATGCAGATGGTGTATAGCCGTCTATCCCGCAGATTGCGTGCTTTACGGATGGATACCTTCTCGGGGTATCTGGATATGTTGCAGGCTAATCCGGATGCGGAGGAGTGGCAGCAATTTGTAAATGCACTTACCACGAATCTGACGGCGTTTTTTCGCGAAGCACATCATTTCGATATGCTGGCTGAGCAAATTGAACGGACGCGTGAGCGACCATTTCGGATCTGGTGTGCCGCATCATCCACCGGAGAAGAGCCTTATTCGCTGGCGATGACTGCTTTTGAAGCCTGCCAAAGCGCCAATCCCGCCGTTGAGATTATTGCTTCTGATCTGGATACCCATGTGTTGGCTACCGCCGAGCGCGGGGTTTATCCCTTGGATCGAGTAGAAAAATTGTCGCTAGAACGTAAACGGGGGTTTTTCTTGAAAGGCGCTGGCCCCAATGAAGGTAAAGTCCGCGTGAAAAAACCGCTGCGTAGCCTCATCGATTTTCGGCAGATTAATTTGCTGAGTGAACAATGGCCACTTCAAGGGCAGTTTGATGCGATTTTTTGCCGCAATGTGATGATTTATTTCGATCAGCCCACTCAGCGGCAAATTCTGGAAAAAATGGGGCGACGTTTAAAGCCTGACGGGCTCTTATACGTGGGCCACTCCGAAAATCTGCACTATATGTCCGATTGGTATCGCCCCTTTGGCAAAACCACTTATAGCCTCACAGAGCGGGCGCTGCAGGAGTGGGGGCGTCGCTCATGACCCATCCTTACGAAGAAGTCCTCGCGCCTAGCTTGTATTTTGACAAGAATTTTCAATCCGAGGCAGCCAAGATCTTGCCAGGTGAATACTACGTCACCACCCGCGACATGGTGCTGGTGACCGTGCTGGGCTCGTGTGTGGCCGCGTGTATCCGCGATGTGGTGACCGGGATTGGTGGTATGAATCATTTTATGCTGCCCGATTCGCACGAAGAGATGGCCTCGGTGAATGGGCTCTCAACGCGCTACGGTACCTATGCGATGGAAATGCTGATTAATCAGCTGCTGAAAAATGGCGCGAGCAAAAACCGCCTCGAGGCCAAGGTATTTGGCGGTGGCAATGTGCTGCGCGGGTTTACGGTCAACAATGTAGGGCTGCGCAATGCAGACTTTGTGAAGTCCTTTTTAGCGCTCGAACGCATCCCGATTGTGGCGCAGGATTTGCTCGATATTTATCCACGGAAAGTCTATTTCTTTCCGCAAACGGGCCGAGTGTTGGTAAAAAAACTCAAAACAGTCCACAACAACACCATCGTGGAGCGCGAGAAAAGCTACGAATCTCGCCTTACTCATTTGGATATGGGTGGCGATGTCGAGCTATTTAGCTAGGGCGTGGCGTAGGGAGTGACAAAATGGCAAAGATCAAAGTTGTAGTTGTGGATGATTCGGCCTTAATCCGCAGCTTGCTCAAGGAAATTATCAATAAATCCGGGGACATGGAATGCGTGGCGACTGCTCCAGACCCATTGGTAGCGCGGGAGCAAATTCGCAATTTGAATCCCGATGTCATCACCCTTGATGTCGAAATGCCCAAAATGGATGGCTTGGATTTTCTAGAGCGGCTGATGCGGCTCAAGCCGACGCCGGTGCTAATGATCTCTTCGCTCACTGAGCAAGGCTCCGAGGTGGCACTTAAAGCGCTGGAATTGGGGGCAATTGATTTTATTGCTAAGCCGAAAGTCGATATTGCAAGTAAAATCGATGCTTACACCGAAGAGATTCGCGAAAAAATCCGCATGGCCGCCAAAGCGAAACCCCATAGCATGACGCATCTTCCAGTTGCCCCCAATCGGACGGCGGACGCAGTATTACCTAAAACCTCGCGGCCTCTGCTGAAGTCGGAAAAACTGATTATCGTTGGCGCATCAACCGGCGGAACCGAGGCGCTGAAAGATTTTCTGATGCCTTTGCCGCCCGATGCCCCTGCGGTGCTGATTACCCAGCATATGCCCGAGTCGTTTACCAAATCGTTTGCCAATCGCCTTGATAGCTTATGCCGTATTTCCGTGAAAGAAGCCGAGCATGGCGAGCGTATTTTGCCGGGGCACGCGTATATTGCGCCGGGGCATTCGCATTTGCTGCTGGGTGTATCCGGAGCCAACTATATTTGCGAGCTCTCGAAAGCCGAGCCGGTTAATCGGCATCGGCCTTCGGTAGATGTTTTGTTTCGCTCTGCAGCCAATATCGCCGGCCGCAACGCGGTAGGCGTGATCCTTACCGGAATGGGTAAAGACGGCGCCCAGGGCATGCTGGAAATGCATCAGGCGGGGGCGCACAATTTTGCGCAAGACGAACAAAGCTGCGTGGTGTTTGGCATGCCGAAAGAAGCGATTGCGATGGGCGGCGTGGACGAGATTGTGCCGCTGAAAGATATGTCGCAGCGCGTAATGGCGTGGGTAAATGCCAATAGTAGCCGCGCGTTACGGATTTAATGCGCATTTTCAGAAGCAAGATTGCGCTGAGTGATTTGAAGTAAAAAGGAAAAATGGATGGGTTTGCCGGTATTGATCGTTGAAGATGACGATGATCTGCGTGAGGCACTGATTGATACGCTGGAGCTGGATCACTATAGCGTGCTCGTGGCGGAAGATGGCCAAAGCGCGTTGGCAATTCTGGAAAATCATCAAGTGGGATTGGTGGTGTCGGACGTGCAGATGCAGCCTATGGATGGCGAAACCCTGCTACAGGAAATCAAGCTGCGCTACCCATGCTTGCCGGTGATCTTGATGACCGCCTATGGAGTGATCGAGAAGGCCGTGGCCGCGATGCATGCCGGCGCCAGTCACTACTTGCCCAAGCCCTTCGAGCCACACAAATTGCTGGAGCAAGTGGAGCGCTTCCTGTTACCTGATTTGGGCGAGGATGCGATGGTGGCCGAGTCGGCCCCAATGCAGCAACTACTGGCAATTGCGCGGCGGGCGGCGAGTTCAGATGCCTCGATCATGTTGACTGGTGAGTCGGGGGTCGGCAAAGAGGTGATGGCACGTTTTATTCATCGGCAAAGCCCTCGTGCGAACAAGCCATTTGTGGCGATTAACTGTGCGGCGATCCCAGAGCAACTGCTGGAATCCACTTTATTCGGCCATGAAAAAGGGGCGTTTACTGGCGCTGCGGCCACACATTTGGGTAAGTTTGAGCAGGCGCAGGGCGGCACACTGCTGCTAGATGAAGTGAGTGAAATGCCTCTGGCACTGCAGGCCAAGTTGTTGCGGGTGTTGCAAGAGCGCGAGCTGGAACGAGTGGGCGGACACAAGCCGATTGCACTCGATATCCGGGTCTTGGCCACCTCCAATCGAGATCTAGCGGCGGAGGTATCAGCAGGGCGCTTTCGCGAGGATCTGTTTTATCGGCTGAATGTGTTTCCGTTGGCGATTCCGGCGCTACGTGATCGGGCGGCGGATATTTTGCCGTTGGCACAAAACATGCTTCATCGGTATGCCGGTGCGCAAAAACGCCGAGTGCCAGTTTTACTGCTCAGTGCCCAGCAAGCCCTATGTGCGCATCGCTGGCCGGGCAATATTCGGGAGCTCGACAATGTTATTCAGCGAGCCTTAATTATGGCGCCGGCGGAAGAAATTGCCGCCGAACATTTGCATTTGCCGCATGCAGCGGCAAGTTTTGCCGCGGTTGCGGACGTTGAATCAACGCTTGAACCCATGCCGGTAGGCAAAAATATCAAGGATATGGAAAAGACCATGATCCTCGATGCATTACTGGCCTGTGGCGGCGTACGTAAGCAAGCGGCAGAACGATTAGGGATGAGTGAGCGGACTCTGCGCTATAAGCTAGCGCAATACCGTGAAGAAGATGGCGAATTGCCCATTTAAAAGACGACAGGGTGTAGGAAGTGCTTGCTGCCCGCAGCGTGCGCCCCTACAATTTTGCAAGGAAGGTAAGTAGTCATGAGCGTGCAAGGAATTGATCAGCTGCTCGGTGAATTACGATCGATGTCGGCTCTGGCTGCTGGGCAACCAGCAAATGCGCCGACAGGTGCGACCGAAGGCCCCGATTTTGCGGCCGTGCTCAAGCAATCGATCGATCAAGTCAACCAAGTGCAGCAGAATGCTCAAGCTCAACAGGTCGCTTTTCAAGCAGGCGACCCGGATGCCAATTTGCAAGATGTGATGGTGTCGTTGCAAAAAGCGAGCTTAAGTTTTCAAACCATGGTCCAAGTCCGCAATAAGCTGGTGACTGCCTATCAGGAAGTTATGAACATGCAGGTTTAATCCTGCAACCAGCTTATCGGTAGGGTATGGCAGAAGCAGGCGTCGCGGCAGATAACACCTTGGTGACGGGAAGAAATATTGGTGGTCTGCGGCAACGCTTTGACGCGCTGCCTGCTGGCCGCAAGATTCTTGCCATGGTGGTGTTCGCCGTTTTGATTGCGGCGATTGCGGGCTCACTGCTTTATACCCGCGAGCCAAGCTACCGTATCCTGTTTACTAATCTGCCCGACAAAGATGGCGGCGCCATCGTTCAGTCGCTCGAGCAGATGAAAATCTCCTACAAACTCGATGCCGGCATGATCTCGGTGCCCGCCGAGCAGATCTATGATGTTCGCCTCAAGCTGGCTGCCCAAGGTCTCCCCAAAGCCGGCAATGTAGGCTTTGAATTGCTGGACAACCAGAAATTCGGGGTGTCGCAGTTTGCCGAACAAGTAAATTATCAACGCGCGCTGGAAGGTGAGCTGACACGCTCGATCGAATCCATCTCGGCGGTAGAAAAAGCGCGCGTACACCTCGCGAGCCCCAAGCAGACGGTATTTCTGCGGGATCAGCAAAAGCCCTCAGCTTCAGTGGTGCTTACTCTGCATCCGGGCCGTCAGCTGGATGGTGGGCAAATTGCTGGGATTATCCATCTGGTTTCTTCCAGCATTCCCGGTATGCCGGTGGCGAATGTTACCGTGGTTGATCAGGATGGCAATCTCTTGTCGCGCAGTGCCGATCTAAATGCGCGTGGGAATCTTGATCAGCGGCAGTTGCAATATGTCGGGCAAATCGAACGCGGCTTTGTTGAGCGGCTTGAAGCCATCCTCACCCCGATTGTGGGCAAAGACAATGTGCGGGCCGAAGTGACTGCCCAAATTGATTTTGCCGAAATCGAGCAAACCTCCGAATCCTTTAAACCCAACTCGCCACCCAATGCTGCCGCTATTCGCAGCCAGCAGACGCTGGATCAGTCCGGGCGCTCTGCCAGCGATAGCGCGATGGGCGTGCCGGGTGCGTTGTCCAACCAGCCGCCAGGCGCGGCTACTGCGCCGATTACAGCGCCAGTCGCCAGTGGCGCTTCGGCGGCGGAGGCGGTGAGCGCCACCAATTTGCGCAAAGAAGCCACTACCAACTACGAGGTGGATAAAACCATTCAGCATGTGAAACAGCCCGTTGGCGTGGTCAAGCGCTTGTCGGCGGCGGTGGTGCTGAACTACAAAGCGGGCAAGGATAAGAGTGGTAAAGTGGCCTACGTGCCATTTACCCCAGCGGAAATGGCCCAGATCAATAATCTGGTGCGCGAAGCCATTGGCTACAACAAAGAGCGCGGTGATTCGATTAATGTGGTGAATGCAGCCTTTGCGGAGTCGATTCCGCTGGAAGAAAAACCGCTACAGGATAAAGCGCTGACCTACGTACAGAACAATGCGCTCGACGTGATTAAGATGCTGGTGATCGGTATTGCTTCACTGTATCTGCTGTTCTTCGTGGTGCGGCCGCTGATGAAAGACCTGACTCGCAGCAAAGAGCAGGAAACTAATGTCGAGCTCGATTTGGGCGAGGCTGGCAGCGGCAATATCTTTGCGCTGGAGCAGGGCACAGGTGATGAATCACCGGAAGAACAGAACAAAATGGCGGCCTTTGCCGATCTCTTGCAGCAGGCTAAAGAGCTGGCTAAAAATGATCCCCGGATGGTGGCCACCATTTTGCGTGAGTGGATGAATCCACCGGATGAGAAGGACAAAAACCCGAACAAGGTCGCGTAAGCAGGAGCTCATATGCCGTCCAATATGAATGAAGATGGTGTGCACAAAAGCGCGCTGCTGCTGATGTCGCTGGGTGAAGAAGCCGCCGTTGAGGTGTTTAAGTTTCTTGGCCCGAAAGAAGTGCAGAAGCTCGGCTTTGAAATGGCCAATATGCAATCGGTTACCCGCGAGCAAATCGACTCGGTGCTGGGCGACTTTATCGCCGCTACGCAAAACCGCGCTAATCTGGGCGCGGCCGATGAGTACATTCGCTCGGTATTGACCAAAGCGCTGGGTACCGATAAAGCAGCCAATCTGCTCGACCGGATTTTGCAGGGCAATGACAATAACGGCATCGAATCTCTGAAGTGGATGGATTCCACCGCGGTGGCGGAATTAATCCGCAATGAGCACCCACAGATTATCGCCACGATTCTGGTGCACCTCGAGCCCGATCAGTCGTCCGAAATCATGAGTAATTTCAGCGAGCGGGTACGTAACGATGTCTTGCTGCGGATTGCCACGCTGGAAGGCGTGCAGCCAGCTGCGCTCAAAGAGCTGAATGATGTGCTGACCCAGCTGTTGTCCGGCTCGGATAAACTCAAGAAAAGTGCGATGGGCGGGGTGCAAATGGCCGCCGACATCCTCAACTTTATGGGCGGCGTGGTCGAAGCTTCGGCGGTGGCCAATATTCGCGAATACGACCCCGAGCTGGCGCAGAAGATTCAGGACAAGATGTTCACCTTCGACAACGTCATGGACATCGACGATCGTGGTATTCAGTTGCTGCTACGCGAAGTGCAATCCGATGCGCTGGTGGTGGCTCTGAAAGGCACCAGCCAGGCGCTGCGCGAAAAAATCTTCAAAAATATGTCACAGCGGGCGGCAGAAATGCTGCGCGAAGACCTCGAAGCCAAAGGGCCGGTTAAATTGTCCGAGGTGGAAGGCGAGCAGAAAGAAATCCTCAAAATCGTTCGTCGCTTGGCCGATGAAGGGCAGATTGTCCTTGGCGGTAGCGGCGGCGAAGGCATGATTGAATAAGGCGCGCTGTGACTGCACCAAACCGTCGTATTATCCCGAGCGAAGAGCTTTCGGAGTTTCAGCGCTGGCAGTTTAATTCGCTACTGGGCGACCATAAGCGCCCGGCTTTTCTCGACCCACTGGCGCATATACCAGCAAGCGCCGAGGCCGAGCCCACTGCCGAAATGAGCGCGTCAGTCGAGGCTGAGCCAGTAGCTGCGGAACTGGCTGAGCCAGCGCACGAGCCGGTAGAGCAAGAGCAGGCGGATGTGGCTGCAGATCTCGCCCCAGTGGCCGATGCGATGCCGTATCCAACGGCCGAAGAAATCGAAGCGATTCAGCAGCAGGCGCATGAAGAAGGCTATCAGGCGGGCTTGGCTGAAGGCCGAGCGCAAGCGGCCGCCGAGTTGCAGCAATTGCAAAACGTGCTCAGTAATGCCACCGCGCAGCTGCAAGCAGCGGAGCCCACTTTGGCCGATAGCGTGCTGGAACTGGCTTTGCTGGTGGCGCGGCAAATGGTGGGTGAAGCAATGCACGAGAACCCGAAATTGCGCCTAGCGCAGATTCGCGAGGCGCTCGATCTGATCCCCAGCCCTAGCAATCCTTCACGACTGTATCTGGCGCCCAGCGATCTGGATTTACTGGCGCAAGATTTGCAGTTTGAATTACCCCCCGATGTTTGGAAAATCATCCCCGATGAGCAGCTGGCCAGTGGTAGCTGCCGAATCGAAACCCCGGTGACCCAGCTTGAGTATTCGCTGGCTAGTCGCTGGGATAAAATAACCGGGGTATTGCCCTTAAAGCAGCCTATTGAATGGTCTGGCGAGCAATACATGGGTGATGTATCTGCGACTACTCCGACTGCACCGCTTGCCGAGCCCGAAGTCGCGGATGAATATTTGCTGCGCGATCCGGATGATGCCGCGCCAGCCGCGCCGGACAGCTAATCGCCATGCTTAATGATCTGCAGGCCTATCTGCGTGATTGCGGCGCCGCGGTGCAGGCGGTGCGGCCATGGTTGCCACGTGGACGGCTCACACGGGTTTCCGGCTTGGTGCTGGAAGCTGTGGGCCTGCGCTTACCCATTGGCGCATCCTGCGATGTGATGACACCTAGCGGGCATAAAGTCGAAGCCGTGGTGGTGGGCTTTCACGAGCAGCGGCTGTTTCTGATGCCGATTACCGAGATTTACGGCGTAGAGCCGGGGGCGGCCGTGATGCCACGTGAAGACGTGGCGGCGTGGCGGCCCGAATACGGCCGGCCACGACCCGCGCAGCGCCGCGCCGAAGATCATGGCCGGCAAGTGCCGGTAGGCTGGGGTTTGTTGGGGCGGATTCTGGATGGCTTGGGCCGCCCGCTCGATGGCAAAGGCCCGCTACATAACGAAGCCTACTACCCGCTGTTTTCCCGCGCCTACAACCCGATGGATCGTGAGCCCGTCCGCCACGTGATGGATGTAGGGGTACGCGCCATTAATGCCATGCTCACCGTTGGGCGTGGGCAGCGCTTGGGCTTGTTCGCGGGCTCGGGTGTGGGTAAATCGGTCTTGCTGGGGATGATGGCGCGCTACACCGAAGCCGATGTGGTGGTCGTGGGCCTGATTGGTGAGCGCGGCCGCGAGGTGAAGGACTTCATCGAGAATATTCTGGGTGAAGAAGGCCGGGCGCGCAGTGTGGTGGTGGCCGCGCCAGCCGATACCTCGCCGCTGTTGCGGCTGTATGGTGCGGCTTATGCCACCAGTATTGCCGAGTATTTCCGTGATCAGGGGCGGAATGTACTGCTGATTATGGATTCGCTGACCCGCTATGCGATGGCGCAGCGCGAAATTGCCCTTGCTGTGGGCGAGCCCCCCGCCACCAAAGGGTATCCGGCCTCGGTGTTTGCCCGGCTGCCACAATTGGTGGAGCGGGCCGGGAATGGCCGCGAAGGTGGTGGCTCGATTACCGCTTTTTATACCGTGCTCTCGGAAGGCGACGATCAGCAAGACCCGATTGCCGATAATGCCCGGGCTATTTTGGATGGGCATTTTGTGTTAAGCCGCCAGCTGGCCGAGGCTGGCCATTATCCGGCCATTGATATTGAAGCCTCGATCTCGCGGGTGATGCACGACATTATCCGCCACGACGAATTCGAGCTGGTACGCCGCTTTAAATATCTGTATTCGCGCTATCAGCGCAGTAAAGATCTGATTAGCGTCGGCGCCTATGTGCCCGGCTCCGATCCGGTGCTGGATGAGGCCATTCGTCGCCATCCGGCCTTTGAGGCTTTCTTGCAGCAGGCCATCACCGAGCGTGAAGGGTATGAGGGCGCTAGAATGAAGCTGGCGCAGCTCTTTGGCTAAGCCACCCGCTAGGGATTGATCGTGGCCGCATTCCGTTTTGCTTTTTTACTGCAGTTGGCGCTGGATGAGCGCGAGGAAGCCTCGCGCGCGATGCAAACCGCGCAAGCCGCGTGGCTACAAGCGCAAGCCAAACTCGAGCAGGTGGACGCGTTCCGCAATGAATACCGTGCCCGCCTGACCCAAAATGGCCAGCAAGGCATGTCGGTGATTCAGTGGCGGGATTTTCAGCTTTTTCTGGCCAAACTGGATGGCGCCGCCCAGCAGCAGGGGAATGAGGTGCAGCGGCTGGCCCAGTTGTATCAAGAGCGCAAAATCAGCTGGCAGGATTGTGAGCGTAAGGTGAAAGCCTTCGAAGCCCTACGCGATCGGCACGAGCGCAGCGAAATGGCCAAAGAAAACAAACGCGAGCAAAAAATCCTCGATGATTTTAATAGCCGTATCCGCCGCGAGCACTGATTGCGCTTTGCCTCGCGCGACATACCGTGCGCCGAGGCGGCTTTCTTGTTAGAATGGCGCCTGCCATTCGGCATTGCGTCCTCATAGTTTAATGGATAAAACGGCCCCCTCCTAAGGGGCTGATGCAGGTTCGATTCCCGCTGGGGACGCCATCTTCTCACCGTACTTTTCTGCGTTTACGCCACATTTTTTCTATTATTGAAAGCAATTTGGCGGAAATTGATCATGCTCAGAGCCTGAGCGCCATATCTTGTCACAATACTTAACAATCATTGGACCATGACCGGTCGATGTCAGTCTTCGAATTAATCCGCAAAGGAGTCCTGCATGTTACGTAGCACAAAGATTGTATCCACCTTGGGGCCCGCTTCGGGAGATGCAGCTACCTTGGCGCGTTTGCTCGCGGCGGGCGTGAATATGGTGCGGCTGAATTTTTCGCATGGCACCGCGCAGGATCATCTGGATCGCGCGGCGCTGGTGCGCGAGCAGGCGAAAAAGCTAGGTCGGGCCGTGGCGATTATGGTCGACTTGCAAGGACCGAAAATTCGCGTCGGCAAATTCAAGAAAAACAAAATTGAATTAGCCAAAGGGGCCAAATTTGTTTTGGATGCCAATTGCGAAATGGGCGACCAAGATACCGTGGGGCTGGATTATAAAGAGCTGCCCAACGATGTGGAGCCGGGGGCGATTTTGCTCTTGGACGATGGCAAGATCCAGCTGATTGTCGATGCGGTCGAAGGCCCGAAAGTGTATACCACCGTGCTGGTGGGGGGCGTGCTCTCCAATAATAAGGGTATCAACCGCCAAGGCGGTGGGCTGACTGCGCCAGCGCTGACGGCCAAAGATATGGAAGACATCAAAGTGGCCGCGAAGCTGCATGCAGATTATGTGGCGGTGTCGTTCCCGAAAAGTGCGGCCGATATGTATATGGCGCGCACCTTGCTGCGCGCTGCGGGTAGCAAAGCGCTGCTGATCGCCAAGATCGAACGCACCGAAGCGATTATCAATCTGGATGAAATCCTTGAAGCTTCCGATGGCATTATGGTGGCGCGCGGTGATCTGGCGGTGGAAGTGGGCGATGCAGCCGTACCGGCGCTGCAAAAACGCATGATCAAGGCTGCCCGCAAACAGAACAAACTGACCATTACCGCCACCCAGATGATGGAATCGATGATTTCCAGCCCGGTGCCGACGCGCGCCGAAGTGTCGGATGTGGCCAATGCGGTGCTGGATGGGACCGATGCGGTGATGTTGTCGGCCGAAACCGCCTCAGGCCAGTATCCGGTGGAAACCGTCGAAGCCATGTCGCGAATTTGTTTGGAGGCCGAGCAATCGCAAGACTATAAGGTGAGCAGTGCAGCCTTGCTGGACGGTGAGTTTTCGCGCATTGATCAGGCCATTTCGATGGCTGCCCTGTTTAGTGCCAACCATCTGAATATCAAGGTGATCGCGGCGCTGACCCAGTCAGGTTCATCTGCATTGTGGATGTCGCGCGTGGTTTCGGGTGTACCGATTTATGCGCTGACGCCGGAAGCTGAAACCTACAGCCGGCTGGCCTTGTTCCGTGATGTTGAGCCTGTGATGCTCTCGCATGACAACACGGATCGCGAATCGCTGCTGGTACGCGCCGAGAGTGAAATGCTTAAACGTGGGATTGTGCAGCCAGGCGATCTGATTGCTTTCACCTTTGGCGATGTTGTTGGCTTAGGTGGCGGTACTAATTGCCTGAAGATTGTGAAAGCGGGTTTTTCCGGCCGCTAAGCTGCTAATTGGCGGAGCTTGTTTCGCCCATTAAAAAGCCACCGTAAGGTGGCTTTTTAATGGGGTATTGCTCTGAAGGCATTTCAATTTAATTCTTACCTGGCAATACCCGGATTGAGTATTAAACTTTGAAGCGCCCAAACATTTGCCGCAGGAAGCCGGCCAAGTGGTTGAGTTGCTCTACTGACTGATTGGCACGATACAGCGCCGCATCGGATTGCTGCATCTGGTTGGTGATGTTTTCGGCGCTTTGCGCCATCATGGTAGTGGCATCTTGCTGCTCTTTGGTGGCCAGCGCGATTTCGCTCATTTTCTCCATCACTTGGCTCATATTCTGGCGAATATCCACAATCTTGCCAGCGGCTTCGTTCGACAAACTTACCCCGCTTTGAACTGCATTCAGTGTCGATTCCATATTGCGCACGGCTGCGTTGGTCTCGCCACGAATCCCGTCAATCATGCCGGTAATTTCCAGCGTGGCCGAGCTGGTGCGTTCGGCCAGTTTGCGCACTTCATCCGCCACCACGGCAAACCCGCGGCCTTGCTCGCCAGCCCGCGCCGCTTCAATCGCTGCATTCAGCGCCAGCAGATTGGTTTGGTCGGCAATTTCTTTAATGACCTGAATAATGCCGCTGATTTCTTGGCTACGCTGATTCAGGCGATCGAGCAGGGAAGACAATTCGCTGACTTCGCTGGCTGATTTGCCCACTTCGGCCGCGACTTCGTTCATGGTTTTGGCTGAATCGGCCGAGAGGGCACCGGTGTTGTTCACCAGATCATTGGCTTCGCCCGCGTTGTCGGCAATGTGGCTGATGCTGACCGTGATTTCCTCAATGGTGGCGGCGTTGGTGGCGGCCATATCCGACAGTACGCGTGAATCATTGGCTAGTGTATTGATCACCTGATTAATCTGCTGCACCCCGCTGGTGAGGTTTTCTGTTTCCTTGCGCAGGTCGCTAAACATGAGGCGCAGGCGATCGGTAAACTGATTAAAGGCTTTGGCGGTTTCGGCGATTTCGTCATTGCCTTCGATATGAATTTTGCGGGTGAGATCACCTTCACCTTGGGCAATTTCAATCATCCCATCGCGGACGCGGCGCAGGCCATTGAGCATGCGATTCACCAGCACACTTGCCACCGGTACGATCACCAGCAGAATCACCACCAAAGTACCCACGGCTAGCAGCAGCAATTGTTGCAGCGGTTGTTGTACTGCGGCTTCATCGATAATCAACACTAGGTAAATATCGCTGTTATCAATCGCGCGGGCGAAGATAAATTTACCGGCACCTGCGACATCAGCACGCAGCATATCAGCGCTGCTGGCAATGCCCGCCAGCGCATCGGCAGTCAGGGCTGGGCTCACCTCGGTGCTGGGTTTGGTGACTTTGCTTTGATCCGCGGCGACCAAAACGGCACCGGTTTTATCCACCAGCAGGGCGTAGCCATCGCCGATGAGTTTGATGTTCAGTACGTCTTTAACGATGTCATCCAGAATAATATCGGTACCGATCACGCCATAAACTTGACCTTGCTTTTTGACGGGGGCGGCAAACGACAAAATCAGTTTTTTGGTGCCCGCATCAATGTAAGGCGGGGTCATCACCGTTTTGTCTTCTTTAAGCGCCTGTTGATACCAAGGGCGGCCAGTTGGGTCGTAGCCGGGAGGCAGGCCCAGATCACGAGTGGTGATCATTTGTTTGTCGTGTACGCCCAAGTAGGCCGAATCAAATTTGGCGCTTTTTTCTGCTTGCAGCAAGGTAGGGATCGGATCTGGTGCAGTTTCTAGGGCTTTAGCCACAGAACTGACGATCATTTTTTTGTCGTCGATCCAGTTACGTAGCATCACGTTGTAACCGGTGGCAATGCCACTCACTTCACTGCGTAAGCCCTGTTCCAACATCTGGCTGCGCATCTTGATGTATGCGCCCATCGTGAGCAGGGAGGCGATGATGAGCACCAGAACGGCAACGAAGGCGATCAGACGAACGCGCAGAGAAGTAAACATAGTGAGGCCCTTTTGAACTGCGAGGTGGTTATCTAGCAATAGACCAAGATCGGTAATATTGCCAAATTCTAAAGGGCCGGTTTAGGGATGGAAAGCCAACATGGGTTTGGCTTTCGCCTTTATTTCAAGTAATTGAATTCTATGCGCTTCTGCTGTCGCATTTTTAATAGCATCAATGGCGTTGGCAGCGAATAATGCCTGACACTTCCTGAATTCTGGCGAATATTTTTTGTAATTGTTCGTTGTCGCGGATTTCAATTGTGAGCGCGATCCGCGAGCGGCCATCACGGGCTTGCATATTCGCCGCGCTCACATTGATTTTTTCGCGCGACATAATATCGGTGAGATCGCGCAATAAATTAGGGCGCTCATTGGCTTCCACTTGAATATCGACCGCAAATACATGGCCATTACCCTGCAAATTACCCCATTCGGCTTTAATGAGTCGCTCTGGTGTATCGGCGGCGAGGCGTTTCAGCGCTAAGCAATCGCAACGGTGAATCGAAATGCCGCGCCCCTTGGTCACATAACCCATGACCGGATCGGGTGGCACGGGCTTGCAGCACTTGGCCAGCATGGTCATCAGTTTGTCGATGCCCTCGATCAAGATCCCCTCACCATACTGGCTGGCGCGAGCCGCTTTTACGAAATCTTCTGGTGTTTCTTCGGCCGGTGGTTCGGCGGGGCGCTGTGCATCGCTAAAGGCCAGATTGAGCTCACGCAGGCTGATTTCACCTTGGCCCAGGCCAACATACACCTCATCAATGGTTTTGCACTGCAGGCGGCTGGCGACGGTATCCTGATTCAGATTGCTCGCGCCGGCGCGCGATGCTTCCTTGTCATACAGGTTTTTGCCCGCTTCGAGCGCTACATCGAGATTTTGCTGGCGAATCCAGTGGCGGATTTTTTGCGCCGCCCGGTGGCTTTTCACATAACCTTGGTGCAGCCAATCAAGGCTAGGGCCGCCTTCTTTGGTGGCCAGAATCTCGATGCGCTGGCCGTTTTCCAGCGCGGTATTCAAGGGCACGATCTGGCCGTTGATCTTGGCCCCACGGCAGCGATGCCCCAGATCTGTGTGCAGGTGATAGGCAAAATCCACCGGCGTGCTGCCCTTGGGCAGGGCAATTACCCGCCCGGCGGGGGTGAGCACATAGATGGTGTCCTGAAACAGCTCGGCTTTGAAGGCGTCGGTGAATTTATCATCGGCGGCGACATCTTCACGCCAATCCAGCAGCTGGCGTAGCCAGGCGATTTTTTCTTCATAGCGCGCATCACCATGACCGCCTTCTTTGTAGCGCCAGTGGGCCGCCACGCCATGTTCGGCATGATCGTGCATCTCAAAAGTGCGAATTTGCACTTCCACCGCTTTATCCTGCGGGCCAATCACCGCCGTGTGCAGGCTGCGATAGAAATTGCCTTTGGGCTGCGCGATATAGTCGTCAAATTCGCCCGGGATCGGCTGCCACAGGTTGTGCACAATCCCGAGCACTGTGTAGCAATCTTTCACATCATCCACCAGCACGCGTACGGCGCGGATATCGTAGAGCTCGGAAAAATCGAGCTTTTTCTTCTGCATCTTTTTCCAGATGCTGTAGATGTGTTTGGGCCGCCCCATCAAATCCACGTGGGTGACGCCGGCTTTGGCCAGCTCGTGCCGCAGCGTCTCGAGCACATCGGTGATGAAATGCTCGCGATCTACCCGCCGCTCATCCAGGAGCTTAGCGATTTTTTTGTAGGTGTCGGTATGCAGGAAGCGAAAACCGAGGTCTTCCAGCTCCCATTTGATTTGCCACACCCCCAGCCGGTTGGCTAGCGGTGCGAACACATCCAGTGTTTCCTGCGCGATTTTACGGCGGCGCTCTTCGGGCAATTTGGCAATGCTGTGCATGGTTTGGGTGCGCCAAGCCAATTTGATCAGCACTGCGCGAATGTCTTCCACCATCGCCAGCAGCATTTTGCGCTGCGCTTCAACCTGCTGGGCGTAGTCATCGGCTTTACCACTGGCGGGTTTGGCCAAGGCGCGCAGCTTGCGCACTTTGCTCACGCCATCCACCAGTTTGCTGACCACTGGGCCAAAGCGTTTTTCAATCGCCTCGGCGGATTTATCCAGTTTATCGGGGATGCAAAACAGCAGGCTAGCAATGACGGCGTTGGCATCCATGCGCAAATCGGCCACGATAGAGGCACTCGCCACCGCGTGTAAAAACAGCGGCTCGTCGGTATCGGTATTGAGTGCATCGCCATACACCTCGGCAATCCAGTCCAGCGCTTCGCGCAGGCGCGTGAGCTCGGCCGGAGCATAGCGCTCGGCCAGCGCGGCCAGCCAGCGATCTGGGTCGGCCGCTTCAGCAATCGATTGGGCAAGGGGGCGGGTAACTGCAACCATGAAAAACGTAGCCTCTAACAGTCGGGCGGCCAGCAAAACGGGCACAAGCGGGTGCCGGCAGGCGCCGGTGAGCTCCGATTGGCAGAAAAAACTGCCAGCACACTGAATTTTGCCGAAAATAGTGGGTCTGTGATAGCGAAATTATGAACTGAAACCTGTCATGCCCAGAAAACTATTGCGTCGATATTTGCCAGATCAAGCCCAGTTGCAAGAAAACCGGGTGCTACGGCGCTTTGCGCACTGGTTTGAGCACCCCAATTACTGGCATCTTAATCGACGCTCGGTGGCGGGTGGTTTGGCGGCCGGCATGCTGGGGGGGCTGATTCCGGGGCCTTTACAGATTATCACGGCTTCGCTGTTGGCCTGGTGGTGGCGGGTGAATTTACCGGTGGCGGTGCTGGGCACTTTTTATACCAATCCCCTGACTATTGGCCCATTGTATTGGCTGGCCTTCACCTTGGGGAGTTGGGTGACGGGCCAGGATGGCGTTGCCACTATGGCGCAAATGCCGTCGCTGTGGCAACTGGGGCTGTGGGATTGGCTGCTGGCGTTGCCAGATTGGCTGGCGGCACTGGGCGCGCCTTTATTGGTTGGGCTGCCGCTGCTGGGGATTTTGCTGGCGCTCGGGGCGTTTGTACTGGTGCAGCTGGGATGGCGCCTATCGGTGTATCGCTCGGTAGCCAAGCGTAATCAACGTGTACAGGCCAATACTGAGGGCGGGTATAAAAAAGCGAACTAATCGCTCGCTTTTTACCGCAGCTAGTGCTCTGACTCAGTAATTGTTTTTGGCCAGGTAGATTTCATCCTGCAGCCGGTGCAAAAGCTCCAGTCGGCCGGGGGCGATGTCGCCGCTGGCCACGGCGGCGGTGACTTGGCAGCCGGGCTCTTGCCGGTGGCGGCAATTGGCAAAGCGACATTGGCCAATATACGGCACAAAATCGGCCATCAAGCGCGGCAAGTCTTCAGCTGCCACGTGGGCGAGCCCAAATGATTGCAAACCCGGCGAATCAATCAGCTCGGCCGTTTCGTCCAGCTTATATAGCTGCGCGTGGGTGGTGGTGTGTTTGCCGGAATCCAGCGCCTGTGAAATCTCATTCACCCGCGCATTCGCGTCAGGAATCAGTGCATTGGTGATGGTGGATTTGCCCATCCCCGATTGCCCCACTAGTACGCTCACCTGGCCGGCTAGCCATGGCCGCAAGGGGCTTAAATCCTGTTTGGCCGAGATTTCAACGACCGGATATTCATAGCGCTGATAGTAGGCCAGCCGCGCGCGGGCTTGCTCGCTTTCGGGTAGATCACATTTATTCAGACAAATCAGTGGGCGGATACCGGCCTCGGCGGCGGCCAAAAGGGCCCGGCCAATGAGTTCATCCGAAAAGCTGGGCACTGGCGCCACCACGATGATGATTTGCGTGACATTGGCTGCGATGAGTTTGCTTTTCCACTGATCAGAGCGATAGAGCAGGGTTTGCCGCTCTAGTGCCTTATTGATCACCGCTTGCTCTTGATTCAGTACGGTGATGGCTACCCGATCGCCGCAGGCATAATCGGTCTTTTTGCCACGGGTGGAGGCCGATAGGCGTTGGCCATCGGCTAATTCCACAATATAAACTTTGCCGTAACTGGTAACGATGCGGGCGGTGGTGTCGGTCATGAGGTCCTGAAGTCGCTAGGGCTTAAGTAAATCCACCCGCGCGGCACAAATAAAATCATTACGTGAAAGGCCGCCGGCCGAGTGGGTATTCCAGCTCAGCTTGCAGCGTGAAAAGGTTAACTCCATGGCCGGATGGTGATCTTGCTGGTGCGCAAGATAAGCCACCGCGTTGGCAAAGGCCATGGTCTCGTGGAAATTGCGAAAGCGGAATATTTTTTCCAGCGAGCCATTATTGATAATCCAGTCGTGCACCTCGGTGCACAACATTTCGGCGGCGACTTCGTCGAGTTTGTCTGCTTTTGCGGCGCAGTGTTCGTCAGCCAATGCCATGGTGCGCTCCTTATTTGGCGGGGGTAAACAGTGTCTTTCTAGCACGGTTTTTTACCCTCGCCAGCGCAATCTCATCCTTGGGCTAAGCGTTGCAAGGCGACAATTCGCAAGCTGGCCGGTGGGTGGCTGTCATAAAACATGCTGTGCAGCGGATCGGGTGTGAGCGTGGCGGCATTATCGCGGTACAGCTTCACCAAAGCCGCCACCAAATCACTGGCCGCAGTCTGGCTGGCGGCGTAGGCATCGGCTTCATATTCATGCCGGCGCGACATCAGTGAGCCCAGCGGCGAAAAGATAAAGGTAAACACTGGCAAGACCAGGAAAAACAGCAATAAAGCGCTGGCCGTTGAAGCGCTTTGCACGCCCAAGCCCTGATAAAACCACAGCTCGGTTTTGAGTTGGCCCAATAGCCACAATAGGCCCAGCATCAGGGCAAAAGTCCAGATCAGGCGTTTGGCAATATGGCGGTGTTTGAAATGCCCCAGCTCATGCGCGAGCACGGCTTCCACTTCTTGCGGAGCCAGATGGTTGAGCAGGGTATCGAAAAACACAATGCGCTTGGCTTTGCCCAGGCCGGTAAAGTAGGCATTGCCGTGGCTGGAGCGTTTGCTGCCATCCATCACAAACAGGCCATTGCTTTGAAAGCCGCAGCGCGCCAGCAAGGCTTCAATCCGCGTTTTCATTTCGCCATCGGCCAGCGGCTCAAAGCGATTGAACAGCGGGGCAATATAGGTCGGAAATAGCCACATCAAGAGCAGCGAAAAGCCCAGCCACGTCGCCCAGACATACAACCACCATTGCTCGCCCATGCGGCCCATCAGCCACAGCACCGCAGCGACCAGCGGCAGGCCAATCAGCGCCGCCAGCGCGGTGGATTTGAGGGTGTCGGCGATAAAGAGCTTGGGGCTCATCTGGTTAAAGCCAAAGCGCGCTTCGATCACAAAGGTGGAAATCCACGCAAACGGCAGGCTCAGCAGCGAATTGGCGATGGCCAAGAGGCTGATTAGGGCCAACCCTTGGGCGATTTCATGGCTGAACCAGCTTTGGCTCAGCTGGCTAAACCACTCGATACCGCCGCCGAGGGTGAAGGCGGCCAGCACCATGGCATCAAAAATACTCACAAACAGCCCAAAGCGGGTTTTGGCCACGGTATAGGCCGCCGCCCGGCCATGCGATTCGAGGCTGATTTGCGCGGCAAATTCCGCCGGCACCGTCTGGCGATGGCGCAAAACATGGTTGATATGGCGCATGCCCAGCCATAGCTGCAGCGCAACGCTGGAGACAAGGGCAAACACAAACAGAATAGAAAATTGGCTGGCAGTCATCGGTGGGCAAGCCGGCCGTAGCGGGCGTGCGCCCAGCGGTACGGTTTGCGGCTAAAATAGCGGTTTGGATTAAATTCAAGCGAGTAAGTATGCCACAAGACCAGAACTACTTGGCGTGGGTTGATATGGAAATGACGGGCCTGGAGCCTGAAACCGACCGCGTACTGGAAATCGCGCTGATCATCACCGACAGCCATCTGAATATCGTGGCCGAAGGCCCGGTGCTGGTGGTGCATCAGCCCGCGAGCGTGCTCGATGCGATGGACGAATGGTGCACGAAAACGCACGGCAATTCCGGCCTTACCGCCCGCGTGCAAGCTTCAACGCTGGATGAAGCCGCGGTTGAAGCGCAAATGCTCGAGTTTCTGGCGCAATATTGCCCCAAAGGCGCCTCGCCTTTGTGCGGCAACTCGGTGCATCAGGATCGCCGCTTCCTGGTGAAATACATGCCGCAACTGGAAAGCTGGTTCCACTATCGCAATCTGGATGTCTCTACCGTGAAAGAGCTGTGCAAACGCTGGGCTCCACAAGTGGCTAAGCAATTTAAAAAACGTGGCGCGCACACGGCCTTGGCGGATATTCAGGAATCCATCGACGAGATGAAATTTTACCGTGAGCATTTCATCAAGCTGCCGGGGCAGGGCGTGGATGTGACGCTACTGCAAACCGAAGAAGATGACGCGTAAGCATTCGGCCCAGGAGCGGCGATGACTGATTTTCCTGCACCGTTTGCCCGCGAAGTTGACGCACTGGCCACCGAAATTGGCCAGCTCTTGCTCGCGCGGGGTGAAACGCTGGCGACGGCTGAATCGTGCACCGGTGGTTTGATTGCGGCGGCGATTACCGAGATTGCCGGCTCCAGCGCTTGGTTTGAGCGCGGCTATATCACTTATGCCAACCACGCCAAGGCCGAGATGCTGGATGTGCCACCGGCGTTTATTGACGGGCTGGGCGCGGTGAGCGAGCCGGTCGTGGCGGCGATGGCGCAAGGCGCGGCGAGCCATGCCAGCGCCCGCTGGGCGATTGCGGTATCCGGCATCGCCGGGCCGAGCGGCGGTACGCCAGAAAAACCGGTTGGTACGGTGTGGCTGGCTTGGGCGACCCCGGCTGGTATTGTGACCGAACGGCAGGTATTTGCCGGAAACCGTTCACAGATCAGGGCGGCCACGGTATACCGTGCTCTATGTCGTTTGGCAGAACTGATTAAAGCGGTGCACTAAATGTCCCAAGCTCCAATTACGCCCAGACTGTTCGTCAATGAACACTTTACAGATCGCTTGTTAAAGCCCGCTTCTTGGTCTGAGCATGCTTATCGACATTGTGAATTTGAGCTGATATCTGGTGAAGGTGCTCAGATCGACTCAATCTTTTACGCTTGTGTCTTTAAGCAATGTGATTGGTATTGGGCATTGTTTAATATGGCAGTGTTCGTTCAAGTTCGATTTGAAAATTGCGTCTTTCGCGGCGCAGCATTTGCAGACTGCCGATTTGTTGAATGCCAATTTATCAACTGTCAGTTTATTCCAGATAACCTTGGGGCACCTTGTAGGTTTAACGATAGTGAGTTCTTTGCGTGCACTCAAAACAACTCACATGGATTACCTTCCTCACTCTGTACCATCCAATCTAAAACTGCGGGGGCTTAATCAAAATGGCGCGCGCAGCCCGCTTGCTGGATTTGCTGCAGCTCTTACGCCAGCATCGTTTTCCGGTGAGCGGGCAGGTGCTGGCGGCGGAGCTGGGTATCAGTTTGCGCACGCTGTACCGCGATATTGCCACCCTGCAAGCGCAGGGCGCGGAAATTAGCGGCGAGGCCGGGCTGGGCTATGTGCTCAAGCCCGGCTTTGTTTTGCCGCCGCTGATGTTTGATCAAGATGAGCTGGATGCTGTCTTGCTTGGTTTGAGCTGGGTGGCCGAGCGTACCGATCCGGCTTTGCAAAGCGCCGCGCGGCAGGCCTTGGCCAAAATCAGTGCTGTACTGCCGCCGGAGCGCCGCCCGCTGCCGGGGCAAGCTGTGCAGCTGGTGGGGCCTGTGCCCTTGGCGCCAGAGAGTAATACCTTGCTGGCGCAATTGCGCCAGGCGATACGCCGCCAGCAGGTGCTGGAGATACATTACCTCGATCTGCAGCAGATTCCGTCCCGCCGCGCCATCTGGCCGCTGGCGATTGGCTACTTTGAGCAAGTGCGGGTGCTCGTGGCCTGGTGCGAGCTGCGCCAGAGTTTTCGCCATTTTCGCACCGACCGCATTAGCCATTGCGAACCATCGGGGGCGCGTTATGCTGGCTCGCGGGCGCAGTTACTGCAGGCTTGGCGCGCGCAAGAAGGCATTGCCCGCAGCGTGGCGACTGCTGACATTTTCTGACACTGGCATGGCGCATAGTGGCGGTACGGGCAGGCCGCAGCGGCCGGCCCACTGACCAAACCACGGAGAATGACCATGACTGCTTTTGACCCTAGCTATGTATTGCTGTATGTCCAAGACCCGCAAGCCAGTGCGGCCGCGTATCAGCGCTTACTGGGGCAAGCGCCAGTAGAGCAGAGCGCGACGTTTGCGTTGTTTGTGCTGCCGTCTGGGCGCAAATTGGGTTTGTGGCAGCAGGCTGGGGTCTTGCCGATGGCAGAGGGGCAGGGCGCGCGGGGTGAATTGTGCAGTACGGTAGCTGATCTGGCAGCGCTGGAAGCCGCCCAAACCGCCGGTTTCGCGGCGGGTTGGACGCTAATCCAGCCGATTACGGAAATGGACTTTGGCACGACGCTGGTGCTGGCCGATATTGATGGCCATCGCCTGCGTTACTTTGTGCCAGCCCAAGCTTAAGGCGGGGTTTAGTTCAGGCCATTTAAGCGCAAGGTGAGCTGCACCCGATCGGCAATGCCCAGTTTTTCGTAGCAACTGGTCAAGTGCGCCTTGACCGTGCGTTCGGAAATATTCAAAAAGCGGGCGATTTCCTTATTGGCATAGCCTTTGGCGGCGTAGCGGGCGGTTTCCAGTTCCCGCTCGCTCAGGGCCGATAAATCGGGCGCCTGTTGCGCGGGTAAATGGTTGATCGCGGCCAGAATCCGCTGTACCAGGCTGCGGCCGGCCCAGATTTCGCCAGCACTAACCACGGCCATAACTTGCTGCAATAATTCATTCGGTGCGAGCGCGTGGCAGTAGCCGCGTGCTCCCATGCTCAGCCACTGGTGACCTTGCTCATCGCTGGGCACGGTACTGGTAGCAATGCTGGCGTAGCGCTGTAAAGCGGCCCGCCATTTTTCAACAATCTGACACGCCGGGTGCTGGGTATCCAGCACCACGATGCTGTCCGGAGCCAAATCCGGCAGTGGATAAGCGACGGGCTGACAACGCTCCCCCCACGCTTGCTGCCAGTGCTTAAGCAGGCCGGCATCTTGGCTGAGCAGATAAATCAACTGACTCATGCGTATTCCAATCTAAGCGGGTATTGTGCTGCAAGGCATTATGGCTAATGCCTGCAGCCCAATAGGTGGGGGTAGTATTACTCAGTACGACCGCTGGTCACGCGCTCGCGCTGGATCTTCCATTTGCCACCTTCCTGCACCAGCTCCAGCGTCTTTTGCACGGTGTCGCTGTAGTCTTGCGAGTGGTATTGCTGGGTGAAGGTCACTTCGCTGCGTTCTTTGCTGACCACTTTGCAGCTTGGCTGTTCCAGTTTCA
>NZ_JTLG01000046.1:17031-52431 GCF_000799095.1 Chitinibacter sp. ZOR0017 | reverse complement strand
GTAGGTCATTGCCAGACTCCCCTAAAGAAGCCCAGCTCGGAAGAGCTGGGCTTTTTGCTTTGCGCGGCGGAAGTGGCGGGGTGCAGAACAGCAGCAAAGCGAAGCTCCGACGTCCCCCCAATCTCAGTAGCACTCCGCTTTAGAATCCATGGCTAATTTATCTGATTTTTGCGCGAGCGACTTGGCGTAGGCTGCTGGCGTCAGGCCATCCAGCGCTTTCTTAAATCATGCTGGCACCGTAGCGCCGGTGGCGCTGTGCCAGCGTGATGATTTTTTCCTTGAGTGTGGCATTGCGGTCTGGCTGTGGCTGGTAGCGGAAGGCGCTAGGGCTCATGCCCGCTAAACGCAACGATCGGCGTTCACTCAGCCCCTTGCCCGACAAATAGCGCACCAGCTCCCGCCGTGACGGTGCGCTCACCACTTCTTTCGGAGGGCTTCCTTGGTGATCTCGTTCTCGAGCATGGTCTCCGCCAGGAGCTTCTTGAGTCGTGCGTTCTCGGTTTCCAGCTCTTTGAGCCGCTTGACCTCCGAGATATTCATGCCGCCAAACTTGCTGCGCCAGAGGTAGTAGCTGGCCTCGGAGAAAGCATGCTTGCGGCACAGTTCGGCGATGGGCATGCCGGCTTCGGCTTCTCGCAGGAAGCCAATGATCTGTTCTTCTGTGAATCGTTTCTTCATGTCCAACTCCTTGTCATGGTGGATTGGACTCTAAAGTCACGTGCTACTCAAGATGGGGGTGGCGTCGGTTCTTCATCGATGAGCGTTATTGGGCCGTGTTTGAGTTCGCCAGCGGCATAGCAAGTGGATTGCTTATCAGAAACAGGAAATGTGCATCACTCAATGCTGAAGATAAAGCGTTGTATCTTTGATTCTTGCTGCTCTGTTAATTGTATGAATTGCCAACCTGAGCGAATTGATTTAAGTCCATTCGTGAGCAGTTGCTCTGATTGGGAGGCGAGGCAAAGGCTGCAACAAATAAAGCCGATGCCGGGTAGTTCAATCCGACACTGTGTGAGTACATCACCGATCTCGAGATCTAGTTCGGGGTAAAAACCAAGAAAGCCCACGCCACTTAAGCTAATGTCAGATATGCGGACATCAATCGGGTCTGTTGCGGTTTGCAAAATACAGCGTGCATTGATCTGCTGAGGGATCTTGGCTCGATATAGGTTGCGACGTTGAGAATCAATGGTCATTAGAAAAGCAGCTCTTTGATTTCACCGAGAGGCTGTGCGCCGGCTTCGTCTGTATTGCCGCCACCACTCAAGCCTAATTCACTGTTGGTGTTGGGGAATTCCTGCAGATAGTACTCAGAAATAGGTCCGCGCTCTGTTTCTGTCGTTCTGGTGATGATGCCTTCTGGAATCGGGCGGGTTAGCTCAGGAGTGTCTTTTAATGCGCTGCTCATGAAGTTTACCCAGACTGGCAAAGCGGCAGCGCCACCAGTTTCTCTTGCACCAAGACTCCGAGGTTGATCGAAGCCAATCCAGGTAATTGCAACCAATTTCGGGCTATAGCCAGCAAACCACGCATCAAAAGCATCATTGGTGGTGCCGGTTTTACCTGCAAGGTCGTTACGCCCTAAGGCCTTGGCTTTGGTTGCAGTACCCATTTTGATGACATCCCCCATCATGCTAGACATGATAAAGGCATTGCGTGGATCGAGTGTACGTGGTGCGTTTTGTCCTGCGATTTCTGGTTGGGTTTTGGCAAGAACTTTACCGCGACTGTCTTCAATCCGATCAATAAAATAAGACCGCACCCGAAAACCGGTATTAGCAAAGACGGCGTAGCCTTCTGCCATTTGTAAGGGCGTGACACTACCTGCACCAAGCGCCATGGTGAGGTAGGCTGGGTGATTTTTGGGGGGGAAGCCAAAGCGAGTAATGTGCTGTTGAGCATAGTCTGGCCCAATGGCTTGCAAAATTCGAATAGAGACTAAGTTCTTGGAAAGGGTTAGTGCTTTCCGTACCGACATCATGCCGGAAAAAGAACCATCATAGTTTTTAGGTTCCCAGCGCTGCCCGTTGGCATCTGATTGATCGATGACGAGTGGTGCATCATTAATTTGCGTGGAAGGGGTTACGCCACGCTCAAGCGCGGCAGAGTAAATAAATGGCTTAAAGCTAGAACCTGGCTGGCGCCATGCCTGAGTAACGTGGTTAAAATTATTGCGATTAAAATCAAAGCCGCCGACCAACGCGGTTATTGCTCCGTTGTCAGGGTTGAGCGCCACCATTGCGCCTTCAACTTGTGGTAGCTGTGCAATCGTCCAGCCTTGGGCACTTGCGCGCACGCGAATGATTGCGCCAGGCCGGATCCGATTGGCTGGCGGGGCTTTCTCGGATAGCGCTGATCTAGCAAATCTGAGTCCGTCGCCCTTTATGGAGATGCGCTCTTCACCCTTGATGTAGGCTGTTACTTCTTTGCTGGAAACGGAGATTGCAACTGCAACTTTTAATTCATCAGCATCTTTAGTGTTGGCAAGGGCTTCATCTAGCAGGTCTTCTGAGCCCGGCGTGAGCAAGTTGGTGTCGACAAACCCTTCAGGACCGCGATACCCATGTCTCGTGTCATAGTCGATCAGACCCGTACGCAATGCCTCATAGGCTGCTTGCTGTTGTTGGCTATTGATCGTGGTGTAAACCTGAAAACCATCGGTGTACGCTGCGTCTTTATATTTCTCATGAATCATCTGCCTTACCATTTCGGCAACGTATTCCGCGTGAATTGGATAGGCATTAGTGCCACGCTGTACTTGAATTTCGGCCACTTTTGCGGCTTCATATTCCGCAGGCGTGATCATTTGTAATTCGTGCATGCGGCGCAGCACGTAAAGTTGACGTAGCTTTGCTCGTTTAGGATTAACGACAGGGTTATACGCTGAAGGTGCTTTCGGCAGGCCCGCCAGCATGGCAAATTGGGCAATACTGAGTTGACTCAGCGGCTTGCCATAGTATGTTTGAGCCGCTGATGCAAACCCGTAGGCGCGCTGTCCTAGGTAGATTTGGTTAATATAAAGCTCAAGAATTTGATCTTTTGAAAGATTGTGTTCAATTTTGAAGGATAGAAGCGCCTCATTGAACTTTCTTGATATTGTCTTTTCGTTGGATAAATAAAAATTTCTAGCTACCTGCATCGTGATAGTGCTGGCGCCAGATCTCGCTTGACCGGAGATTAAATTACCTGCAATTGCCCGCAGTACGCCTAAATAATCGATGCCGCCATGTTGATAAAACCGCTCATCTTCCGCGGCCAGAAGCGCATTGATCATTTGTTTGGGAACCTGATCAATTGGCGTGAAAGCTCTGCGTTCCTCGCCAAATTCACCGATTAATACCTTATCTTGTGTGTAGATGCGCAAGGGGACCTTAGGTTTGTAGTCCGTGAGGGCCTCTAAGGATGGGAGCTTGGGGTATGTTACTGTAATCGCCATCACAACGAGCGCAGCTGCAAGCAGGGATAATCCGCCAGCCACAGCCAACAAGCTTAAAAATATTTTCTTGATCATTGCGATAACGAGTATTTGTTTATAGAGTTGGTTTTAAGCGTAATGTACTGCGAATACCTGTTTGTTGCAAAAAGCATCTTCCGCAGAATGTGAGCTTTACACTTCGTTAGCCCCACTGCTAGCATTTTTTGCATGATATAAAAGAGGATTATTGCGTTGAACCTCGATTTCTTAAAGCCATCAGCTCCCCCGCTTATCGGGGTGGACATCAGTGCCTCTGCGGTCAAGATGGTTGAGCTGAGCCAGACGGGGCGCAATTTTAGCCTAGATCGCTATGTGATTGAGCCTTTGCCCAAAGATGCTGTAACGGATAGCAACATCACTAATCCAGAGGCTGTTGCGGAGGCTGTGCAGCGTGCTTGGAAACAACTAGGTAGCAAGGTGAAGAACGTTGCTGTGGCTTTGCCTGCATCGGCGGTTATTACCAAGAAGATCCTTGTTGCTTCGGGAATGAGTGAGCGCGATCTTGAGATGCAGGTCGAAACGGAGGCAAATCAGTACATTCCATTTTCTTTGGATGAAGTGAATTTAGATTTTCAGGTACTCGGACCTGCACCTAACAATCCTGACGAAGATGAAGTTCTCATCGCGGCCGCTAAAAAAACTAAGGTGGAAGAGCGCGTCGCAGCAATCGAAGACGCGGGGCTTAAGGCTGTGGTGCTAGATGTTGAATCTTACGCAACTCAGGCCGCTTTTGAGTTAATGCGTCCGCAGCTGCCGAATGGCGGTGAAAATCAAATTGTAGCGGTGGTGGATATTGGTGCCACAGCGATGCATATGAATATCTTCAAAGATGGGCAGTCGATTTATAGCCGGGATCAAGGCTACGCGGGTAACCAGCTAACCCAAGAGATTCAGCGTAAATTCAATATGTCATCTGAAGAAGCTGAATCTGCCAAGCGTCAAGGTGGCTTGCCAGATAATTATGAGCCTGATGTGCTGCAGCCCTTCATGGATACGATGGCATTAGAGATATCTCGCTCTTTGCAGTTCTTCTATACGTCGAGCAATTACACGACAGTTGATCATATTTTACTGGCCGGTGGGTGTAGCGTGATTCATGGCTTGGATGAGGCAGTTTCCAGCCGCACTCAGGTGGCAAGTACTATGCGGGCCAATCCCTTCTTTAGTATGTCTACTGGCAAGGTTCGTGGTAAACAGATTCAATTAGATGCGCCTTCGCTCCTGATCGCGTGTGGTTTGGCTATGCGGAGGTTTGATCCTGCATGATACGTATTAACTTACTTCCTCATCGCGAGGAAAAAAGACTGGCAAGGCAACGGCGTTATGTTGCCTTGCTCGGTTTCTCATTTGTTGCGGCTTGTTCGATTGTTCTCGCGGGTTACCTCTTGTTAGCAACTAAGATCGAGGCCCAAAATGAGCGGAATCAATTTCTGACGGCTGAGAATGCCAAACTCGACAAAGAGATTGCAGAAATCGAAAAGCTAAAGTCAGAGAAGCAGGCCCTTCTGGATCGAAAACAGATTGTTGAACGCTTACAATCCAATCGAACTGAAACTGTTCACATTATGGATCAACTAACGCGGCAAGTTCCTGAAGGCGTGTACTTAAAAGATGTTAAGCAAGTGGGAGAGCAACTGACCTTGAATGGCTTGGCCCAATCAAATGCTCGGGTTTCCACTTTGATGCGTAACGTCAATGATTCTCCTGTGTTCGAACAGCCGTTGTTGATTGAAACCAAAGCAGCAAGTGTTGGAAATCAGCGTCTATCTGAATTTACGTTGAACATTAAGGTTACCCGTGCTTCTTTGGACGCATCCATGGTCGCGTCAAAACCCGCGGTTGCTAGGGGGCAATAATGGCTGTTACGTTAGACGATTTCAAAAATCTAGATCCCAAAGACGCTGGCAACTGGCCGCTGGTGGTTCAGCTAACTTCTGCGGTTGTATTAGTAGCAGTCGTTGTTGCTGCGGGCGTATTTTATTTTTGGCAGCCACAATTTGATGAGCTGGATGCTGGTGTTCAGCAAGAAGAACAGCTGAAGCAGCAATATCTCGAAAAAAAGAAAAAGGCGATTAATCTTGAAGCGTATCGCCAACAATTGCTAGAGATTCAGCAGGCATTTGGAGCATTGCTGAAGCAGCTACCCAATAAGTCTGAAATGGAAACATTGCTGACCGAAATTAATCAGGCAGGGGTTGGCCGCGGCTTGATGTTTGAATTGTTTAAGCCTGGCTCTGAAGTAAAAACCGCAGAGTTCGCAGAAATGCCAATCAACATTAAGGTTACTGGTTCGTATCACGATCTCTCTGCTTTCGTAAGTGATGTTGCGCAGCTATCGCGAATTGTTACTCTTAGTGATATTAAACTTTCAGTGCCGAAAGACCCCAGCCTTTTGTCCATGGAAGCAACGGTTAAAACCTATCGTGCGCTAGACGAGGCAGAGCAGCAGGCTATTCGCCAGGCTGAAATTGAAGCCCGTAAAAAGAATCGACAATAAGAGGGCGAGAACATGCTAAGACTTAAAACCATCGCCCTGTTGCTTCCCTTCTGTACTTTGCTTAGTGGTTGTTTTTCTGAAGAGAATGCAGATTTGAAAGTTTGGATGCAAGAGCAAACTGAGGGCTTGCGAGGTCGTGTAGAGCCATTGCCGGAGGTTAAGCCGTATCAGCCTTTTGCATATGAAGCATTTTCTCTGCCCGATCCATTTCGACCAAGTAAAATGGAGCTGGCAAAGAAAGCTGGGACGGGTGGTATCGCTCCAAACACTAATCGTCCTAAAGAAGTGCTTGAAAACTACGATCTGGAAAAGTTAAGAATGGTTGGCACCTTGCAACAAGGCAAAACTATTCAGGCTCTGGTAAAGGCTCCGGATGGTAATCTTTACCGAGTAAAAACGGGAAGCTATATGGGGCAGGATTTTGGCATGGTTACCAAGGTAACTGAAACCGAAATTACCCTAAAAGAAATTGTTGAAGATAGTGGTGGGGATTGGGTTGAGCGCACCACAACCTTGGGTCTGGATGACGCGGAGCAGAAAAAATGACTTTAACTAGAATTCTCGGTGGTTTCGCGAAGATTGCGCTGCTGTTGTGGACTCCGCTGGCATTAGCTGCTGAGGCTGCAAATATTACTGGTATTGAAGTGAGTAATGTCAGCGCAGAAAAGCAGATTGTTAAGGTGATGTTTGGTGGTACACCTCCTACTCCAACCAGCTTCTCAGTCAATACCCCGCCTCGGATAGCGTTTGACTTTGCCAATACAACGAATCAAGCGGGTAAAAGCTCAGTGCAGGTCAATGGCGCCGCCTTGCGCCTGATTAATATTGCCGAAGGTACTGGCCGCACCCGCTTGGTATTTAATTTGCAAAAACCGGCAGCCTATGAAACAAAAGTTGATGGCAATGCCTTGCTAATTTCTGTTGATGGGGCAGCTGGTGCCACCACGGCAAAAGATGCTGCACCAGTAAGAGCGGGCACTCAATTTGCCGAATCAAAAGCAACGGGCAAACGTGAGGGTATTCAGGATATTGACTTTCGCCGCGGTTCATCGGGTGAGGGTAAAGTGATTATTGATTTATCTAGCTCAAATGTTGGTATCGATATTCGCCAACAAGGCAAAAAACTACTGGTTGAATTTTCTAAAGTGGGTTTGCCCAAAACGTTGGAGCGTAGTTTGGATGTGGCGGACTTCGGTACCCCGATCCAGCGTGTAGATACCTTTAGCCAAGGCGATACAGTGAAAATGCTGATTGAGCCAAAAGGTACTTGGGAGTATTCGGCCTATCAAACTGAAAATCGCTTTGTTGTTGAGGTGCGCGATACCAGTGACGCTAAAAAATCAGCGCAAAGCAAGCCAAATTATAAGGGCGAGAAACTCTCACTTAATTTCCAGAACGTTGAGATTCGCACCGTGCTGCAAGTGATTGCCGAATTCACCGGCATGAACATTATCACCAGCGATACGGTGAATGGCGCACTCACTCTGCGGCTTAAAGATGTGCCATGGGATCAAGCTCTGGATATTATCTTGCAAGCCAAAGGTCTGGATCAGCGCAAATCTGGCAACGTAATGTGGATTGCACCACGTGATGAGCTAGCATCTAAAGAGAAGCAAGAGCTGGAAGCTAAAAAGCAAATAGCCGAGCTCGAACCTACTCGTACAGAATATTTCTCGCTGAAATATACAAAAGCCGATGAGATGAAAACGGTACTTACTGACGATAAGCAAAAATTGCTTTCTCCTCGGGGTAGTGCTGTTATCGTACCGCGTACTAATCAAGTGATTGTGCAGGATATTCCATCCAAACTGGAGCAGATTCGTGAATTGATTGCGAAGACAGACATCCCTGTGCGGCAAGTCATGATTGAAGCGCGCATCGTTGAGGCTGAAGATGGTTTTAGCCGCAACTTGGGGGTGAAGTTTCATGGCCTGTACATGAAGAAAGATTATGGAGCTGCGGGTGGCTTGACTACGAAAGACTATAAAACTACTGGAGGTGAAAGTTATCCTGGCCCAGCCTTAGCTGGGAATACGCCCCAAGTTAGCCTTCCTGCTGCAGCAATTGGTGGTTTTAATCCCGCCTCTATCGCAATGATGGTGGCTGGTTCTGATGGCTTGCTCGGTTTGGAACTGAGTGCACTGGAACAAGACGGCAAAGGTAAGATTGTTTCTAGTCCGCGGCTAGTTACTGCAGATCAAGTCGAGGCGGTGATTGAAGACGGTCAGGAAATTCCTTATTCGGAATCTTCACAGAATGGTGCAACATCTGTTTCATTCAAAAAGGCAACCCTGTCTTTGAAAGTGACGCCTCAAATCACTCCTGATGGCAATGTGTTCATGGATGTAGCCGTGAATAAAGACAGTCGTGGTGAAAATACCCTGAGTGGTCCAGCCATCAATACCAAGCAAATCAAGACTAAGGTTTTGGTGGAGAATGGTGGCACGGTTGTTATTGGTGGTATCTACATCGAAGATACGACCAATACAGTGACTCAGGTCCCAATGCTCGGCGATATCCCTGTAGTGGGCAATCTGTTCAAGAACCGTGCACAAAGTACGCAAAAGCGTGAGTTACTGATCTTCTTGACCCCACGGGTGCTGCAGTCAGATCTGACGCTGCGCTAATTGTTGCGAATGCGGTGTTGATCATCGCCTAGCCACAGTGATTCAAGTAAAATGCCTGGTATGAAAATGCCAGGCAATTTTTTTTTGGTCGGCCTCATGGGGGCTGGCAAAACAACCGTGGGGCGAGCCTTAGCGAAGGCGAGTGGCAAAATTTTTCATGATTCTGATCATGAAATCGAGGCTAGAACCGGTGCCCGTATCCCGACGATTTTCGAACTTGAAGGCGAGGCGGGTTTTCGTGCGCGCGAGGCTGAGGCGATTGCTGAGCTCACCCAGCTCCAGAATATCGTGCTGGCCACCGGCGGTGGGGCGGTACTCAATCCGGATAACCGGGCATTTCTGCGGCGCAATGGTTATGTGATTTACCTCTGCGCATCGCCTGAAGAACTATATCAACGCACCTGCCACGATAAAAACCGGCCATTATTGCAGACCGCCGATCCCAAAGCGCGCTTAGCCGAGCTATTTGCCATTCGTGATCCTCTTTATCGTGAAGTGGCCGATCTGGTTATTGATACTAGCAACCAAAGTGTCAATTCACTGCTGCAACTACTGATTAAAGAACTGGAAAAGAACCAATGACCCACATTGTGCCGGTAGATATTGCTCACGCCCCGTACAACATTCATATAGGCCGTGGATTGCTCGCCCAAGCCGAATTGATTGTGGCTCAGCTCGCGCAGCCGCGGGTGGCGATTGTGAGCAATGAGACTGTTGCGCCACTTTATTTGCCGCAGTTAAAACAAGTGCTAGAGGCCAAGGGGGTCACAGTACAGGCCATCATTCTTCCCGATGGTGAGCAATACAAAACCTGGGAATCGCTAAATCAAATTATGGATGCGCTACTCACCGAGCGTGCGGAGCGGAAAACCACCCTAATCGCGCTTGGTGGTGGGGTGATTGGCGATATGACTGGTTTTGCCGCTGCAATTTATCAGCGCGGTGTACCCTTCATTCAAATTCCGACCACCTTGCTCGCGCAGGTTGATTCTTCCGTGGGTGGCAAGACGGCGATCAATCATCCGCTGGGTAAAAACATGATTGGCGCTTTTTATCAGCCCAAGCTTGTGTTGGCCGATTTGGACACTTTAAGCACCTTGCCGGATCGCGAATTTAGCGCCGGCATGGCCGAGGTAATTAAGTACGCGTTTATTGATGACCCTGAGTTTTTGCTCTGGCTTGAGGCGAATATTCAGGGCGTGATGGCGCGGCAGGACGATCTATTGGCTTATGCCATCGAACGCTGCTGTTTGAACAAAGCGCGAATTGTCGCCGCTGATGAAAAAGAAACCGGTCAGCGGGCATTGCTCAATCTTGGCCATACCTTTGGGCATGCCATTGAAGCCGGCTTAGGCTATGGCGCTTGGTTGCACGGTGAAGCGGTTGCGGCGGGAATGGTGTTGGCTGCACATGCTTCGCAAGCGCTGGGGCAGTTGGCGGCCGCAGATGTTGCCCGCGTGACAAACCTACTCTTGGCTGCTGGTTTACCGGTGGTGGCCCCTGATCTTGGCGCCGCGCGCTATAAGGCGCTAATGGCGCAAGATAAGAAAGTAGATGCTGGCAAGATCAAATTCATTCTACTGCGCCAGCTGGGTGAAGCTTATATTGGCGAGTTGCCTGAATCTGCAATTGATGCCGCGTTGGCAGCGGGCTGCGCGGCTAAATAATCGGCCAGTGATATCGCTAAAGCGGCTTTGGCCTTGTCGAGCGGCAAGGTCAGGCCGCTTTTTTCTTCGGTGCTGAGCGGGCTAACGATCAGCTCGAATACCTGATCCAGCCCGATATTGGCGGCACTACCAGCCAAAAACCATTGCCCATCGCGGTTGGATTCCACCCAGCCTTTTTCGGCCATTTGGTCGAGCAGGTTTTGCGTCGCATCGACGCCTAATCCCACCCGTTTGCGCAGCTCATCGATGTGCAGAATATAAGAATTCGTATGCGCCTTGGCTAACTCGGCCAAAATACTCATCGCTTGCTCAAAGCGGGTACCATGGTGCTGGCTCCATTGCCAACCATCATTGTGCCAGTAGGAGAGCGTCGCGGAAATCACTGCACCAGTCAGCACGATTACCCAGCAGACATACAGCCACAACAAAAAGATCGGAAAGCTGGCGAACGCACCATAGACAAGTTTGTAAGTACCAAATTGTTTTAAGTAGAGGGCAAACAGCCATTTCATGACCTCCAACAGTGCTGTGGTGATCAGCGCCGCTGTCGTGGCGTGATGGCGAGGTACGAAGCAATTAGGCAGTGCCATGTACAACAGCGTGAGCGAACAGAATACCAAGAGTGGCGGACCGATTTTGATCAAGCTGAAATCAAAACCGCTGGCAAAGCCCCCGGCCTGATTCGAAATCCAATTGGTAAGTGAAAGGCTTAAGCCGATCAGTAATGGCGCCAGGGTTAGGGTGGCCCAGTAGGTTAGCGTGCGCGGCAATAGCTTGCGTTGCCGGCGTACGCGCCAAATGTCGTTTACTGATTTTTCAATTGTGGTCATCAACAGGATTGCGGTGGCCAGCAAGCCAATCATGCCGAAGGCCGTGAGGCGATCGGCGTTGTCGGCAAATTGCCGCATATACACACCCACGACTTTGCCGGCGGCATCGGGTACCAGATTGGAAATGATAAAGCCACGAAAACGGCTACTCAGCCCGCTGAACATCGGAAAGGCCGAGATCACCGTCAGTGCAATCGTAAATAGCGGTACTAGGGCCAGCAGGCTGGTGTAGGTAAGGCTGCCCGCGGTATTAAGGCAGCGATCAGCCACTAGGCGCTGGCCAACAAAGCGGCTAAAACCCAAAACTCGGCGCCACAGGGGCAAGGGGCTGGAAGCAGTCATCATCACTTTATACCGACAGAATCCCTTTATAATACCGCAAACTTTCTATGAGCCCGATCATGAGCGATATTCTGGTCTTGTATTACTCCACGCATGGTGCCACGCGGCAAATGGCGCAGCTGATTGCCCGTGGTATCGATAGTGTGCCGGGCATGCAGGCGCGTTTGCGTACCGTGCCCCGCATTTCTACCGTCTGTGAAGCCACAGAGTCGGCTATTCCCGCGGCTGGGGCTCCCTATGTGGAGCTCGCCGATTTACAAGAATGCGTCGGTATTGCCGTGGGTAGCCCAACCCGGTTTGGCAATATGGCTGCGCCGATGAAGTATTTTTGGGATTCCACCATCGCCGAATGGTTGCAAGGCACCTTGATTGGCAAGCCCGCGTCGGTGTTTACCAGCTCTGGTACCTTGCATGGCGGTAATGAATCCACGCTGATCACCATGATGTTGCCGCTGTTACACCACGGCATGTTGATCGTTGGCACGCCTTATTCTGAAAGCGCCTTGCTCTCGACCACTACCGGCGGCACCCCTTATGGCCCTAGCCATTGGGCGGGTACGGATTCCAGCCGGCCGATCTCCGAGGCGGAGCGCCAACTGTGTATTGCGCAGGGTAAGCGACTGGCCGAAGTGGCTCGCCAGCTGATGCAGGGGGCGGCATGAATTTATCACCCAAGCAGTTGCCAATCTGGCAGTGGCTCACGGTAGCTTGTGTACTGGCCATGGTATTGCTCACCATGCTATGGGAGCTATGGCTTTCACCGCTATACCCCGGGGGGTCATGGTTGGCGGCGAAGGCGCTGATTATGTTGCTGCCACTGCGCGGGCTCTTGCATGGCCGGCGTTACACCTTTCAGTGGTACACCATGTTTGTGCTGCTGTGGTTGCTGGAAGGAATTATGCGGGCGTATGCCGAGCAAGGGCTGGGCCAGATTTTGGCGCTGTTGCAGGTGGTGTTGGCCGTGGTGAGTTATGCGAGCGCTAACTTGTACGCCAAATATTCGCGCCCGAGTCTATTGGCGCAGTATGCCGAGCAGCAATCTGCCGCCTGAGCATATTAAATCGAAGCAAATAAAAGCCCCGCCGATCAGGCGGGGCTTTGTTTTTGCGGTGGGCGACCTAGGGCTGGCTCGGGTCAAGTCAGCTTTGAGTGTGAAACGGCAGGCTTATGGCCTTGGTTTCGCGAAATGATCGGGTACATCATTTCGTTCCCGTTGTGGCAAACCTGTGGGGCGTAGCCCTTAAACTGGTTGCGGGTGCACGCGCTCGGCGTTGTTATTGATTTTATTCAGCGCAGAAATATAGGCTTTCGCGCTGGCAACAATAATGTCGGTATCCGCGCCTTGGCCATTTACGATCCGGCCATCTTTGGCCAGACGAACCGTAACTTCACCTTGGCTGTCGGTGCCGGCAGTGATCGCATTCACTGAATACAGCTGCAATTCGGCGCCGCTGTTGATCAGCGATTCGATGGCTTTGAAGGTTGCATCCACCGTGCCATCGCCATGCGCCAAGGCGCGACGCTCTTGGCCCGCCTCGGTCATCACCAGCTCAGCCTGCGGTGTTTCACCGGTTTCTGAAACCACTTTCAGCGACACCAGTTTGAAGTGCTCTTGCTCGATCGAGATCAGCTCGTCCGATACCAGAGCATGCAAATCTTCGTCGAAAATTTCGCGCTTTTTATCCGCCAACTCTTTAAAGCGCGCAAAGGCGGCGTTCAGCGCTTCTTCGCTGGCGATCTCGATGCCCAATTCCTGCAGCTTGGTGCGGAAGGCGTTGCGGCCCGACAGTTTGCCCAGTGTGAGGCGATTGGTGCTCCAGCCCACTGATTCGGCGCTCATGATTTCGTAGGTTTCGCGATGTTTCAGCACGCCATCTTGGTGAATGCCGGATTCATGCGCAAACGCATTGGCGCCGACAATCGCTTTGTTCGGTTGTACCGGATAGCCGGTGATGGTGGAGACCAATTTGCTGGTCGGTACAATTTGCGTGGTGTCGATGCGGGTTTCCACGCCGAAGATGTCTTTGCGGGTACGGGTGGCCATCACGATTTCTTCCATCGCGGCATTGCCGGCGCGCTCGCCCAGGCCGTTGATCGTGCATTCCACTTGGCGTGCACCACCCAAGACGGCGGCCAGCGAATTGGCAACCGCCATGCCCAAATCATTGTGACAGTGCGCTGACCAGATTACTTTATCCCCACCGGGCGTTTTCGCGATCAGCTCACGGAAAAACGCTTCGGTTTTTTGTGGTACGGCATAACCCACGGTATCCGGTACGTTCAAGGTGGTGGCGCCGGCTTCGATTACGGCGCCAAAAATGCGGGCCAGAAAGTCGATGTCCGAGCGCAATGCGTCTTCTGCGGAAAATTCCACATCCGTGGTGTATTCGCGGGCAATTTTCACCGCTTTAACGGCGGCCTCAACCACTTGATCCGGTTCCATGCGCAATTTGTGCTGCATATGAATCGGGCTGGTGGCAATAAAGGTATGAATCCGGCCGCGTTTGGCGTCTTTGATGGCTTCACCGGCTGCACGTACATCCCGCTCGTTGGCGCGAGCGAGCGAACAGACGGTGCTGTTTTCGATAATGCCGGCGATGGTTTTGATGGCATCAAAATCACCAGGGCTGGCGGCGGCAAAGCCGGCTTCAATCACATCCACACCCAGCTTTTCCAGCTGGCGAGCAATCCGGATTTTTTCTTCTTTGGTCATTGAGGCGCCGGGCGACTGTTCGCCATCGCGCAAGGTGGTGTCAAAAATAACCAAACGGGTATTGCTCATGGTGTGCTCCTGTTGACTGAATGAGGCAGCGGGTGTGCTGCGCATATAGTGCTGGATATTCAAAGTGCGGCCTTGGCGGGTAGCCAATTGAGCCAGCTTGTCCACTTGGGTGAGGGGCAAGCTGCCGCGTTCACGCCATTTATAAATTGCAGCGCGGGACACCGGGTCATCCGGAAACATGGCATTCAGGGCTTCGGCCAGGTTGCTCGGGCCGCCGAAATCGGCGATTAGACGTTCAATGTCCAATGACATGGGGTGTTTCTCCGCGTTGATGTGTTTAGAGTACGATTTGTTCGACATCGAGTCAAATATTTTGCGCAAAAAATGGCGCCAATGTGATTTTGGCGCCACGTTATTCGACTTTTAAATTAAAAGTTAGACATTATGTCTGATTTTGCTTGGTGCGGGGCTTGATGATAAAGCGCCACAGCCAGTACAGATAGCCCGAAGCTGCGTAGCAAATAAAGAAACTAAACAACACCAGCGCCGGGCGTGAGGCGCCGATCACCAGCACCAGGGTGGCAATCAGCAGCGACATAAACGGTACGGTTTTGCGCATATGTAGTTCTTTAAAGCTCCAAAAGGGCACATTCGATACCATGGTGAGGCCGGCAAACAGCGTAAATAGCAGTGCGGCATACGGCATGAGCTCGGCCAGATGTAGCAAATCATCGTGGTATTCGATATTGATCCACACCAGCCCTGCCACCAGTGCCGCCGCCGCCGGGCTAGGTAGGCCCTGGAAAAAACGTTTATCCACCACCTGAATATTGGTATTGAAGCGGGCTAGGCGCAGCGCCGCACCGGCACAGTAGATAAAGGCAACCGCCCAGCCGAATTTGCCAAAGGGTGAGAGTGCCCATTCATACATTACTAGCGCTGGCGCCACGCCAAACGACACCATGTCGGATAGGCTATCGAATTGTGCGCCAAATTCGGATTGGGTGTGCGTCATGCGGGCCACGCGCCCATCCAGGCCATCAAGAATCATGGCGGCGAAAATCGCCAGCGCGGCTTGCTCAAATTTGCCGTTCATCGCCTGCACGATGGCATAAAAGCCACCAAACAAAGCTGCCAGCGTGAATAAATTGGGAAGCAGGTAAATACTTTGGCGGCGCAGATTCAGCGCGGGTTTCTGTTGCATTGCTCTAACCTCGGCGGTCGGCCTACTAGCGGGATGGTCGATTGTAACCGAGCAGCAGGCGGGCTGACAGGGTTTGTCTGCGTGGGGCGGGGTGGCTGCGGTATAATTGCCGCTTTGATTGATAGAGGCCGTTGCGGCTAAGGGGCTGTGGTGTCAGATCGTTTGTTTGTTGCGCTTCAACACGTTTTACCCAAACGTCTCCTTACCGAGTTGCTGGGTAATCTGGCCGGCCGGCAGGCAGGCAGCCTGACCACGCAAGTGATCAAGTCGTTTATCGCCAAGTATCAGGTCAATATGGCGGAAGCGGCCAATCCCGATCCCGCCAGCTACGCCACTTTCAACGAATTCTTTACCCGGCCACTCAAAGCCGGCGCCCGGCCGATAGCCGCTGCGCCGTTGGTGTGTCCGGTGGATGGCGCGATTAGCCAACTGGGCAAAATCGAGCAAGAACAGATTTTTCAGGCCAAGGGCAAGCATTTCACCGCCACGGCCTTGCTCGGCGGCGATGCTGCGCTGGCCGCGCCGTTTCGCGATGGCCAGTTTGCCACCATTTATCTCAGCCCCAAGGATTATCACCGTATTCATATGCCCTGCCGTGGGCGGCTGACCGAGATGATTTATGTGCCCGGCGAGCTGTATTCGGTTAATCCGGCGACAGCCCGTGGCGTCGATGCACTGTTTGCGCGCAATGAGCGTGTGGTGTGCATGTTTGATTCCGAATTCGGATCGTTTGCGCTGGTGCTGGTGGGGGCCACCATCGTGGGTAGTATGGCTACCGTCTGGCATGGCGTGGTGAATCCGCCACGGGCCAATGCGGTATGGCGCAAGAGCTATCTCGACCAGCAAATCGTGCTGGAAAAAGGCGAAGAAATGGGCCGTTTCCTGCTTGGCTCAACCGTCGTGTTGCTCTTTCAGCCGGGCACGCCAGCCTTCGCGTCCGATTGGGTTGCCGCGCGGCCGGTACGCTTGGGCGAAATGATGGCGGCATAAGGGGTATTTGCCGCAGTGTAATATCTGTGGTGCTTTCTGGGGCTATACTGGTTTGGGTATATTGATCTGATCCTGGAGAACACCGCATGCGCCGCATCTTTGTTGCCGTCTGTTGCTGGCTGGGCTTGGCCACCACGGCAATGGCGCTGCCCAGCAGCTTGCGCGTGTGCTGGGAAGAGGGTGAAAAGCCGCCGTATCTGATGATTGAAGACAACGGCGCGGTGCGCGGGATTGCCGTCGAGATGCTCACCGACATCCTCTGGCATGCCGGCATCCGCCCCGAACACGTGATCCGCCCTTGGCGCCGCTGCCTGGCAGAGCTGGAAGCGGGGCAGGTTGATCTGGTGCCCAATGCGTCTTACCGCAGCGACCGCGCGCAATACGCACTCTATAGTGATGCGCTCTACGAAACCCATCTGGCACTGTTTTACCGTAAAGACCGTTTCCGCATTCCGCCACGAGTTACCGACCGCGATAGCATGCAAGGCTTTCGTCTGGGGGGCGTGCTGGGTTTTAACTATGACCAGTATCAGGGCCTGGTGCGCATCGACACCAGCGCGCGCGACCGCGAAATGTTGCTGCGTATGCTGCAGGCTGGGCGGTTTCATTTAGCGCTGGAGCAGGTCGAAGTGGTGCGGATGATGGCGCAGCAAGGCTTGCTGGATTGGCGCGAGCTTGCCTATGTGCCCGACCCGATTGTGCCCACGCGCGCTTTTCATGTGTTGATCAGCAAACGCCTGGCTGAGGCGGTGCCGGTGAAGGCGGTGGTGGATCGCGGGATTGAACGCTTGCAGCGCAGCGGGCAATGGCAGCGAATTAATGATCGCTATCTAGGGGTATTGGCGGCCAATAATTAATGGATTTAGCTTTGGCGGCAATACTTGGGTGGGTATGTGCCGCTCTGGAGTGCTAGTGGACTGTCTTGAGTCTCGCCCAAGAATCTTTCGATATAAAAAAACCGGCATTGAGCCGGTTTTTTTATTGACAACTATTTTAGCGAGCGAAACGCGATTGGGTGAGGCGCTAGCGGCGTCGTGTACGTTAAGTACACGAGCTGCGCAGCGAAGACGTTTTATTGTCTTTTGGCCTCACTCGAGTTGCAGCTGCTAAAAATTAGTTTTTGGTTTGGTCAACGATCTTGTTCGCTTGAATCCAAGGCATCATCGCGCGCAGTTTGCCGCCTACTACCTCGATGCCATGCGCTGCGTTGTTACGACGCGCTGCAGTCATTGAAGCGTAGTTAGTTTGGCCTTCCAAGATGAATTGCTTAGCGTATTCACCAGTTTGGATGTCTTTCAGCGCTTGACGCATGGCTTTGCGCGATTCTTCGTTGATTACGCGTGGGCCAGTTACGTATTCGCCGTATTCAGCGTTGTTCGAGATCGAGTAGTTCATGTTCGCGATACCGCCTTCGAACATCAGGTCAACGATCAGTTTCAGCTCGTGCAGACACTCGAAGTACGCCATTTCTGGTGCGTAGCCAGCTTCAACCAGGGTTTCGAAGCCCATTTTCACCAGTTCAACCGCGCCACCGCACAGTACGGCTTGTTCGCCGAACAGGTCAGTTTCAGTTTCGTCTTTGAATGTGGTTTCGATGATACCAGTGCGGCCGCCGCCCACGCCCCAAGCGTATGACAATGCCACGTCTTTGGCTTTGCCAGTTGCGTCTTGGAAGATCGCGATCAGGTCTGGCACGCCGCCGCCGCGTACGAATTCTGAGCGCACAGTGTGGCCTGGTGCTTTAGGCGCGATCATGATCACGTCGAGGTCTTTGCGTGGCACAACTTGGTTGTAGTGAATCGCGAAGCCGTGTGCGAAGGCCAGAGTTGCGCCTTGCTTGATGTTTGGCTCGATTTCTTCTTTGTACAGTTTTGACTGGAACTCGTCCGGAGTCAGGATCATTACTACGTCAGCGCCGGCCACTGCAGTTTTAACGTCGGTTACTTTCAGGCCGTGAGCTTCAGCTTTTTTTACAGTGGCTGAGCCAGCGCGCAGACCAACAGTCACATCAACGCCTGAATCTTTCAGATTACAAGCGTGGGCATGGCCTTGTGAGCCGTAACCGATGATGGCTACTTTTTTGCCTTTGATGATTTCTGGGTTGGTGTCTTTATCGTAGTAAACGTTCAATGCCATGATGATGCTTCCTTTGCTTAGTATTAGATAATGCTTGTCAGTGTTAAACCCAAAGTTCCCGCGCCTCGTTGCTTTGTCTGGCGTGAAAACTGGTGGTTGGCTGCTTATGGGTATTGCTCTGCAGGTCTTGCCTGTGGTGTTCTACAGGCATATACCCTGCTTATAGTTTTAGAATGCGTTCGCCGCGACCAATGCCAGAAGCGCCGGTGCGCACGGTTTCCAGAATCACCGACTGATCCAGCGCCTTGATAAAGGCGTCGAGTTTTTCACCCGTGCCGGTCAATTCGATGGTGTAGCTTTTTTCGGTGACATCGATGATGCGGCCGCGGAAGATATCCGCCATCCGTTTCATTTCTTCGCGATCTTTGCCGGTGGCGCGTACTTTGATCAGCATGAGTTCGCGCTCGATGTGATCAGCCTCGTTCAGGTCGATCACTTTCACCACCTCGATCAGCTTGTTGAGCTGCTTGGTGATTTGCTCGATCACATCTTCCGAGCCATGGGTAACAATCGTCATCCGGCTCATGGTGGGATCTTCGGTGGTTTGCACCGTTAGCGAGTCAATATTGTAACCGCGGGCCGAAAACAGCCCGGTGACGCGCGACAGGGCGCCGGCTTCATTTTCAATCAGGACAGACAAAATGTGACGCATGCTTCATCTCTCCTTAGCACAGGTTGCCGTAGTCACGGTTGTTTTCAAAAGGCACCAGCTGCATGTTTTGCATATGCGGTGGCAGATCCATCTGGCTCAGGCCCTTACCGTTTTGTACCATCGGGAATACGTTGGTCTTCTGATCGGTCAGGAAATCCATAAACACCAGGCGCTCTTTCAGGGCAAAGGCTTCGCGCAGCGCGCCTTCCACGTCGCTTGGCTTGTCGATGCGCATACCAACGTGGCCATAGGCTTCGGCCAGTTTCACAAAGTCGGGCAGGGCATCCACATACGACTCGGAATAGCGCGTGCCGTAGAAGAACTCTTGCCACTGGCGCACCATGCCCAGATAACCGTTATTCAGGTTAATGATTTTCACTGGCGTGTGGTACTGCTTGCAGGTCGACAATTCCTGGATATTCATCTGAATTGACGCTTCGCCAGTTACGCAGGCCACGGTTGCATCGGGGTTGGCCAATTGCGCGCCCATCGCGGCCGGCAGGCCAAAGCCCATCGTGCCCAAGCCGCCCGAGTTAATCCACTGGCGTGGGCGGTTAAATTTGTAGTACTGCGCGGCAAACATCTGATGTTGGCCTACGTCCGAGGTAATGATCGCATCGCCACCGGTCACTTCACACAGTTTCTGAATCACAAACTGTGGCTTGATGATGGTGTCGTGCGGCTCGTACCACAGGCTGTTGGGTTTGCGCCAATCGTTGATCTGATCCCACCAAGCGCTCAGGGCTTTCTCGTTCGGGCGCAGATTGCCTTCTTTCAGTACGGCGATCAGGTCTTTCAGTACTTCTTTTACATCACCCACGATCGGTACATCGACTTTCACGCGTTTAGCGATCGAGGATGGATCGATATCGATGTGCACGATGCGCTTGGCTTGCGATGCAAAGTGCGCTGGCGATGAAATCACGCGGTCATCAAAACGCGCGCCGATCGCAATGATCGTGTCGGCGTATTGCATGGCCATATTGGCTTCGTAGGTGCCGTGCATACCCAGCATGCCGACGAATTTATCATCGGTGCCAGGATACGCACCCAAGCCCATCAGGGTGTTGGTACACGGTACATTCAGCAGCCGCACCAGCTCGGTGACTTCGGCTGAGGCATTGCCTAGTACGGCACCACCACCCACGTAGATGAACGGCCGTTTGGCTTCGGCCAGCATTTGAGCGGCTTTTTTGATCTGCCCTGGGTGGCCTTTAGTTGGCGGATTGTAGCTGCGAATCGAGACCGATTTCGGGTATTCGAATACCGCTTTGTGAATGGTGATGTCCTTCGGAATATCGATCACAACCGGGCCTGGACGGCCAGTGGTGGCGATATGGAAGGCTTTTTTCACGGTTGGCGCGATGTCTTTGACATCTTTCACCAAGAAATTGTGTTTCACGATCGGGCGTGAACAGCCGACCATGTCGACTTCCTGGAAGGCGTCCGAGCCGATCATTGGCGTGCCTACCTGACCGGAAATCACCACCATCGGAATCGAATCCATATAGGCGGTGGCAATGCCGGTAATGGCGTTGGTGGCACCAGGGCCGGAAGTCACCAGGGCAACACCGATTTTGTGAGAAGAACGTGAGTAAGCGTCGGCTGCGTGAACGGCAGCTTGCTCGTGACGCACCAGCACGTGTTTGAATTTGTCTTGTTTGAAAATCGCATCATAGATTTCCAAAACCGCGCCGCCCGGGTAGCCGAAAACGAACTCTACGTTTTCTTCTGCCAGACACCGCGCCAGAATTTCTGCGCCCGAAATTTCCATCGGTTTTCGTCCTGAGTCAATGTTGATCGGTCATGTTCTGCGGCAATCCGCTCGCCATGGGAGCGATACCCCTCACGCACAGGCGTGCGTATTCATCCGCGGGGCGGGTCAGTGCAGCCAGACGGCTTACGCAGTCGGCCAGCAAAGCCTCATTTATACCGAGCTTTGGCGCCAGAATACAGGCTTTTGGCCTGTTTGAGATACGAGCTTGATGCATTGGCGCAAGCGATCCGGTGCTGCTCGCAACGCTTAACGTCATCGGGCAGCGGGGTGTGACTTGGTGTAGGCCTCTAAAGTTACCCGATGGCGGCGGCGTTGGCAAGTTTTTCTGGCCGTTTCTATTGGGGTTTGCTAGTATCAATGCCCTTGTTTTTGCTGCGATATTTCGCTGCACTTTACAAAAGGAAACCAATTGTCTTCTGCGGTGACGCTGGATGCCTTTTTGCGCGAGGTCGAGCAACGGGCCTGGCGGCAAGCCTGGATCGCCCTGCGTGATGAGCAGGCGGCGCTGGATGTGGTGCAGGAAGCGATGTTCAAACTCGCCAGCCATTACGGCGACAAGCCCGCCACTGAATGGCCCTTGCTGTTTCAGCGGATTTTGCAAAACACCATTCGCGATGCCCAGCGGCGCACGCGGGTGCGCAATCTGTGGCAAACGCTGTTTTCGGCTCTGGGCGGCGACCCGCAAGATACGGACGAATCTGATCCGCTGGAGTATTTGCCCGGTGCCGTTGATGAGCGGGCCGATGCGGCCAGCTGGCTCAATAGTAAACAGCACATTGCGCTCATCGAAGCAGGCTTGGCGCGCTTGCCGGCTCGTCAACGGGAAGCCTTTCTGCTGCGTTATTGGGAAGAGCTGGATGTAGCCGAAACGGCGGCGGTGATGGGATGTTCGACGGGGAGTGTAAAAACGCACTGCTCGCGGGCCTGCCACACTTTGGCCGCGTGGCTGCGCGAGCAAGGAGTCACACTATGAATCAGCAAACCCCCGATCAAATTGGCGTGCGCTTAAGTGCGGCCTTGCGCTCGGCGCAACCCCAGACGCGCGTGCAAGCGGCGCTGGCGCAGGCGCGCCGGCAAGCGCAACAACCCACCGTGGCGGCGCATGGCGCGGTGCTGAGCTGGGCAGGGCGGCATCCGCTGGCTGGTGCGGCGCTGGTACTTGGACTGGTGTTGGCGGCCGTGTGGTGGCAGCAGCAAACTCCGCTGCGCCCGGCCAGTAATCTGGAACTGACGCAGCAGCTGGTGGACGAAGTGTTGTACGATAGTTTGGATGATGTTTAAGGCCGCACCGCGGTCGGAGTTTGCACTTGAAACCGGATGAGCATTTTGAAGCGCATTTAGGCGCTGCTGCCTGGGGCCGCCGACTGGTGGCCTTTATTTATGAGCTGCTGCTGTTGGCGGCGGTCTTGCTGATTGCCGAGGGCATCTTTCAGGGGGTGATGCAGCTTTTGCTGGGTATTACGCCAGAACACTTATCTGATGCGCTTTGGGCGCGCATACTCAATGGGGTATGGGTGCTGGCGGTGTGTTATGCCTACTTTGGCTGGTGCTGGACGCGCGGGCAAACTCTAGCGATGATGACCTGGCGAATGCGCGTGGCCCCACTCACCGGCGAGTTAAGCTGGCGGCAGGCCAGTATTCGCTTCGCGGTGGCCACGGCTTTTTATGCGCCGCTGTTGCCGCTGTGGGTGCTGGCGATTTATTACCCGCAATACCATTGGCTGGCGTGGCTGGGCAGTATCTGGTTTTGCGTGCCGTGGATTACGGCCCGTTTCGATGCCGACGGCCAGTTATTGCATGATCGGCTGGCGAAAACCCGGATCGTGAATTCACCCAGTAAAAAGTAAGCCGGACCGCGCTTCGCGAGTGGGTTGCTCATTCACATTCATCCGAAACCGCATACGGGCGGTTTGTTTTTTATGCCGCTCGCGGATGACAGGGGGGGGGGCACCTGACTAGCCACGTGTCGAGTGATGGGGTTGGCGCTGCGTATGCTCAGCGCGTCACTCGATTTTCAGCCACAGGCTGCTGTCGTGCAGCGGGGTTTCGGCGGGGAGATTCGGGTTGGTGAGCTGCAGTTTGCGCGCGGTTCGATATTTGCTGAGCGGAAACACCGGCGCGGTTACAGGGTGGTTTTTCATGTATTCCAGCAAGCTGCCATCGTCCACCGCCAGTCGTAGGCCTTGCTCAATCCGCTTTGCCAGGGCTTCATTGCGTTTGGCGGTGAAAAAATACATCGGCAGTTTATACACCAGCAAGAGCTGATCGTAGATCATCAGCTCACTGCGCTTGAGCCCCGCCACTTCGGCGTACACCTCGTTGAGCCCGCGCGGGAAATAATCGGCGCGGCGATTCAGTAGCATCGGGTACATCATTTCAAAGCGCGGCGGGGTTTCGAGCTTGAGCCCCGCATGGCGCAAAATCGCGGTGTCGGGCCACTGGGCGCCCTGAATGCCGGTGAGTTTGGCCAGCTCTTGAACGCTCTTGATCCGGTCAAAGCGGGCTTTATCCGCTTTGCGGATCACCAGCGCGCGATAGCCCAGTAAGCCCCCCAGCAGCGGGATGCGAATCGGGCGCAGCATTTGCTCGCGCTCGCGATCGGTACCGGCCCAATCCAGATCAATAACATCGCCTTGGCTGAGCTCCAGTAGTGCGCGGTTTTGCGACATGTCTGCACGGATCAGCTGAATCCGCGCCGGGCCTTGGCTGGCGGTTTTGTCCAAGGCCAGTTGGGCGAGGCCAATAAAGTAGGCGTGGCTGGTGTCGGCGCTGCCTTGCGGCGGGCGCATGCGCACCACCACGGGGTTGGCCGTGGCCAGTGCCGCACACAGCAGCAATAGTGCAGAAATTACCCAGCGCCCCAGCATCTCGCCATCCTAGTGAATGTTCTGCCTTGATCTTACTCCGAACTGGCGCTGGCTGGCCGCGCTGGCGCTGGGCGGTGCAAGATTCATGCAACAGGCATAGCTTGGTGTTGCAGGGGTATATCGCCGTAGGGCCTAGATCGTCTGCTTTCTAGGTCGATACCGCTGGCGGTATGTGTAGAGCGCCAAGGTAAGTAGCGCCAGCGCCCAGCCCACGATGACCGGCGTATCGCCCCAGCGTTGATAGGGCGTAGTGCCGATCTGGTGGCGCACAGTGCCATTGAGTACGCCGCGGGTTTGTGCGGGTAGGCTGCTCACCAGCTCGCCGCGCGGATTGATAATCGCGGTTTTGCCGGTGTTGGTGGCGCGGATCAGATAGCGGCCGTTTTCCAGCGCGCGGGCGCGGGCCATTTCGGCGTGCTGCTCCGCCGCCCACGAGCCATCAAACCATGCCATATTGGTGAGGTTGACCAGCAGCGTGGCATTAACCGCATTGCGGCGGATTTCGTTGCCAAATGCATCTTCGTAGCAGATATTGGCGGCAATCCGGCCACCTTGCAGCGCAAATGGTGGCTGTACGGGGGCGCCGGGCGAGAGCCCCACCAGCGGCATATTCAGGTAGCGATAGAACACCCCAAACAGCTCGCGCGCCGGAATATATTCGCCAAACGGCACCAGATGATATTTGGCATAGGGCGTGCGCGTAGGCTGGGCCAGATCGACTGCGGCATTAAAGTGCTGCTGCCCGTCGGCGCTGCTGGTGGCGGTACCAAAAATAATACTGGCTTGGCGCTGGCGCGCGAGCGTGCGTAAATCATCCAGATACCAGTCGGGAATCGCCCCGAAAAACGCCGGAATGGCGGTTTCCGGAAACACAATCAGCTGGCCTTGGCTTTGCTGGGTGAGATCGCGATAAATATTCAGGCTATCCAGATACGCGGCCTGGCTCCATTTCATCGATTGCGGGATATTGCCCTGCAAGAGACTGACCCGCAGCGGTGCGCCGCTGGGCTGCGTCCACTCAATCTGTTGCAGCAGGGCGCTGGTGCTGAGTAGCGCAAACACCAGGCTGGCCCCCAAACGCAGCTCCGCCAGCACGAGCCCGCTGGCGATCGCCAGCAGCCAGCCCACGCCATAGCTGCCGATCAGCGGATAAAACCCGCCCAGCGTCGCCAATTGCGAGCCGCCCAGCGAGGCCCATGGAAAACCAGTAAAAATCCAGCCGCGTATCCATTCGCTCAGTACAAACAGCGTAGGGGCAATCAGCGCGAGTTTGAGTAATTTGCCAGCGGGCCAGCGCCAGGCTAGCCCCGCTGCCAGCATGGGAAACAGCGCAAGAAACAGTGCAAAGCCAAAGGTGCAGAGCGCCGCCATCCAGACTGGCATGCCCCCATGGGTATGTAGGCTAATGTAAACCCAGCTGGCGTTCGCCAGGAAATACCCCAGGCCCCAGCTCAGGCCATAGCCTAGCGCTTGCCGGGTACTACCGGCATGCTGGATGCCCAGCAGCCACGCCATCAGGCTAAGCGGCAGCAGCCAGAATTGCCCCAGCGGGGCAAAGCCGGCGACACTGAGCGCGCCAGCGAGCAATAAGAACGGAACGGCCCAGAGGGGGCGGGCAGGAAAACAGCGCATGGTGAGCTTCGGCAATAAAAACGGGCTGATCAACGATCAGTCCGCAGTGTACCGTGTGATGATGACCGGGTGGTGATCAATGTTCGGCTTCGTGACGTTCCAGATGTTTATCGATCTGTACCGAATGCACGCGGCGGCTATCGGCGCGCAACACCAGGAAATGATAGCCATCGATGATGGTTTCTTCGCCACGCTTGGGCACACAACCAAAGGCCAGGGTCACAAGGCCGGCCACGGTGTCGACTTCCTTGTCGCTAAAGTGGCTGCCGATGGTCTCATTCAGATCGGCGATTTCGGTTTCGCCTTTCACGCGCCAGTTGCCGCGGCGATCGGGGATGATTTGGTCTTCGTCATCATCGTCGTCGTATTCGTCTTCGATATCGCCAACGATCTGTTCGATGACGTCTTCAATCGTCACCAGGCCCGCCACGCCGCCGTATTCATCCACCACAATCGCCATATGGTTGCGATTATTGCGAAAGTCTTTCAGCAGCACATTCAGCCGTTTGGCTTCGGGGATATACACCACTGGGCGCAGGAGATCGCGGACATTAAATTCAACGTCTTCGGCGTAATAGCGCAGCAAATCTTTGGCGAGCAAAATGCCCACCACATTGTCTTTGCTGCCATCAATCACCGGAAAGCGCGAGTGCGCGGTTTCGATAACGCGGGGGATAAACTCGGCGGGCGTGTCGTTGATGTCGATGACATCCATTTGTGAGCGCGGCACCATCACATCGCGCACTTGCATATCGCCGACATTGAGCACGCCTTCGATCATGCCGAGCGCATCGGCATCGAGGAGGTGGCGTTCAAACGCCGAGTGCATGATTTCAACCAGTTCGCCGCGGTTTTCCGGCTCCCGTAACAGGAAATGGGTGAGTCGCTCAAGCCAGCTTAGCTTGGGACTCGGGGACGAGGCATCGTCCATGGTGGATACAGCTCCTTGCAGTAAAAAAAGCCCAGATCAAAGGCGATTAAATCAGCCTTTTTCGCTCCGGTACGGGTCATCATAACCCAAAGACGTGACAATTTCTGTTTCCAGCGCTTCCATTGTCTCAGCCTCGGCATCTTCCAGATGATCGTAGCCCTGCAGGTGCAAGGTGCCGTGCACGATCAGATGGCAGTAGTGCGCCAGCAGTGGTTTGCCCTGCTCGAAGGCTTCGCGCTCCACTACGCTGCCTACCAGCACCAGATCGCCAGTCAGCGGCATATCGGGGATGTGCGGCATGTCTTCGCTGTAGGTGAAGGTCAGGACATTGGTGGCGTAGTCTTTGCCGCGGTAATCGCGATTCAGGCTTTGGCCTTCTTCGGCATCAACAAAGCGCAAGGTGATTTGCGCATGATCGATCTTTGGGGCCAGCGCCGCGTTTACCCAGCGGCGCAGCAGGCTTTTGCGCGGAATGGGCGAGCGCTGGCTTTCGTTTTGAATGTCGATTTCCACATTCGGGCGCAGTTGGGTTTTACTCATGGTGATGATTTACTTCGTTGGCGTTTTAGTTCGGCATACAGCCAGTTTTTGGCCGGCTGTTCCGCTTGGTTGGCGCAGCGCACGGTGTAGGGCTGGCCGGTGAGGTAACTTTTGCTGGCGACTTCGTTGATAAAGTCTTCCGTGGTTTTGATCTTGTCGCGCGCCTTGCCGTATTTCATGGTCAGGTGCTCTTGCGCCGCTTTGGCGTCGTAGCTGCTGCCGCTGCGGATAAAGGTGCAGCCGGTCTGCCCCACCCAGCGCAGTAGTGCTTGCACTTCCTGTTCGGCGGCTGGGGTAATGGCCTGCGCTGGCAGGCTGGCCAGCAAGGCGAGCGTACAGATTACGCGGCGCATCATGCGCGAGATTCCTGCGCGGCGCGCTCGGCCTGTTGCTGGGCTTTGCGCTCGGCCGCGGCGGCATCGCGCGCTTGCTGGGCTTTATCGTAGGCATTGACGATTTTCTGCACCAGCGGGTGGCGCACTACGTCTTCGCTTGTGAAGTGATGAATACCAATCCCCCGCACGCCTTGCAGCACTTCCTGCGCATCGATCAGCCCCGATTTGACGTGCTTGGGCAGGTCGATCTGGGTTGGGTCGCCGGTAATGACGGCTTTGCTGCCAAACCCGATCCGCGTTAAGAACATTTTCATCTGTTCGGGCGTACTGTTTTGCGCCTCGTCCAAAATGATAAAGCTGTGGTTCAGCGTGCGGCCACGCATAAAGGCCAGCGGCGCAATTTCGATGATGTTTTTCTCGAATAGCCGCGTGACATGGTCAAAGCCCAGCAAATCGTACAGCGCGTCATACAGTGGGCGCAGGTAGGGATCAACCTTTTGCGTCAGATCGCCCGGCAAAAAGCCAAGCTTCTCGCCAGCTTCCACCGCGGGGCGCACCAAGATCAAACGCTTGACGGTATCGCGCTCTAGCGCATCTACGGCGCTGGCCACAGCCAGATACGTCTTGCCGGTGCCGGCTGGGCCAATGCCGAAGGTGATGTCGTTATCCTGAATGGTTTTCAGGTAGACATTTTGCCCCGGCGTGCGGCCACGCAGATCGGCGCGGCGCGTGCGCAATACGGGCACGTCGGTTTCGGTTTGGGCTTCTTCCGGGCCACGGATGATTTCGATCAGCCCCAGCTGAATGTCGTCGACTTCCAGCGCCTTGCGGGCGGCTTCGTTGTAGAAGTATTCGAGGGCGTCGAGGGCCTGATTCACCACCTTGGTGCGGCCGGCCACTTTGAAATGCTCGTTACGGCGCGAAATCGTCACATCGAGCGCGTTTTCAATTTGTTTCAGATTTTCGTCGAGCGGACCACATAAATTGGCCAAGCGGGCGTTATCGATTGGGGTGAAAGCAACGGTATCGGTGTGCACTGGGTGATGGGTTCTCTTAACAGAATGCATGGATTATCGCAGAAAATCATCGCTAAGATGGGTTTAGGGCGCGGATCGAATGATTGACGACCTTGTCATTCTTTGTCGGCTACGGTCAAGTTGCGATGAATTTAATACGCCGCCGATTTTGGCCTCAACCAAGGCATTCAAAATGGGATAAACCAAGATCGGATCCCACGCGATGAGTAAGTAATCAACGCCAGCATTGAGTGCGAGGATGGCGCCAGCTTCGCTGCCACCATCTTGTTCACGTGCGCCTGCCATGCCCAAATCATCGGTGATGAGTAAGCCTTGGTATTGCCAGTCTTGCCGGATTAGCTGTTCGATGACTTTGGGCGATGATGAAGCTGGGCGCGATGCATCCAGTGCCGCTAATTTGGCGTGCGAAAGCATGATGAACGAATGGTGGTTATGCAGGGTGCGAAAAGGTTGCAAATCGCTGGCGCTTAATTCTGTGAGCGGGGTATGAATGCTTGCACTATCTGCGTGGGTATCTTCAAAGACGCGCCCTAAACCGGGAAAATGTTTGAGCGTACATTGCACTTGATGTTCGGCTAAGCCTGCGCAGTAGGCGCGTGCCGCATTCGCAACTTGTACCGGATCGCGCCCCAGTGCTCGGCGGCTGATTTTGGAATATTTATCGTCAGGATTATGAATGCCGTGATCAAGGTCGACGACGGGGGCGAAGTTGAGCGTAATACCCAGTTGTGCCAACCCTTGCCCTTGCTCGCGGCCGTATTCTTGGGCGGTTTGTGCTGGATGATTGCTGTCACGCAATAACTGACCCAGTGGCTTTTGCAACGGTAATGGAGGCGACATCCGCGATACCAAGCCACCTTCCTGATCGGTGGCAATGATGAGCGGAGCCAAGCCACTGCGTCGGCGCAAGCTTTGCCAGTCGGCAATCAATTGCCGAATATCATTGGCCTGTTTTCCTTCAATATTGCGACGAGTAATAAACACGCCACCAATGAGGCCACGGCTGATGAGTTCAGTGATTTCACTTTCATGGGTAAAGCCAACAATCAGGTGTTGGCCGATTTCGTGTGCGATGGCGGGTGGGAGTTCGAAAGCGCGTTGTTGTTGCCTGTGTGCCTCTAGTTGCCAGTGGCCGCTAAACACCATTGACGCACCGCTGAGTACCATCACCAGTGGCCAGCCGAATGGTTTGAGCCGCCATGCGAGCAGCAGCAAGACGCCACCCGTCGCTAAACTCACTGGTAGGGCGATGGCGCGCAGCGCAACGAGTCCAGCAAGATCCCAATGGCGCGACAGCACTAGCAGGCAAGCTGCAGCCAAGATCGTGCAGGCGGAGAGCAAGCCACGAAAAGAAGTCGGCATGGTGGGCTTTGTTTGAGCTTAGTTTTTAGATGGAGTTTTTGATGGGTATTGCTTTGAAGGCCTTGTGTATAAATGTCTTGATCAACATACCTGCCGTCTTCATATTCTGAAAATGGCAGGTATACAGCTCAACTACGACTTATTCTTCAATAATCACCAATTCGCCGCCCAAGGTGTGCGGATACACCTTGGTGATGCGCACATCCACCACCTGATTAATCAGGCGCGGATTGCCCGGGAAGTTGACGATGCGGTTGTTTTCAGTGCGCGCCGATAGCTCGTTGCTGTCTTTTTTCGAGACTTTTTCCACGATCACGCGCTGCACGGTGCCCAGCATATTCTGATTGATTTCGCTGGCGAATTCTTCGATGCGGGCTTGCAGGCGTTTCAGACGCGCGACTTTCACTTCTTCCGGCACATCATCCGGCAGATCGGCGGCCGGTGTGCCCGGGCGGCGGCTGTAGATAAAGCTAAAGCTTGCGTCAAATTTCACGTCTTCGATCAGTTTCATGGTGCGCTCGAAGTCTTCTTCGCTCTCACCCGGAAAACCAACGATAAAGTCGCTGGATAAGCACAGATCAGGCCGCGCCTCGCGCAGTTTGCGCACCAGTGATTTGTATTCCAGCGTGGTGTAGCCGCGTTTCATATTCACCAGCACGCGGTCGGAGCCGGCCTGCACGGGCAAGTGCAGATGCGACACCAGTTTCGGCAGCTTTTTATAGCAATCGATGATGCGCTGGGTCATTTCTTTCGGGTGGCTGGTGGTGAAACGCAGGCGCTCTACGCCCGGGATTTCATGAATGTATTCCAGCAGCATGGCCAGATCGGCGGTTTCGCCGTCTTCGCCTTCCAGAATCTTGCCGCGGTAGGCGTTCACATTCTGGCCCAGCAGGTGGATTTCTTTCACGCCTTGCTGCGCCAGATTGGCCACTTCCACCAGGATATCTTCAAACGGGCGCGAGACTTCGTCGCCGCGGGTATAAGGCACCACGCAGAATGAACAGTATTTCGAGCAGCCTTCCATAATCGACACAAAGGCCGAGCCGCCTTCGACGCGCGCGGGCGGCAGGTTGTCGAATTTTTCGATTTCCGGGAAGCTGATGTCCACTTGTGATTCGCCGGTTTTGCGTTTTTCCGCGATCAGCTCGGGCAGGCGGTGCAGGGTTTGCGGGCCAAATACCACATCCACATACGGCGCGCGCTTCACAATGGTGTCGCCCTCTTGGCTGGCTACACAGCCGCCCACGCCGATCACCAGATTGGGGTTCAGCTTTTTCAGCTCTTTAATCCGGCCCAGATCCGAAAAGACTTTCTCTTGGGCTTTTTCCCGCACGCTACAGGTGTTAAACAAAATCACATCGGCTTCTTCGGCGTTATCTGTACGCGTTAGACCCTCGGCCGCGTGCAGCACATCCACCATTTTGTCCGAGTCATACTCGTTCATCTGGCAGCCAAAGGTTTTGATAAATACTTTTTTGCTCATTGCGTAGACTTCTTCGTTGGGCGACACATTCAAAAAATCAACAGCGCCCAGCGGGCGCTGTGGGGGTATGGTGCTAGCCGATAATTAATACCTAGGCTAGCGAGCTATACCCTTATTGTTCGTTGGCGATGGCCTTTTGCTGCTCGGCGCGAACCTTCAGCAGCTTGGCTTCATCTTCACTCACCAGCCAAATGCGCCAGACAAAGCCGGTGTTGGGCTCGGTTTGGTACCACACGGTGGCCGATTGCGGCAGCTGATTGGGCATAATCAGCGTGTTATTCACGCTGCGAATCTGCAGCCCGGGTGCGGTGACATACACTTTGTCGTCCAATTTGACCTGCGGCGGCAGAAAACCCTGCAATTGGGCCAATTTGCCATTGGGCAAGACGCGGGCGGCGAAACTGCTCATTGAAACAGTAAGTAGCAACAAAAACAGCAACTTGCGCATGGGCTAAGCTCCGGTGAGATGGGTGTATGGTAACAAGCTGCGCCCCAAATTGAAAGAAAAATTCAAAAGGGGGTTGACAGCTTTCTAGGGCGCATCTATCATGCTGCTTCTCTTGGCTATGTAGCTCAGTCGGTTAGAGCACAGCACTCATAATGCTGGGGTCACAGGTTCGATTCCCGTCATAGCCACCAGTTAAGAAAAGCCCGCTAATGCAAATTAGCGGGCTTTTTGCATTTCAGCTTGCCCGTTGTGGATTGCGATCAATCGCGATCCGGAATGCGGCTAATCACCCATGCCCCAGTGGCCATGCCCACAAGCAATATGCCCTGCAGCCATTCTCGCCCCTGCAGTAGCCAGAGCGAGATGCCCGCGCTCACTAGCATTAATCCCCAGGCGCTGTATTTGATTTTCCGTGGCAGACTGTGGTGAGTTTCCCAGTCGCGCAGCGGTGGTCCAAACCAGCGGTGCGCCAGCAGCCAAGCGTGCCAGCGCGGCGAGGCGCGCACAAAGCAGCTGGCGGCAAGCAGAATGAACGGCGTGCTTGGCAGGCCGGGGAGCAAGATGCCGAGCACGGCCAGTAGCAAGGCCAGCCAGCCGGTGAGTAAAAGTAAATAGTGTTGCCAGCGGGGAAGAGGTGGGCGCATTGATGAAAGCCTATTGGATGATTCATCTTATGGCCTGAGTGCTGGGCTGGCAATCACGAGCAAAAATGCGGGCTAGCTGGCGGTTTTTCACGAAAAATTAATAATATTCATTCTTGCTTCTGTTTTTTCTTGCGCTAGGCTGACTCTAAATGTGGCGGATGGAGGGTAAGTGATGCCAAGTGAATGGATTGAGTTGGGTTTGCTGGTGGCGCTGGTGCTTTGGCTCGGGGTGAGCTGGTATCGCTACCGTAAAGAAGGGCGGGTGATGGTTGGTAGCTATCAGCCGCCAGCCGATGGGTTTGTGCTGCATTTATATGCCAGCACGCGGCAGCTCACGCAGGATCGATTGCCTTAGCGTGATGGGGTAGCAAAAAGCCGGCGCGAGCCGGCTTTTTTATTGTTGCGAATGGCGACGCTGCGCTGATCTCGCTCAGAAGTCGGGGGCGATTTGCTCGGCGTAGTCGTAGAGTGCGGCCAGAATTTGCTCGGCGCGCTCGTTGCCAGCTTCGTCGAGGCTGTCGGCGAGGCGATCGATCTCGCTGCTGTAGGCTTCTAGGGTTAGCGCGTTTGCGGCGCCATCGAACAGGCGGGCGTTGCGCCATTGCTCCCAGCGTTGCTGCTCTTCCGGATTGAGGCTGGCGGGGAAATTGCGGGCGCGGTAGCGAAATAGCAGCTCTTCCAGCTGGCGATCTTCAAAATGCACGATTTCGCTGGCCAACTGCTCGCCTTTTAGTGTGCGCAGGCGGCTGAGGGTGCGGCGGTCGGTGTTGGAAACAAAGCCGCCGTACAGATTGGCGTCCACATCTTGTTTCTCACCCGCTTCGCGGGCAAAAACTTCGCTCCAAGGCAGGGCGCTGGCCTGAGTAAAGGCTTGGGCGTGCTGCTGAACCAGCGCCAGATCGAGCTGCCAGCGGCTGATTTCACTCTCGCGCAGCACTTTTAAATTGCCGACGACGATGGGTGATTTGTTGGCATGGATGGTTTTAATCGGCAGGCGCGGCGTGTCGCCAAGTTCGTCCTGCCGGCTAAACATTCGCCGGCGGATTTCAGCTGCGTCGAGGGTAAATAGCTCACGCGGATCGTGGGCCAAATCCCAGACGATGATTTCGTTTTTATTGGTGGGATGGGTGGCCAGTGGCCATACAATGGCCAGATTGCCGCGCTCTACGCCGTACATGCCCGAAATATGCAGTAATGGCCGTGGCTGGGCGAGGTTGATTTCGTCAAACACCCGCTGCTTGCTGCGCAGGGCGAGGCAAAAATCAAATAACTTGGGCTGTTGCTGGCGGATGAGTCGGGCTAGCGCGATGGTGGCGCGGACGTCCGAGAGTGCGTCGTGAGCGGCTTCGTGTTGCAGGCCATTGGCAGCGGTGAGGTGCTCCAGCTTAAAGCTGACGCGACCATCTTCGTGGCGCGGCCATTCGATCCCATCCGGGCGCAAAGCATAGACCGTGCGCACAACATCCAGTAAATCCCAACGGCCGCAGCCGTTTTGCCATTCGCGCGCATAGGGGTCGATCAGATTGCGCCAGAATAAAAAGCGCGTGACTTCATCATCAAAGCGAATGGTGTTGTAGCCAACACCGATGGTTTCCGGGCTGGCCAGAGCGCGCTCGATGGCGGCGGCAAACTGATATTCGGGGATGCCTTGCTGCCAGCATTGCTGCGGCGTGATGCCGGTGAGTAGGCAGGCTTCGGGGTTGGGTAGGTAATCATTGGCCGGCTGGCAAAACAGATTCATGGCCTCGCCGATTTCATTGAGCTCGGCGTCGGTGCGTATGGCGGCAAATTGGGCGGGGCGATCAGTTTTGGGATTAACGCCAAAGGTTTCGTAATCGTGCCAGAGAAAAGTCAGGGCCATGATGCTGTCGGCAAACGGTAAAGCGCCGTTATACCTGTGGTGCGCTAGGGCGGCAAGCCGCGGCTGGGTTGCATGTGGCCACTGCAGGACAATACTAGCTGGGGGTATTGCCTTGCATGGCCTGCGGTGCTGGCTTGCGGGGCGATACCCTAATTGCTTTTGCGTGGGCTGAGCGAGCGATAAGGGGCGGCGAGCGGGTCGCCGATAAACACCCCCTGAGCGGGCCAGGCAACGCTTTTCCAGTAGGCCTCTACCGCCGTGGCGCCGTTAATGTAGTGAAACAGCAGCACTTGCGGGTGGGGAAATTTTTGCGGGTAGTTGTAGGGCTCGCTCACCGTGCCGTAGCTGGCGGTGGCGCCCGCTTCCAGCCAGCGCAGGCTGCTCATCTGGCTGCTGTCGGTGAGCTGGCCACCAAACGAGGTTAGATGATCGGCCAGAGCGCCCGGCTGGAATTTCAGCGTCTCGAGGTCGTTCACTTTGGCGAGACCGGTTTGGTAAATCACGATGTCGCGCTTACCCTTCAGGCTGTCGGCTTGCAGCTGTTCAATTTTGAGTGGCAGGCCTTTGATGACTTGGCTAGGTGGAAAGAGGCCGGCGCGCGAATTGCGGGCTTTGTCGCTGGTTACCACAAAATAGGCGCTGCCTTTGGGTTGATTGCCCCAAGCGGTGAGGCCGGTATCGATCAGTTGTTTGCCACTGGGCCAGTCTTTGGCGGCCAGCAGCATGCTGGGGCGCAGGTGCAGATCGGTAAAGGGCTGGGTGCTGCTGTGATTGAAATACGGTGACTCAGGTGTGGGTTTGCCCGCGTTGCTGCAAAGTCCTTCCTGGTAGCCGAGGGTTACGCCATAAGTGATGCTCAGACAATTGACTCGGTAAGGTTTGGCCCAGGCGAGCGCCAGCGCCTGAATGTCAGGGCCGAAGTATTGTTCGATTTTGCCGCGTAGTTGCTCTAGCTCGCCCTCGGTAATCCAGACGCGATCGGTGGGTAGCTCAATGCGCAGTATTTGCTCGGGTTTGAGCTGGCGCTGCTCGGCGTAATACTCGCCCATTTGCTCCGAAAGTGGGTCTTTGCTGTTGATCACGAGACCGAGTTGGCCGCTGTACAAGGTATAGGGGCGTGCGGCAGGGGTTTCGGCGTGACTCAAGGTCGCGAGCAAAGAGCACAGTAAAGACAGAAAGATGCGGCGCACGGGTGGCCTCATGGCGGGCAAAATAGGATGATAGCTGCAAATGCGGTATGTGGCAGCTGGATGCTGCTGAGGCGTGCGCAGGGAAAATTTGGGCGAAAAAAAACCAAGCGCTTGGCTTGGTTGTTTTCGTTTCAACTCAGCAGAGTTGCTG
>NZ_JTLG01000046.1:471-17021 GCF_000799095.1 Chitinibacter sp. ZOR0017 | reverse complement strand
TCGGGGCGGTGGGATTCGAACTCACGACCACCTGGTCCCAAACCAGGTGCGCTACCAGACTGCGCTACGCCCCGACGACAGAGCCCGAATATTACCGATGCGTTGCCGCTCGGTCAAGCCTTTGGCGGGGTTAAAATGGGGTGAATTAGCTAAATCGCTGAGTTGTAAGCACAATGTGTCAGCATTCACTTGGCGGCGGCCAGTGAGTGCGATCTGCTTTACAGGCGGCATCAGGGTAAACGCCTACAATCGGCGTATTCTTGAATGCGCGGGTAAGGGGAAGATGATGCGGGGATGGCGAATGCTCGGGGCGGCACTGCTTGTCATACTGTTAGGTGCCTGCAGCAAAATCACCATGGCCAATTACCACAAACTAAGCTCGGGCATGACGCGCAGCGAGGTGGTGGCGATTCTGGGCGAGCCCACCGAGAGCTCGGCCGGCAGTTTGCTCGGGCTGGAGGGGGAGGTGGCCAAATGGGAAGAAGGCAAATTGCGCATCAACGCCACTTTCGTGAATCAAAAGCTGGCCATGCACAGCTTGGAACGGCCCGAACTGGCCAGCCGCGAATAACGTGAGCGCATTCCAAGAAAAAGTCCGAGGTATTTTGCCTCGGGCTTTTGTTTTTGAGTGGTTTCGGGTTATACCTGGGGGGTGTATCCCGCCAGAAAAACCCGCACGGCGTGCTCAACCCGGTAGTTGATTTTTTCCAGCGTCGGCTCGGCCACCGAGAGCTGCATCTGGCGCACGATGCCGGCATCGCAAAGGGCAAAAAACTGCTCGGCCGCCAGCAGTGGATCGGGGATGCGCAATACGCCGGTTTGATCCAGATGCGCCAAATAGCGTGAGAGATTGCTCATCGCCACCGCCGGGCCTGAGGCCTCCAGCGCCTGCCCCAGCTCGGGAAACTGCATCACTTCGGCCAGCACAATCCGAAAAAACGTGCGCTGCTTCATTTCGATGAGCCCTTGCAACCATTGCTGGCCGATCAGGGTGAGGATCGGCGCGGGCGGCGCAGTGCTGAATTCGGCCGGCGGTGGTGGCGTGCCCTCTTTACAGCATTCGCTTTGAATCAGGGCGACAAATAGCGTTTCCTTGCTGTCGAAATAGTTGTACAGCGTGCCTTTGGAAACGCCGGCCGTTTTGGCGATGCGCTCCATGCTGGCGGCGGCGTAGCCGCTGTCCATGAACACCTCGCGTGCGCCGGCCATGATCTGCTGACGTTTGTTTTCACTCGATTTACTGATGGCTGGGGTATTCATTACCAAGGTTCCAAAATTTGATTCTGTTTGCATATTGACCGAACCGTTCAGTCAATATAGCATGGTTCACCAATGCACCCAAATGGTCGTGCTAGCGCAGTGTTGCAAGCTGACCAAAGGCGCAAAACCACCGATTTTCCCATAGGAACGCAGCCCGATGCGACTCCGTCATTCCCTGATTCCGCTGTTGGCCGCCGGCATGTTGTCGGCCTGCTCCGTCAATTTGCCCGCGCCGACAGCGGCGCAGCTCGATCCGAATGCCAATGAATGGCAAGCCAGCCCGCCCGTAGCGGCCAAGCTCGCCGAGCAAGCGCAATGGTGGCAGGCCTGGCAAGACCCAGTGCTGTTGCAGCTGCAAACCGCCGCCCAGCAAGATAACCCCACTTTGCAGCTCGCCGCCGCGCGGATTCGTGAAGCGCGCGCTAAAGCCTATTCGGCCAAGGCCTACCTTTGGCCGACGCTGAGCGGTTCGGCCAGCGGCACCCGGGCGAAAAACGAGCTGATGTCGCCCGCCAGCGTGAATAACAGCGGCAGTGTGGGGCTGGATGCCAGCTGGGAAATCGATTTGTGGGGCGGCGTGCGCGCCGCCGAGCAGGGGCTGTTGGCCAATCTGGCGGCCCGCACTACCGAATGGCATGACGCCCGCGCCAGCATGGCGGCTGAGGTGGCCAATGCCTATGTTACCTATCGCGCCTATCAGGTGATGCGCCAAATCGTGCAGCAAGATTTGCAATCGCGTGAGCGCAGCTGGCAGCTCACCCAAGATAAAGCCCGCGTCGGGCTGAGTAGCCCGGTGGATGTTGCCTTGCTCGATGCCAGTGTGGCCGAAGGGCAGGCGCAGCTGTTTGAAATGCAAGACGGCGAAGCGGTCGCGATCAAAGCCCTGGTGGCGCTCACCGGGCTAGAAGAAAGCGAAGTGCGGGTGTTACTCGCCCAAGGCGAAGCGGCCCTGCCGGCGCCGACCGGTTTTCAGGTCGCCAGCCTGCCCGCCGAAGTGATTAGCCAGCGGCCGGATATTCGCATCGCTGCCGAGCAAGTCAAAGGTGCGGCCGCTGACGTGGGCGTGGCCAAAGTGGCTCGTTTGCCGTCGCTAAGCCTGTTTGGCGCGATTAGCGTGGGCGAAGTGCGCAGCGGCGGCAGCACTACGGTTTCGGGCACCAGCTGGTCGTTTGGTCCGACGTTGAAATTGCCAATCTTTAATGCGGGCCGCTTGAAATCTGACCAAGATGCCGCCGAAGCGCGTTACGACCAAGCGCTGGCCAATTATCAACAGCTGGTGCGTCAGGCCGTGCGCGAAGTGGAAGAAAACATGGTGCGCCTTGATGGCGCGGCCAAACGCGTCAGCGCGACCCAGCGCGCGGTGGCGGGCTATCAGCGCCAGCTCGATTCGGGCGAGGCCATGTGGAAGGCCGGGGCGGCAAGCTTGTTGGATCTGGAAGTTTCGCGCCGGCTGCTGCTGGGCACGCAAACCCGCCTGATCAGCCTGCAGCGCGAACAATTAGCACAGTGGGTCGCCTTGTATAAAGCCGTGGGCGGCGAATGGCCGCTGGCCGCCGGTGAAGCGCCGCCCTAATGGGGTATGTGCAGCTAAGCCTTAATGAATAAAGTATACACATTGATACTGGAGTAGGGTAATGAACAAGATTCTGCAAAGCCTGAACCATCCTGGCCTGCGCCAGCGCAAAGTCTGGCTTAGTGTCCTCGCGGCGCTGACGGTGCTGGGCGCCGGAGGTGTGGTGGTGGCCGCCAGCGGTAAAGAGGGGGCGAATGCCGCGGCGTCTGCGCCGGCTAATGCGGTGCTGACGGTGAAACTGATTCAGCCCAAAGTCGTGAACTGGCCACAAGCGATCAGCGCCAACGGCAATGTGCTGGCCTGGCAAGAATCGCAAATCGGCAGCGAAAGCGGCGGTTTGCGCCTGATCGAAGTCAATGCCCAGGTGGGCGACGTGGTGAAGAAAGGCCAGCTCTTGGCGCGCTTTAATGATGAAACCATTCAGGCGGAAGTCGCCCAAGCCAAGGCCGCCGTGGCCGAGGCCGAAGCGGCGCAGCAAGAAGCTCAAGAAAACGCCAATCGCGTGCGCCAGCTGGGCAATACCGGCTCGCTCAGCGCGCAACAAATTACCCAGGCCTTGACGCAAGAGCGCACCGCGCAGGCGCGGGTGCAGGCGGCCAAAGCGCAGCTCACCACCGCCCAAGTGCGGCTAAATCAAACCCGCGTACTGGCACCGGATGATGGCGTGATTTCCGCCCGTAGTGCCACGCTGGGCGCCGTGGGCCAGCCGGGCCAAGAGCTCTTCCGCCTTGTGCGGCAAGGCCGCCTGGAATGGCAGGCCGAAGTCACCGCCGCCGAAAGTGGCCGCGTGGCCGCCGGGCAAGTGGCCAGCGTGGTGCTGGCCAATGGCCAAACGCTGAAAGGCAAAGTGCGCCAAGTAGCGCCCACTGCCGATCTGAAATCGCGCAATGTGCTGGTGTATGTTGATCTGGCTAGCAATGGCCGCCTGAATGAAGCCAAGCCGGGGATGTTTGCCAAAGGGCAGATCGAAGTCGGCAGCGGCCAGGCGCTGGCCTTGCCGGGCAGTGCGGTCTTGCTGCGCGATGGATTTGCGCAGGTCTTCACCGTGGATGCCAATCAGAAAGTCAAACAGCTGCGGGTGAAAATCGGCCGCCAGGCGCAAGGCCTGATGGAGGTCATCGGCCTGCCAGCGGATGCACGCGTGGTGGCTAGCGGCGCGGGCTTTTTGGCCGATGGCGATACGGTGCGTATTGCTAAATAAGGTTGTTCTTGATGTATAGGGCTGCAGGCCTTGTTGGCCGCTGCTTGTGACGATATACCCTATCTAGGAAAGACAATGAATTTTTCTGCCTGGTCGATTAAGAATCCGATTCCGGCCATTATGCTGTTTGTCCTGCTCTCGCTGGCTGGCTTGTATTCCTTCAAGCAAATGAAGGTGCAGGATTTTCCGGACATCGAGTTGCCGATGGTGACGGTGACGGCGGTGCTGGATGGGGCCGCGCCGGCCCAGCTGGAAACCGAAGTCGCGCGCAAGATCGAAAACTCGGTCTCGGCGCTGCAGGGCGTGAAGCACGTGTACACCAGCATTACCGATTCGGTGGTGACGGTCACTGTGGAATTTGTGCTGGAAAAGAAAATCGGCGATGCCGTCGATGATGTGCGCGATGCGGTCTCGAATGTGCGCGGCGATTTGCCGGCCGACGTGAAAGACCCGGTGATTGGCAAAGTGGAGTTTTCCGGGGTGCCATTCCTGGTGTACACCATTGCCGACCCCAAGCTGGATGAAGAGCAGCTGTCATGGTTTGTTGATAACCAGATTTCTCGCGCGGTGCGCTCGGTGCCGGGCGTGGGCAGTGTGGAGCGTGTGGGTGGGGTTAACCGCGAGGTGCGGGTAGAGCTCGATCCCGAGCGGATGGCCGCGCTGGGTGTGAGCAGCAGCGATATTTCCCGGCAACTGGCACGCACGCAAAAAGATGCTTCGGGTGGCCGGGTAGATCTGGGCGGCAGTGAGCAAGCCTTGCGCACCATTGCCACCGTGCAAACGGCGGCCGAGCTCGCGCAGCTAGAGTTGCCGCTGGCCGATGGACGCCGCGTGCGGCTGGAGCAAGTGGCGACGGTGACCGATACCATCGCCGAGCGCCGCACGATTGCCCAGCTCGATGGCAAGCCCGTGGTTGGCTTTGAGATCACCCGCGCGCGTGGCGCCAGTGAAACCGAAGTCAAAGCGGCGGTACTGAAAGCGCTGAATAAACTGCAGGCCGAGCATCCGAGCCTGACCATTACCAATGCCTATGATATGGCCGAGCCGGTGCAGGAAGGCTTTGATGGCTCGATGCATCTCTTGTATGAAGGCGCGCTGCTGGCGGTGGTGGTGGTGTGGTTCTTCTTGCGCGATTGGCGCGCCACCTTGGTCTCGGCGGCGGCTTTGCCGCTGTCGGTGCTGCCGACTTTCATTGGCATGTATTTGATGGGTTTCACCCTCAATGTGGTGACGCTGCTGTCGCTGGCGCTGGTGGTCGGGATTTTGGTCGACGATGCGATTGTGGAAATCGAAAACATCGTACGCCACCTGCGTATGGGGAAATCGCCGTATCAGGCAGCAATGGAAGCGGCCGACGAGATCGGGCTGGCGGTGATTGCCACTACCTTTGCCCTGATTGCAGTGTTCCTGCCCACGGCGTTTATGAGCGGGATTCCCGGTAAATTCTTCGTCTCTTTTGGCTGGACTGCCGCGCTGGCGGTATTTGCCTCGCTGGTGGTAGCGCGTTTGCTTACGCCGATGATGGCGGCCTATATCCTCAAGCCGCTGGTGGGGGAGGAAAAAGAAGGCCGGCTGATGCAGATGTATCTGCGCTGGGCCGATTGGTGTTTGCGCCATCGCAAGCTCACAGCGCTGTTTTCGGTACTGTTTTTCGTGGGCTCGCTGGCCTTGGTGCCGCTGTTGCCCAAAGGCTTTGTGCCAGCCGATGATCGCTCGCAAACGCTGGTGAAAATCGAGCTACCGCCCGGCGCTACGCTGCAGGAAACCTTTGCGCTGGCCGAACAGGCGCGCGCGATTGTGGGCAAAATGCCGGAAGTCACGCAGGTCTATACCGCCGTGGGCGGCGGTAAAGCCGGGGGCGACCCGTTTGCGGCCGGTCAATCGAGCGTGACTAAAGCCAACCTGACTCTGACACTGAAGCCGCGCACTGAGCGCAGCCGGACCAAAACCGAGCTGGAAAAAGACTTGCGGGTCGCGCTGCAGGTCATTCCTGGCGCGCGGGTAACGGTGGGCTTGGGGCAAAACGGCGAAAAACTGCAGATGATCATCAAATCGGATGATCCGGAAGCCCTTGCGCAAGCCACGGCCAATGTGGAAAAAGACCTGCGCACCTTGCCGGGCATTGGCGCGGTGATTTCCAGTGCGAGCCTGGTGCGGCCAGAGCTGATTATCCGGCCCGATATGGCCAAAGCGGCCGAGATGGGCGTAACCGGGCTGGCGATTGCCGACACGGTGCGGGTGGCAACGGTGGGCGATTTTGACAATGCCTTGCCGAAGCTTAATCTGCCGGAGCGGCAGATTCCGGTGGTAGTGCGCTTGCCGGATGCCTTCCGCACCGATCTGGAAGCCATCAAGCGCTTGCGTGTGCCTTCAAGCAATGGTGGCGAGGTGATGCTGGGGCAGGTGGCGAGCGTTGAGATCACCAGCGGGCCGAGCGTGATCACCCGCTTTGATCGCGGCCGCAATGTGCAGTTTGATGTGGAACTGAATGGCCGTCCGCTGGGTGAAGTGAGCGCCGAGGCCGATCAGTTGCCGGCCTTTAAAAATCTGCCGGCAGGGGTATCACGCCAGGCCTTTGGCGATGCCGAGGAAATGGGCAAGCTGTTTGCGAGCTTCGGCTTGGCCATGCTGACCGGTGTGCTGTGTATTTATATGGTGCTGGTGCTGCTGTTCCGTGACTTTATGCAGCCGGTCACGATTTTGGCGGCTTTGCCTTTGTCGATCGGTGGCGCCTTTGTGGCGTTGCTGGTGGCCAATAGTGCGTTTGCCATGCCATCGTTGATTGGCCTGATCATGCTGATGGGGATTGCAACCAAGAACTCGATCTTGCTGGTGGAATATGCGATTGTGGCGCGGCGCCAAGGCATGACCCGCTTTGAGGCGCTGATGGATGCCTGCCACAAACGGGCCCGCCCGATTGTGATGACCACCATCGCCATGGGCGCCGGGATGTTGCCGATTGCGATTGGTTGGGGGGTAGACCCAAGTTTCCGCGCGCCGATGGCGATTGCGGTAATTGGGGGGCTGATTACTTCGACTTTCCTGTCCTTGCTGGTGATCCCGGTGGTGTTTACCTTTGTGGATGACTTGGTGCAGTGGGTAGCCAAAAAGCGCGGTAAACCTGCGGTGGTATAAGTATTAAGCCAGTAGTTCAATGAAAAGGCCATGCATTGCATGGCCTTTTTGCTTCGGCGGGGGGCTTTATTTGCGCGCCAATGCCAGCATGCCACCCACCGCAAAAAAGGCCGCGCCACAGCCGCGGTTAAAGGCGCGAATGCGGCCCACCCCTTGCAGCCAGCTTGCCATGCGGTTGCCACCCCAGGCATAGGCAATTTGCCAGCTGATTTCGATCACAAAAAACGAAGCCAGCAAAATGGCCCATTGCGGTCCTTGGGGGAGTTTCAGATCAATAAACTGCGGCAAGAATGCGCCGGCAAACAAAATGGCCTTGGGGTTGGAGAGCGCCACCGCGAGGCCAGTCTGAAATCGCGCTTTGGTACTATTGGCGTTCGCATCCGGAAGGCGTAGGGTGTCGCCTGCTTGCCAGCATTGAATACCCAGATAAACCAGATATAAAGCGCCAACCACTTTTAATACGGTGAAGAGGGTGACCGAAGCGGCTAAAATCGCTCCCACCCCAACGGCCGAGAGCCCGATCAGAATACTCAGCCCCGTAATGGCGCCGGCCATGGTGGCTAAGGTGGCTTGCCACCCATAACGCACGCCGTGGCTAAGCATCAGCAGCATATTCGGGCCCGGCGTGGCAGAGATAAACAGGGTGGTGGCGAGAAAGGCGAGCCAGAGATTGAAATTCATGGGAATTGCCGTCGCGAAGAAGTCGGCCTACCTTTGTACACCATCTACGCGCTGCTGAAAAGTTAGGCAATGCGGGCGCTGAAGCGCAGGCGATTTGCCACGCCGGTGTGGCAATGCTTGCAATCGGGGCGCATTGTCATAAAAATATTGAATATTCAAGCGGCTAGCCAGCGTACCGTTTCCAGAGAAGAATAAGTGTCACAACAACGCCTTCATCAGCAAGCCGAAGATTCCGGCTCCTCTTTTGCCCGTATCCGCAAAGTGCTGGTGGTGCTATCGCTCTGCGTCTGTCTGATCGCCTTGGCGATTCTTAGCCATTCGATCTGGCGCAGCCGGCAGGAAACGCTGGCTAAAGCCGAGCAGGAAATGTTGCTGCTGGCGCGGGCACTGGAAGAGCATGTGGGCCGCACGATGGAAGGCACCTTGTTTGCGCTGAACGCCATCGGGCACGATGATGTGTTTCGCAGCTGCCTGAGTGCGCATGATGATGCCTGTTTGCATGCCTATATGCAGCGCACCGTTGAGCGCTACCCGCAGCTCAATACCATTGCCGTAGCGTATCCGAATGGCGATTTGGCTGCCAGCAATCTGCAATATCCGCTAAGCCCGCGTAATCTCTCGACCGTGAGTTATGTGCGGGTACTGCGTAGCCGGCCGCAACTGCCGTATTTTATTGGCGAGCAGCAATTAGACCCCACCGGCAAGCAGGAAACTCTGCCCTTTGTCACGCCAGTGCAGAATAAAGACATGCCCACCATGGCATTGCTGATCGCCGGTTTGAACCCCGATTATTACCAGCAGTTTTACGACAGCATCAATCTGAATCGCGAGTTGGTGATTCGGGTATTCCGCGAAGACGGGATTTCTTTGCTGCGTTTTCCGCAGGCGGTGCAGGAAGTCGGGCGAGATATTTCGCAGTTTGGCTTTTTTGACAAAGTATTTCGCGAAGCACCCAGTGGGGTATTTCAGGAAACCAGCAAAAGCGACAATCTAACCCGTGTTTATGGCTGGCGGCGCGTGCAGGGATGGCCACTTGGGGTGTCGGTCGGGATTGATCGTGAGCTGGTACTGGCGCAGTGGCGGCAGGAAACGCTGGTGAATGTAGCGATTGCCTTGCTCTTGCTGCTCTCCGGGGGCGGTTTGCTCTTGTATGTATTGCAGCAATTACGCCGGCTGGAGCGCACCGAAGATACGCTGTTCCTAACCAAAGTAGCGGTAGAGAATGGCGCGGATATGGCCATCTGGCTCGATCCGCAAGGGCATGTGCGTTATGTGAATGCCACCAGTTGCAAACGACTGGGTTATAGCGAAGCCGATCTGATGTCGATGCGCTTTCGCGATCTGCACCCGGATTTTAAAGCCGATACGTGGCCAAAATTCTGGCAAAAACTGCGCCATCACCGGCATTTGTTTGATGAAATCACACTGCGCACCCGCACGGGCGAAGAGTTTCCGAGTGAAATGCACTCGAACTACATCCTATTTCAGGGGCAGGAATACAACTGTGCGGTGGTGCGGGATATTTCCGAGCGCCGGATGGCCGAAGAGGCGATCGGTAAATCCGAGCAGCAACTACGCCTGGCTTTGGAAGCCTCTAGTACGGGCCTATTTGATATGCCGCTGGATGGCCGCCGTACCGCGGTCACCAGCCCGGAATACGATCGCCTGCTCGGCTATCAGCCGGGCGAGTTGATCGAGACGTTTGAAAAATGGAAAGAGCAGCTGCACCCCACTGATCGTGAGCAAGCGGTATCGGCTTATCGAGATTACTACGTGGGCAATTCGGCGCAGTTTGCGGTTGAATTTCGCCGGCGCAGTAAAACCGGCGACTATCGCTGGTATCAGACTCGCGGGCGCTTTGTGGATTTTGATTCACGGGGTAAACCCAGCCGGCTGATCGGCACCATGACCGACATTACCGAGCGGAAAGAGGCGCAAGATCGAATTACCGAGCTGGCTAATTTCGATACGGTGACGGGGCTGGCTAACCGCAATCTGTTGCGCGATGAGTTACGCCTCGCGCTGGCCTCGGCCGAGCGCTATAAGCGCAAGCTGGCGCTCCTCTTTCTGGATCTGGATCGCTTTAAAACCATCAACGATTCCTTGGGCCATGCTGCGGGCGATATGGTGCTGGCGCAGGTGGCTTCGCGCCTACGCAGTGTGGTAGGCAAGCAAGATATCCTCTCGCGGCTAGGTGGGGATGAATTCGTCATTGTGCTGGCAGATCTGCCCAATGCCTTGGTGGCAGGGGATATCGCCGAGCGGATTTTGGGCTGTTTTAGTGAGCCATTTGTATTGGAAGCCGGTAATTTTGCGACCTCCACCTCGATCGGGATTAGTGTGTATCCGGACGACGGGCAGGATGCAGATGAGCTGATTAAAAACGCCGACGTGGCGATGTATCAAGCCAAGAGCAATGGCCGCAATAATTATCAGTTTTTCACCGCGGATATGAATGCACGGGCTTCCGAGCGCCTCAGCCTCGAAACCAGTATGCGCGATGCGCTCAGCCGTGGTGAGTTCGAGGTGTTTTTCCAGCCGCAAGTGGGCCTGGATTCGGGGCGGGTGATTGGTGCCGAGGCGCTGATTCGCTGGAATCACCCCACGCAGGGCCTGATTTCGCCAGCCAAATTTATCCCGATTGCCGAAGAGTCGCGCATGATTGTGCCGCTGGGCAACTGGATTTTGCGCCGCTCGTGTGAGCTCGCCGCGCAGTGGCAGCGCGAAGGGCTGCCGCCGTTTACCGTCGCAGTGAATCTATCGCCTCTGCAATTGCATCAGGCCAATTTACTTGAGCTGATTCAAGATGCGCTGGATTCGGCGGGGCTGGACCCGAAATACCTCGAGCTGGAAGTGACCGAGTCGGTGGTGATGCAGGAAGTCGAGCATGTGATGGCCATGCTGCATGGCATTAAGCGCTTGGGCGTGAAATTATCGCTGGATGATTTCGGTACGGGGTATTCCAGCCTGTCTTATCTCAAGCGCTTTGCCTTCAATAAGCTGAAGGTTGATCAGAGTTTTGTGCGTGATATCACGAGCGACCCGAATGATGCGGCGATTGTGCTGGCGATCATCGGCTTGGGCAAAACGCTGGGTATGTCGGTGCTGGCTGAAGGGGTGGAAACCGAGGCGCAGCTGGAATTCCTGCGCCGGGCGCAGACTGATTCGATTCAGGGTTATCTGTTTAGCCGGCCACTGGCGGCCGGTGAGTTTCGCAATTTGATTGCGGCGCAAAAAGAACTGCCGCTGCCGGTGCTGCAGGCGATCGACATGCAACGTTGAGACGACTCATTGCCGCGCCCATAAAAAAGCCCCGCACTGCGGGGCTTTGCTTTTACTGCCTTGCTTATTCGTCGTTGGCTTTGAGCTCTTCGACCAGCGCCACATAGTCTTGCATGGCGGTGTCGCTGCTGGTGCCGGCCAGTTTGCTCCAGGCATCGTATTTGGCTTGGGCTACAAACTGGATCGCGGACGGGCGATCACCGCTGACATCGCCTTCGGTGGCTTGCTTGTACAGCGCGTACAGCTTGAGTTTGGTTTGCACATCGGGGGCTTCGTTGAGTTCCACCACTTCTTTCTGGGCCACGGCAAAGCGCTGGGCGAGATCGGACATGCTTGAGCTCCGTATTAAAACGATCGTTTAAAAACTGCTTTGTAGTATAGGCAGGATTGCCTACGCTTGCCAAGCCTTGGCCGCACTCCGGCTGGAAGCTTGGCCGGACAGCCGCAGGTAAACGCGGTAAAATCAAGGCCATCCAAGCTAAGGGCGGAAGAGGCAAGCGATGACGGTGGCGACATTGCCAGCGCAGCTGGCGTATCTGAATGGCCGCTTTGCGCCATTGAATGAGCTGCAGGTTTCGGTGCTGGACCGAGGGTTTTTATTTGGCGATGGCGTGTACGAGATGATTCCGGTCTACTCGCGCTGCATTTTCCGCTTGGCCGAGCATATCCGGCGCCTTGGGCGTAGCCTGGCGGCGGTGGGGATTAGCAACCCGCATAGCGAAGCTGAGTGGCAGCAGCTACTCACTCAGCTGATGGCCCAGCAAGATTTTGCCGACCAGAGCCTGTATGTGCAGGTCACTCGGGGCGTTGCGTATCCGCGCAACCATGCTTTTCCGCAGCCCGCAGTGGCGCCAACGGTGTTTGCCTTTAGTGATCCGCTGGAATTACCGCCCGCTAGCCAGTATCAGCAAGGTGTGCATGCGCTGACGGTGCGCGATATTCGCTGGTTGCGCTGCGATATCAAAGCCTTGTCGCTGTTGGCCAATGTTTTGGCCAAGCAGCAGGCGGTGGATGCCCGCTGCGCGGAGGCGATTATGCTGCGCGATGGCTGGCTGATTGAAGGTGCGGCCAGCAATATTTTTCTGGTGAAAGATGGGGTGCTGCTGGCGCCGCCGACGGGCGAATTGATGCTGGCCGGCATTACCTATGAGCTGGTGCTGGAGCTGGCGCAGCAGTATGGCCTGCCGCTCGCGGTACGGCCTTTGAGTGAAGCCGAGCTACGCGAGGCAGACGAGGTCTGGCTGACTTCGTCATCGAAAGAGATTCTGCCGATCGTCAAAATTGATGATCAGCCAGTAGGAAATGGCCGACCCGGCCCCATTTATCAGACCATGTTGTCTGTTTACCAATCGTATAAAGCCACGGTGATGCGCCGTGGCGAGCAAGTGTGAGAGTAATTGAATGGCATTGATCGATATTCCCAGCCAGAAGCTGGAAGACCTGGTGACCTTTCCGGCGCTGATTCCGGTGAAAGCGGTCAGCCAGAAAAACCTGGCTGAGGCCGATTTTCGTGCGGCAGTCTTGCTGGTAACGCAAACCCATGTACCGGCCTTTCAGGATGAGCACATCAGTATGCGTGCCTCCAGCGCTGGCAGCTATTTTTCGGCCACACTGATGGTGACCTTTGACAGCGTTGAGCAAGTGTATGCGCTGGATAGCGCCTTGCGCGCTCACCCGCTGGTATTGCGGGTTTTGTAATGCAGCTGGCTGAAACACTCCTGCAGGGTATGGCGCTGCCGGCCAGTATTGTTGATGGCTACGTCGATATACCCCTTGAGCCATTCCCGCATGTGCTGCGGGTGCGCAGCCTTGGGCTGGTGGATTACGCGCCGACCTGGCAGGCCATGCAGCAATTTACCGCGCAGCGCAATGCCGATACGCTGGATGAATTATGGCTACTGGAACACCCGCCTGTGTTCACACAGGGCCAAGCGGGCAAGGCCGAGCATATTCTTGCCAGTAGCGAGATACCGGTCGTGCAGATTGATCGCGGCGGGCAAGTGACTTACCACGGCCCGGGGCAATTGGTGGCGTATTTGCTGCTGGATTTGCGCCGCTACAAGCTGGGTGTGCGCGAGCTGGTGCGCAAGCTGGAAAACAGCGTGATTGGCGTATTGGCCGAATATGGCATTCAGGCTTATGGCAAGGTCGATGCGCCCGGCGTGTATGTTGAGCGCCCGGCCAGCGCCTTGCAGGCCGCGCATGAGGCTAAAATCGCGAGCCTAGGGCTACGCATTCGCAATGGCGCGTGCTATCACGGTCTGGCCCTGAATGTGAGTCTGGATCTGGCGCCGTTTGGTCTGATTAACCCTTGTGGCTATCAAGGCTTGCAGGTTACGCGCATGGCCGATTACGGGATAGACGAGACACCCGCGACTTTAGCCGTTAAAATGGCGAACCAGATCGCGCAGCAGTTGAAAGTTGCCAGTTAAATCAATGCTTTAACCGTACAGTTTGTGCGGTTATCGGGAACACCATGACAGACACCACCAAAGCGCCGAGCAAAGAAGTCGGCGTCAAGCTCAAGGGCGAAGCCAAAACGGCCCGCATTCCGATCAAGGTGATCCAGCCGGAAACCAAACTGAAAAAGCCGGAATGGATTCGGGTACAAGCGGCCAGCCACAATAGCCGCTTCTATGAAATTAAAGACATTTTGCGTAGCCAAAAGCTGCACACGGTGTGTGAAGAAGCCTCATGCCCGAATATCGGCGAATGTTTCGGTAAGGGCACTGCCACCTTCATGATCATGGGCGACATCTGTACGCGGCGTTGTCCATTCTGTGATGTGGGCCATGGTCGCCCCAATCCGCTGGATGTGAACGAGCCGCAGCATCTGGCCGAAACCATTGCTGCTCTGAAGCTGAAATACGTGGTGATTACCTCGGTGGATCGGGATGATCTGCGCGACGGCGGTGCGGCGCATTTTGTGGAATGCATCCAGAAAACCCGCGAGCTGAGCCCCGAGACGCAAATCGAAGTGCTGGTACCGGATTTCCGCGGCCGGATGGACATCGCGCTGGATATCTTCCAGCAGGCGCTACCCGACGTGATGAACCACAATCTGGAAACCGCCCCGCGCCTGTATAAACAAGCACGCCCGGGCTCGGATTACCAGCATTCGCTGGATTTGCTGAAAGAGTTCAAGCGTCTGTATCCGCACATCAACACCAAATCCGGCATTATGGTGGGCTTGGGCGAGACGGATGAAGAAGTCTACCAAGTGATGGAAGACATGCGCGCGCACAATATCGACATGATCACCATCGGCCAGTATCTGCAGCCATCCAACGGCCACTTGCCGGTGTTGCGCTATGTGCACCCAGACCAATTCAAAGCCTTTGAAACCCGCGCTTACGAGCTAGGCTTTAAACATGCGGCGGTGGGCGCGATGGTTCGCAGTTCTTACCACGCGGATCAACAGGCGCATAACGCCGGTTTGTAAATGTGACCATAGCTAAGTAAATGAGACTATCGCGAAGTAAATGAGATTTTGCACAAGTTGAAAGTGCGAAAATCACCCCTCAAATACCTCTGCAGGCCACGTCATTGTTAGACTTTAGCCTCCCCGATCTCACTCCATCTAAAGACGCCTGGCGGCTGGATTGGCTCGGGGAGGTGTCATACACCAAAACATCTTCCAGATGGTCGCAATCAAGCGTCCAAGTCGCGATTTCTCCCCTAAATCATCCCTATGAAGAGCTCGCCAAAGCTGGCGAAAAGCCCTATGGCAATTACAAGCTTCAAAGAAAAGTGTGGTTGCCGGTTGGCGTTTTACGGGCACTCAAAGTTGGAACGGTCTGGCAGAATGGGATGTGTATCCATGATCCTGACTATGACCTCGAAGTTTTTCAAAACATTGCGATTAGTCCGGAGACCACTACATATGTGAAGTCCGGGGCTTCTGTTGATGGGGATTATTTGCTCCCTTGGGGAGAACATCGTGGACATCAACAGCACACTCACTCAAATGGTATATGCATTGCTTTGCCTGATGGCAGGCAGATATTTGTCCCGTGCTTGGAACTCATACGTTTTTATTTTGGCTCTAGCGGGTCGTTAATCAGTCGTCTTTTTTCAGGAGCATTGAAGAAAGAAAGTCTTTGGCAGGAGCTAAAATTCAATGATCAGACGCGCCACCTGCACCTGAAGCTGGCGAGCAAGTTACCGGGACCAGCTGCCGCCGACATTGGCCGTATCGCATTGAGTCAGCCAGCTTGGCGCGCCGCCGCTTATGTTTACCAGTCGTGTGCGCAAAGTGTCATTGAACATCGCGAAGCCAATCCGTTTACAACTTTTCCATTTGTCGGCAAAACGACGTTGCAAGCCAATGGTGCATGGATATCGTTCAAAGGTGTCGAGAAGTCGACCTTTGTCGTATTTTCTCTTCAGTCTTGTTCTTATCCATTCCCATTTCGTTCGTTGTCTTATGAGCTGGAGCTGTCTGCTGCGCATACTCATGGGCGAGTACCGAGCGGTGACAACAAAAAGAACCAACCCGCGAAGATCAATCGAGATACCAAAGAACAGGCCAGACTGGTTGATGGTGATCCAGATAAAAACAAGAATATCCAGGCTCGCTGGATGAAAGACAAAGCGAAATTCCCTGATTTAAAGAAAAAGCCTGTCTGGCTGGATAAGGAGCAATATTCAGATAGTCCAGATGTGTATCTTCATCATGAAGATGGCAAGTTTGAACAGGTTGCCAGTGGTGATGCGGTTGGTCATGGTGGACGAGCCATCGACCTAATTTCTTTAGCTGATGGCGTACTAGGCCAAACATCTGAACAAGAGCTGCCACGTTTTGTGGAGCGCGGCCTGACTGAGCTTCTGAAGCAAAGCCTAGCCCGTAACGAATCTGCTACGGTCGACTTGATCATACATCCTGCGATCGGTAAAAAGGTGTTTGCCTTACCCAAGGTCATTGATGACGATGGCGTTATTGATGACATCACTCAAATCGTCATGCCCAATGGGCGACTGCGCCAGAAACAGGCCTGCTTTGCAATAGTGATGGTAGACGACAAAAATGAAGCTGTTTTTTTAGTAGTTGAGAGTGCCGGATACTATGCAGCTCCAAATTTGATTGAGGTTGTCAATTTCGAACAAACAACGCTGATGGGGCTTGTAGGCACTCTTTTAACTGTTTACACACCTAAATGACAATGTAATAGTTCGACAGATTTTAAATATATCCCAATCAACACGCTCAACTTACATGTGATTAATTGGGTGTTGTGATTCATCGTGTTTGAAAGGGGCTGCCGCAGGAATTTTTCTCTTCGGAGGGTATTCGTTTATCTATTCTATACTGCCGGGTTTTCGGTTGTGAGGCCCATCCGAAAGATCAGCCGCTTGAGCCAGGTTGTGCTGCTGCAATAATGACCTCTTCCGGTGCTTGAGCTTCAGCAGTTGCTAGTG
>NZ_JTLG01000046.1:0-461 GCF_000799095.1 Chitinibacter sp. ZOR0017 | reverse complement strand
TGCGCTCAGCCTCGTTGGGCGGCAAACCACCGTTATGGTGGTGTGGCCTCAGCTGGCTGTAGTAGCCCAGCATGTAGTCCAATATCCCGCTCAGCTTGCACAAATGAGCTGTAGCCGACCTCTGGTACCCATTCCGTTTTCAAGCTTCGGAAGAAGCGTTCCATTGGGCTGTTATCCCAGCAATTACCACGGCGGCTCATGCTTTGTTGAATTTGGCAGCGCCATAATAATTGCCTGAACTTGATACTGGTGTAATGGCTGCCTTGGTCAGAATGGAACATCAGCCCTTTAGGTCGGCCTCTGGTTTCAAACGCATGGTTCAAAGCCTTACAGGTTAAATCACTATCCGGCGAGAGCGACATCGCCCAGCCGATGGGTTTTCTGGCGAACAAATCCATCACCACCGCCAGATACGCCCATCGAGTGCCAACCCAGATATAGGTCACATCGCCGCACCAGAC
>NZ_JTLG01000045.1:259803-299370 GCF_000799095.1 Chitinibacter sp. ZOR0017 | reverse complement strand
GTTGGCGTTGGCGTTGGCGTTGGCGTTGGCGTTGGCGTTGGCGTTGGCGTTGGCGTTGGCGTTGGCGTTGGCGTGGTGCTTGGCGTGGTGCTTGGCGTGGTGCTTGGGCTTGGTGTCACGCTCGGCTTTGGGCTGGCCGAGGGGGTTGGGGTGGCCGGTTTCGGGCTTGGCGTTGCCGTAACTACTGGCGTTGGTGTTGCAGGTATTGGGCTAGGGGTATTGTTTGGTGTGCTTTGTGGCGTAGTACTTGGGGTAGGTATGGTGCTGTCGCAGTTGCCTAAGGCTTGCCAGACTTGGCCGGTGTTGCTGTTGCTGGCAGGGATCTCGCCCAGCGTCCACCATTTGGCCTGATAGTTTTTACCCTGATAACTAACATTCTGGCCGGCCAGATAAGTGTTGCTGGCTTGCCACGCGGCGGCGCAAGGTGCCGCGGTGGCCCAGCTGGAAAACAGCGAGCCACCGAGCACAAGCAGTGCCCGGACTGTGAGAGCGTTCATACATACCTTCCTGATTAGATTGACTGGAGCTGACTTTTTTTGTCATTTTTTGTCTCAGCATTTTCTAATGGAAGGCGGGTGTACTCAAATTTAACTTACTACTGTAAATTTATTTAGAAAGCTTAAGTTAAATTAATGTGTATTTTCTGTAAAAATAAGCTCGAAATGGGCTGTTTTATAAGTAAAAACCCTGATCAGGCCGCGAACGTGCTGACTGTGATTCATGCCAAGGCCAGGATGAGCTGTGCAGCCATACCGCAGGGTGAGGAAAAGACCATCGCGCGCCGTGGCAGAAATAACACTGAATAATCAGTGGTATGGTGATGGCCATCCTATTGGTGCAAAGGTCTGCTGGTGTAGGGGGTGAGATTTGAATTACAAAAAATCACTTATTTTTACAATGGCTGATCAGCTGCTGTCGTAAGGTTTCGATGCTTTCTAGCCGAATTGCGCGGGCAATTTCGATTTCACCGTGCGGGCTCAGTTGGTATAAGCCATAGCGCAAGGTTTGTGGCCGCTGGGTGGTAGTCCAGATGGGATGGATGGCGTAGCGCATGATATTCACCCTAAAAACGTGGTGTATACCTGCAATATCGTGGTGTGCCGGCCGAACTGAAGTACCGTTTATCCCCTAGCCTGCGGCGGCTGGCTGATAGCACCAGTGCCAAGGCTCATACACATAGCCGTAGGGATTTGCGCGCGGGAATGAGAGCGTAAAGCCAAATTCGCCAGCATACGCTTGCAGCCAGGCAAATGCGGCTGTGTCTTCAAAGGCTTCTTCCACCACCGGCCCGCCGGGGCTGTAGATATCGATGGCCCGCCCGGTGTGGTGTTCGCTGCAGCCGGGGGGCGCCAAGACTTGCAGGATGTCTTCAATGCTTTGCCCAAGCGCTAATTTGCGCTCAATCAGCTCGACTTGCCGGCTACTTGCGCGATAGGCCGAGGCGATCCGCAGCTCAATACCAGCATCCGCCGCTGCCGCTTGCATGGCCAGCCAGGCCGCGGCTGCGGCTGGGGTTAGCTGCCACACGCGTCCATCGGTGGCGGTTTCTACGTCCACCAGCTCGCTGGCTTCCGCAAAAATGCAGAGGGATTTTTCTTGCAATACCGCTGGGGCGATGCCCAGTTGTTGCCATAGTTGCGCTAGAGCGGGAGTGAGGCTGGATGACATCGATACACCTCGAATTAGGCCGGAAAATCTTGTGGCTGAAAGACGCGCGCACCGGGCAGGCCCAAGCGCTGATCCAGCGTAAACAGCAAGGGTAGCTGCTGCGAAGCGCGCAGGCCTTCGTCGGCACAGGCCGCTTGCCAGGTGGCCAGATAAGCATTGGCCGGCTGGGCTAGCTCTGCGGCTTGTGGCGGGCGGTAGGCCCCAAGCGTGTGTTGGCAATATTCGTGATAGGCCTGCGGATGCTCAGCCAAGGCTTGCCAGTAATCGGCCACCACGCGCGAAGGCAGCAGTAATGCCTGCCCTGCACTGCGCTGTTGCATCCGGAAGTATTGCCGCAAGCCTTGCGCTACCAGCGCCCAATCTTCGCCGCTCAGCTGTGGATAACGGCTACTGAGGCTGCGTGCGACGGCTTCCGGAAAGCGATAGTCATACAAAAAATATTGCTGGCGGCGGCGCCCCACAGATTGCCAGTAGCGGTAAATAGCCAAGACAATCGCAATCAGCAGTAGGACGCGCAGCAGCATGGTTTAGAAGCCCGGAAATTTCAGACCTGAATTGATCGGTTTACCTTTACGGGCTCGCTTGCCGATATACGGTGCCATTTCATTGGCATCGAGTACGATTTCTTTCAGCGCCCCACCCCGTCCGGTGCCGGATAGTTTCAATGTTTCACCATCACAAACCGTAATCGCGGCCAGCTCGTCTTTATCGTCCAGTGCCATGGTAATCACCCCGCGCCCGCCGCCCGCCAGCTGTTTGAATTCGCTGTAGGCAAACAAATGCAGTTTGCCGGCCTTGGACAAACACGCGACGATGGCGTTCGCACTTGGGGTAAATGGCATTACGCGCAGCAAGGTTTCGCCGCCTTCGAGTGTGATAAAGCTCTTGCCCGCTTTTTGGCGGCTGAGCAGATTATCGCCCTGGCAAGCAAAACCATAACCGGCCGAATTGGCAATCACCAGCCATTCACCTGGCCGGGCAACAATCAATTGGGTAATTTTGGTTTTGGCCACCAGCTCGACCAGGGTCGTTACCGGCACCCCATCACCGCGGCCGCCCGGAATGACGGAGGCTTGCACGGTATACACGCGGCCATCACTGCCAAACAGTGCCAGCTGATCAACTGTCCGGCATTCGATCGCGGCTAGCAGGCTATCCCCGTCTTTAAAGCTGAGATTTTGGATATCCAGCCCATGGCCTTGGCGGGCTCGTAGCCAGCCTTTTTCCGACAGAATAATCGTGCATGGCTCATCCACCACGGCCACTTCCAGCGAAGCGCGTTCGGCTTCTTCGATTAGCGTGCGGCGTGGATCAGCGTATTTTTTCTTATCCTGCTCGATTTCTTTGATGATTTGGCGCTGCATGGCCTGCGGGTTGGACAACAGGTTTTCCAGCTCGGCCTTTTCATTGCGCAGATTGGCCAGCTCCTGCTCGATCTTGATACCTTCCAGCCGTGCCAATTGGCGCAGGCGGATTTCCAGGATGTCTTCCGCTTGCCGTTCGCTCAGATTAAACGCCGCCATCAGCTCGGTTTTGGGCTCTTCGGCATTGCGGATAATGCGGATGACTTCATCGATATTCAGCAAGACCAGCAGGCGGCCTTCCAGAATATGGATGCGATCGTTCACTTGGCCTAGACGGTGTTCGCAGCGGCGCGTGACAGTCACAAAGCGGAAATCGACCCACTCGGCGATGATGTCGCGCAGGTTTTTCTGCGCGGGTCGGCCATCACGGCCGATGGTTACCATATTGATCGATAAGCTGGTTTCCAGGCTGGTGTGCGCCATCAGCACATTCATCAGCTCATCGGGATTTTGCCGCGAGGATTTGGGCTCGAATACCAAACGAACATCACAATCGCGGCCTGATTCATCGCGCACCCGATCCAGCATGCTGAGTATCAGCTGCTTGGTCTGGATTTGCTCTTGCGTTAGGGCTTTTTTGCCCTTTTTCACTTTCGGATTAGTGAGATCTTCAATCTCTTCCAATACTTTCTGGCTCGAAGCGCCATGCGGCAGCTCGGTGATGACCAATTGCCACTGGCCACGGGCGAGCTCTTCTTTTTCCCAGCGCGCGCGAACTTTCAGGCTGCCACGGCCATTTTCATAGGCGGTGGCGATATCGCGGCTGGAAGAAATAATCTGGCCGCCACCGGGCAAATCAGGGCCCTGAATATAGGCCATCAGCTCGGCTGCGCTGAGTTTTGGGTTGCGGATCAAGGCCACGCTGGCATCGGCCACTTCGCCCAGATTATGCGATGGCATTTCGGTGGCCATACCCACTGCAATGCCTGAGGCGCCATTCAATAGCAGCATTGGTAGCCGTGCTGGCAGCAGTACAGGCTCTTTGAACGCGCCATCGTAGTTGGGGATAAAATCGGTCGTGCCCTGATCAAGCTCACCCAGCAGCAGCTCGGCCACGGGCGTGAGGCGCGCCTCGGTATAACGATAGGCAGCTGCACCATCGCCATCGCGCGAGCCAAAATTGCCATGCCCGTCGATCAATGGGTAGCGCACCGAAAAATCCTGCGCAATCCGCACCAAGGCGTCATAGGCAGATTGATCGCCGTGAGGGTGGTACTTACCCAGCACATCACCGACAATCCGTGCCGATTTCATCGGCTTGGCGGTGGCAGTGAGCCCTAGCTCATGCATGGCGTACAAAATGCGGCGCTGCACCGGCTTTTGGCCATCTTCTACTTGCGGCAGTGCCCGGCTTTTCACCACGCTCATCGCGTATTCGAGATAGCTTTTTTCCGCATACAGGCCCAGCTGAACGGCTTCGGCATCATCCAGCTGGGTAGAGACTTGGGCGGCAATATAGCGGCCACCTTGCCCGCCACTGGCGGTTTCCGGGGTAGGCGGTGGCGTTTCTGCTTCGACGAGATCAATCGTATCCGACATGTTGTAGCGCTTCTAGATTCAGGATTGCGGCTATTTTAGCGGGTAAACCCTTGTTGCCGGCAAATACAAAACAAAAGGCCTGTTTCACGTGAAACAGGCCTGAGGGGAGAATACCGCTAGATTACAGAATACGCAGCGTGAAGTACTTATAGCCCAGCTGCTGGTGTTCACCGCTATCAATCAGCTTGCGCAAGGCAACGTTGAATTTTTCACGCAGCGCATCGTCGCCTTTACGCAGGGCGATGGCTTCGCCACGGCCCAGCCATTGCGCTGAGTCGATGCGGTTGCCCACCATCTCAAACTGCTCGGCATTTTTTGGGTCTTTCAGGAAATAACCCAGTACTGCGCTGTCATCAAACACCAGTTGAATCTGGTTATTCGCCAGCGCGGCCATCATTTCATCGGCACTGCCGAAGCGTTTGATGGTGACTTTGCTGCTATCCAGTTCATGGGTCAGATAATCATCAAAAGTGGTTTTCGCCACTACGCCCACGGTGCTGCCCTTGATGCGTTCGGCGGTAATCACTGGCCAAATCAGCTTGGCTTTTTTGGTGGCGACGTAGATGCCGGGTACGCGGGAATACACTTCACTGAAATTCACCAGCTTCTCGCGCTCTTCGGTGATCGACAACGAGGCCACAATCGCATCGGCTTTATTGTCGTTCAGCGCCGGGATCAGTTGGTCGAAATCAAAGCGCGAGATTTCGCAACGCACTTGCATCTCTTTACACAGGGCATTGGCCAGATCAACGTTAAAGCCGGTGAGCTGATTGCTTTGATCCAGATATTCAAACGGTGGGTACTTGCCTTCGAGGGCGATGCGCACCAGTGGGCCAGATTGAGCTTGCGCCACCGCACTGGCGGCAGGTGTTGAGGCGGCACTCACCGCGGCCGGGTTTTTGCCCGCGAGATAAAACCAAGTGCCCGCTGAGCCTGCGGCCAGGAGCACCAAGGCGCCAAACAATTTCTTCATGATGCGTACTTACAAATAAAAAAGATGCTACGTGAATTTGTAAGTACCCATATTGGGGTTATCTCTGATACGCGCACCGTTCAGCGAGGATTTCGACCGCTGATTGTGGGTCTGTGGCGTAAATCACAGCCGTGGCGGCTTGCCAGAGCATCAGATTCAGCGGTGCAGCAAAATTTTCGATGTGCCAGCCCTGCGCATCGGTGACGCCCGCGAGGCGGGTTTGCATATCTACCCCGGCCGGTAAATCAGGTAGCCACAGATAAATCGGCTTGCCCAGCGCATGGGCATAGCCAATCTCAAACGCCGTGCCGCTGTCGGGCTCGCTCTGGCTGCGAAACGCCCGCACATCAGCGAGCACGGCATCTGCCTGCTGGATCAGCGCGCAGTTTTGCTGAAAAATCCACGCCGCCGCGGTTGGGCCGTGTAAATCGGCTGGGCAAGCCTGATCCAGCGGATACAGCCCACACAAGCCCTGCTCAGCGCAGGCGGCTTGCAAGGCTTGTCCCCACGCGGCGGCATCGGGGCGAAATACACCGGGCCCGGCTAAGTAAATCGTCTGCATTTTGCACCTATTGTCTTTCCGTCAAGGCGGGGCTGTTCTGAGTCAACTATACTTTCCCAATCAAAAGAAAGCGCAGGAGGCTCCGATGTTTTTTGGCCAAAAACAGGTGATTGCCAGTCTGAATGACCGCATCCACCAGCTGGAACAAGAAAACCAGAGCTTAAAAAAAGAAAACGAAAAGCTCCACCGCGATTACGATTTTATCGGGGTGCTGCAAAAACAGGATAGTGGCGATGGGGGCTATCTCACTTCGCTGCTGCAAGCACTGCAGCCTTTCGGCGATAGTCTGAATAATTCGGCCGAGAGCCTGGTGGCGATGAGCGAGCGCATGAAAGAAGAGCTGCGCTGCGCCAGCGCTCTCTCCCGGGTGTCTTCGGATAACTGTCAGGCCATTACCAGTATTTCCGACAATCTGACCACGCTATCGAATACGGCGGCGCAGTCGGTGTCGGAAGTCGACAAGCTGGATCATCAATCTGACCAGATTAGCGGCATTGTGCAGCTGATTAAAGAGATTGCCGACCAAACTAACCTCTTGGCACTGAATGCGGCGATTGAAGCGGCCCGCGCCGGCGAGCAAGGCCGTGGTTTTGCCGTGGTGGCCGATGAAGTGCGCAAGCTGGCCGAGCGGACCGCCTCGGCCACCAAGGAAATTACCCAGCTGGTGGGCGAGATTCGCGAAGAAACCAAACAAGTCAAAAACACCATGAGCACCATGGCCGAGCAAACTGCCCGCTTTAGCGAAATGGGCCGTGATGCGGTGGGCGATATGGAATTACTGATGACGGTGTCGGGCGAAATGGAAGAGCTGGTGGGCGGCAATATGCTGTTTAGCCAGATCGAAAGCAGCAAGCTGGATCATCTGGTGTTTAAATTCAATGTGTATATGTCGGTGACGGGTGAGCAAACTGGCCATCACGGCATTCATAGCGATGCGCGCGATTGCCGCTTTGGCCGTTGGTACTACGATGGTGAAGGGCAAAAACAAGCCGGCAAAAATGCGGCCTATCGCGAAATTGAAACCCCGCACAATGAAGTGCATCAGGCTGGCAATGCGGCGTGGCAAGCCTGGCAAGCCGGGCAGAAAAATCAGGTGCTCGAAGCCCTCAAGCGCATGGAAAACAGCAGCAGTAAATTGTTTTCGGTACTGGATCGCGTACGTGGCTAAGCGCGCTGCACGCAATAAAAAACCCGCCGTTGGCGGGTTTTTTTTGTGGCAAAGGTTTGGCTTATTTGGTTTTTTGCACCACATTCATCGCCGTGGCCACCATGCCGGCGACATCGGCCGCATTGGCCGGCAGCAGCATGGTATTGCCGGTTTTGGCGAGATTGGCAAAGGCGCCAATGTATTGCTCGGCCACTTTCAGGTTCACAGCCTCCGGCCCGCCTTGCCGCTCGATGGCTTGCGCAATAATGGCAATCGCTTCGGCATTGGCGCGGGCTACCAGCCGGATGGCTTCGGCTTCACCTTCGGCGCGATTGATCTGCGCCTGGCGCTCACCCTCTGATTCATTGATCGCCGCCTGCATTTCACCTTGCGAGCGCTGAATATCGGCTTCGCGCTGACCGGTGGCCAGATTGATCTGCTCTTGTTTCACCCCTTCCGATTTGGCGATCAGCGCGCGTTTTTCGCGCTCGGCGGTGATTTGCTGCTGCATCGAATGCAGAATCGATTGTGGTGGGGTCAGGTCTTTAATTTCATAGCGCAGCACTTTTACCCCCCAGTTGGTGGCGGCTTCGTCCAGCGCATTGACTACGGCGCGGTTGATTTCATCGCGTTCTTCAAAGGTTTTATCCAGCTCCAGCTTACCGATCACCGAGCGCAGTGTGGTTTGCGCCAGCTGGCTAATGGCTAATAGATAATCAGACGTGCCATACGAGGCCAGCCGTGGGTCGAGCACCTGGAAATACAAAATGCCATCCACCTGCAGCTGGGTGTTATCGCGGGTAATACACACCTGGCTTGGGACATCGAGCGGGATTTCTTTCAGGCTGTGCTTGTAGGCCACGCGATCGATAAAGGGAATCACAAAATTCAGCCCGGGGCTGAGCACCGCGTGAAATTTGCCCAGCCGCTCGATAATCCACGCATGTTGCTGCGGTACGATTTTGAATGTTTTGGCGATAAAGACTATCGCCAAGATCAGAAAACCAAATGCAAATTCCATCGTAAACCCTCCTGGGGTATAGGTTTGAATGCAATATCAATGATCGTCTACGGCTAGATACCTGCCGGGGTATTACACCTGACTGATGATCAGCCGGCTGCCTTGTTTGGCCACAATAATCCACAGCGCATCATCGTGGCGGCTTTGCCCCGGTGCGAGCTCGGCATCCCATTGCGTGCCGCGGTATTGCACGCGGGCACGCTGCTCGCCCTGCCATTCGGCGATGGTGACGGTTTGGCCAACATCATCATCCTGCTCGCTGGCGGGAATAACGGGTTGCCGGCTTTTCCAGCGTTGTAGCAGCCAGACACTGAGCAAGGCGCTGCCGGCGGCGGCGAATAATTGCCATTCCAGCGCCAGCCCGAAGTGAGCCAATAAGGCGCCCACGGCGGTGCCGGCAGCGATCGCCAGCAAGTAAAAGGTGGTGGTGAATAGCTCGCCAATCGCTAGCGCGATCGTGGCCACGATCCATAAGGTAAAGGCAGACATTACAACAGCCCTTGCAAGGAAAAATTCAGGATATGGCAAAGCCGGTAGCGCGGCAAGCGAGCGGCAGCGGTGCTGCTTAGGCTTGCCACTGTGCGGCCAGATCGGCAACGCCGCGCAGCGCATCCAGCTCAGCGCGCACCCACAGTTCGGCCTGATCGTGTGGATGAATCGCCCAGAGCTGCTCGGCCTGGGCGTTTTCCATCACCCGCACTTGTTGCAGCGCGAGCCCGAGTTCGCCCTGCCCGTCGAGCAACGCGGCGCGCAATTTGGGGCTCAGTGGCAGCGGCTCGAGTAATTCGGCCATCGGTTGCGCTAGTAATTGATCCAGCAGCGATAGCATCCCCAGTAAAAACGCGCTATCGGGTGGGCAATCGAGCCAGCGATGTTCGGCCCAGTTGGCCAAGCGGCGGGCGCGCAGCAAGGCGGCGATCAGCAAAGGCGACATCCCTTGCCCATCGGCGCTGTGCTCGGCGTAGAGCAAGGTTTGCACCCAGCGCTCAAGCTGCGTGCGCCCTAATACGGTGATGGCATGGCGAATACTCTGGATCTCGACCCGCGCTCGCAGCCCTACGGAATTGACTAAGCGTAATAGCCGGAAAGTCAGCTCCGGCGCGTGGGCAAATACTTTTTCCAGCTTGGGGGTATCCGCATCGGCGCTAATCAGGCCGATTAATTCCAATAACGCAGGTTTAGCTGGCTGGCCGCTCGCGCCCTGCCCGTGGCTATACCAGGGGCCGTGCCCCAAAGTACCCGGTGGCAATGCTGGCAGCTGGCTGGCACGGATCAGGCCGCCCTGTAGCGCGCTGGGCGCAGCAAGCATTCCCCCGGCTGCCAATAGCGGTTGCTGTGGCGGTAGAAAGCAGGGCAAATTGGCTGGCAATGGCTGTTGGCTGAGCGCCGCCGCTAGGCTTTGCAGCTGATGCGTGGGGCCCAGCGCCAAAACACCGCGCCAGCTTTGCTCGGAATTCCACAATGGGGTAAGCAGCAAAAAATCCATGATGCGAGTAGGGTTGGGCCGGAGATTTCACCCTAGCCCTTTGTGCGGTCAGCAGCAAGTTTGTGGGCGCGGCCTTGCCCCAAAATGGGGCTAAAACACCACGCCGCACGGGGTATGCCTCGCTGTGGATAAGTAGCGGCTAGCGGGCGGCTAATACCTGCTGGCAGTACTCGTTCATGGCCTGTTCGCTCTGTGCCGCTGCGGCCAAAATCCATTCACTGAAATGGTGCAATTTGGCACTGCCATCCATCCGTGGCATCCAGGCCAGCCAGAAGCGGCTGGGGTGGGGAACCACCACATTGCCCACCAGATTCAGCCGCCCGCTGCGTAGCTCATCCAGTACCATCGTTAGCCGCATCAGGCCAATCCCCTGATGGCGGCGGATAGCATCGAGCACAATATTATTATCGTTACAAAACAAGGAAAAAGAGGGCGTCCAGTCGCCAAGCCCTGCGGCGAGCGACCAGCTGCTCCACTTCTCCATCGAGCCGATAATGCGGGCCTGTGGCACCTCGGCAATCGAGCGTGGCTGTTGCGGATCATCGCTAGCCGCCACCACAACCAGATAGTCGCTCAGCAGGGCGCGAGCCTTTACGCCATCCCATTCCCCGCTACCCATACGGATCGCCAAATCCACCGGCGCGGTCTGTAAATCTTCGAATTGCAGGCTGGCGCGCAGGTTCACCCGATACTGTGGATAGATTTGTTGAAAACCCGGCAAACGCGGCATTAACCAGGACAAACTGAAGGACGGCAAAGTCGCGATCGTGAGCTCATTTGGCTTGGGGCGTGCGCGGGTGGCACGGGTAGCTTCGGCCACGTCATTGAGCGCCACGCGAATCTGCAGCGCATAGTGGCGGCCATCTTCGGTTAAGTTCAGTTTGCGCCCTTGCCGCTCAAAGAGGGGCAGGCCCAGATAGTCTTCCAGGGTGCGCAGTTGGTGGCTAATCGCGCTGTGCGTCACCGACAGCGCATCGGCAGCTTTGACCACGCTACCCAAGCGGCTGACCGCCTCGAATGCGCGCAGCGCGGCCAGGGGGGGAAGTGAATCCATGTGAATAAAACTCACAAATCGGGTTAGAAATCATCAGTTATCGCAGTGTAGATTTTCGATATAGTGAATGCAAATGACATGTGACGAGGCTAAAGATGCTGACCTATCTGCGACTTACCGTCCAAGCAAACGAATTGCTGGTGGCCCGGCTGGGGGCTCAAGCCGATTTGTTGTGTGAATCAGGTTCACTTTGGCTCAGCCAAAACGGGCAAGATCGGATTGTGCAGGCCGGCGAGCGTTTGCAGCTGACCGCTGGCCAGTGCTTGCTGGAGGGCGCAGGGCAATTGCGCCTGAGTGGCTCGCCTTTACATGTTCAGCCCTATTGCCGGCCGGCCGGCCCCAATAATTAAGGAGCGCGCGATGTATCAGCTGTATATCGGACATCAGAATTATTCTTCCTGGTCGCTGCGGCCGTGGGTTTTGCTCAAGCATTTTCAGGTGCCTTTTACCCAAACCGTGGTGCATGTCAGTGGTAAAGGCGCCAATGCCAGCCATCGCGGCTATTCGGATAATGGCCTGGTGCCTTGCTTGCACGATGGTGACTTCAGGGTATGGGACTCTATGGCAATCTGTGAATACCTTGCAGAGCTATACACCCAGATGTGGCCGGCGGAGCGCCAGCTGCGTGCCCGCGCACGCAGTATCAGCGCCGAAATGCACAGCGGCTTTGGCGCTTTGCGGAGCCAATTACCGATGAATGTGCGGCTACGCGCTCAAGGCGTACCGCCCAGCCCAGAGGTGAGCGCAGATCTGGTGCGGGTGTTTGCGATCTGGCGTGATGCCCGGCAGCTGGCCGCCGAGCATGGCTGTAGCGGTGAATTTTTGTTTGGCGCTTTCTCGATTGCCGATGCGATGTATGCCCCGGTGATCTGGCGGCTGCATGGCTACAATATCGCCATTCCGGATGATCTACAGCCCTATTTCACCGCGATGCTGCAGCACCCTGCCATGCAAGAATGGGCAGCGGCCGCTGCCGCCGAAAGTATTCATCTGCCGGCGTATGACGCGTTAATCGCTCAGTTTGGCGGGACCCGCTGAGCTTAGCCACTTTTTGGAGCTTTGAATGTTAAGCGGTATTCCTACACTGTATGTTGATCGTGAATATGCCAGCCCCTACGCCTTATCGGTCTATGTGGCTTTGATGGAAAAGCAGCTGCCATTTCAATTGCAGACATTAAATCTGGCGGTGAATGAGCAGTGCGGACTTGAATTCAGTCGCTGCTCGCTGACTCGACGAGTACCCACATTGGCTTGGGCTGATTTTAGCTTGTCGGAGTCTAGTGCCATTACCGAATTACTCGACGAACAATGGCCCAGCCCGGCTTTATATCCGCAATCGCTGGAGCAGAAAGCTAAAGCGCGGCAGATTCAGGCGTGGTTACGTAGCGATCTGTTGCCGCTGCGTATCGAGCGTTCGACCGAGGTCATTTACTTTGCGCCCAATCCGGCGCCTTTGTCTGCGGCGGCACAGCAGGCTGCGGATAAATTGCTTGCGATTGCCTGTGAATTGTTGCAACCCGGACAAGCTCACATTTTTAGCTCTTGGTCGATCGTGGATATCGATTTGTCATTGATGTTGAATCGTTTGCATCGAAATGGCGATCCTTTACCGGCGCATTTGATCGATTACATTGAACGCCAATGGTCACGACCGGCAGTACAAGCATGGCTGAATCTAGATCGTCCACTGCCTCTGGTTGAGTGACAAGATGGCCTGGGAATTAGCACAACTGAATATCGGCCGCGTAGTTGCCCCGCTCGATAGCCCTGCCCTGCACGGCTTTACCAGCATGCTGGATCACATTAACCAATTGGCCGAGCAAAGCCCGGGCTTTGTTTGGCGCTTGCAAAGTGAGAGTGGTAATGCCACCGATGTGCCGTTTGATGATGATCCTTTGCTGATCGCCAATTTATCCGTCTGGCGTTCGGTCGAAGATTTGCGCTCCTATGTGTATGCCGGCGAACATTTGCAGATGCTGCGCCAGCGCAAACAATGGTTCAGCCACCGGCCCGGCCCCAATCAGGTGCTATGGTGGGTGCCGGCGGGCCATCGGCCGAGCTTGACTGAGGCCAGAGCGGCACTCGCACTTTTGGCGCTAAATGGCCCAACAGCGCATGCGTTTACTTTTGCCCAAGCGTTTGAGGCTCCCCCGCAAGCAAATCAGTTGGTTCAGGTGAGTGTGGATTGAGTATCTACTCACCCGCCTTTGCTATAAGTGGCGTTGATTTCGGTGTTACATAGCCAATAAACCTAAATATTCCTTAATGCCCGCTTCAGCTCCTTGCAATCTCAGGGTGCGCATAATGCAGCCATCTACTCGATAACGCTCGGGTAGCTAACCTGGACATGCAACACACTTTACTGAATTAAATTGGAGCTCATCATGAAAGCACTGAAACATCTGGTTCTGGCTGTGGCCCTGGCGGGCTTTGGCACGGCTGCATTTGCTGCATCTGCCCCAGCAAAACACAAAGCTCACCATGCTTCTAAAGCATCAGTAGTGCAGCAAGCACAAGCTAAGAAAGCATCACACGCTTCTAAAGCTTCAACAGCACAAAAAGCTCAAGCTAAAAAAGCACATCACGCTTCTAAAGCTTCAGTAGCTCAACAAGCTCAAGCTAAGAAAGCATCGCACGCTTCTAAAGCTTCAGCTGCGCAAAAAGCCCAAGCTAAAAAAGCATCACACGCTTCTAAAGCTTCAGCCGCACAGAAAGCCCAGGCTAAAAAAGCACATCACGCTTCTAAAGCTTCAGTAGCGCAACAAGCTCAAGCTAAGAAAGCATCGCACGCTTCTAAAGCCTCAGCTGCACAAAAAGCTCAAGCTAAAAAAGCATCAAATGTAGCTTCTAAAGCTTCTGCAGTGAAGTAATTCGGCTCGAGTGTCTTCCTCCCCGAAACTTGCCTTGCTGCTAGCGCAGCAAGGCTTTTTTTATCTGGGGGTTTCCCATGATGATTAGCACCCTCTTCTGGTTGGCGCTGGGTAGCAGTAGCCCAGTACCACCCCCGCGTGAGCAGCTACGCCCCGCGGAAAAAATGTATTGGCGGGTGATCAGTGCACAGCAGATTGATTTATGGCTTGGCACTGAAGAAGCGTGGCGTTTAACCATGTCGAACGATTGCCCAGCCTGGCCGAATAAAGAGCTGCAAGTGCAACTGGTGCAAGGGCATATTCAGGCCCATCAGCCCTTATTAGTGGGGCTAAAGAATAGTTGCATCATTCGCGATATTCGCCCGATTCCTGCCAATGCCAACCGGCAATTACCCAGCTTGCCTGCGCGTGGGCTTGAATCTGGCCACGGGCGCAGTAACAATAAGCGCTAACCCATGACAATGTCGGTGAAAGCCATGCGTATTCTTTTGGTCGAAGATCAGCTGCAGCAGGCGCAATACACCCAAAAAGCTTTGCAGGAAGGCGGCCATACCGTCACGCATGCGGCCGATGGGCGTGAAGGGATGTTCCAAGCCACCACCGAAAGCTACGACGCCATTGTGCTTGATCGCATGTTGCCGCATGTGGATGGCTTGACCATTTTGCGCACGCTGCGCGCTTCCAAAATACAAACACCGGTGTTATTGCTGTCGGCGATGGGCGAGCCCGATGAGCGAGTAGATGGTTTGCGGGCGGGGGCCGATGATTATCTGGCCAAACCGTTTCACAGCGCTGAGCTTCTGGCGCGACTTGAAGTGATTACCCGCCGCGTACAGCAAAACAATACTGCCGATAGCAATAAACTGGTGCTGGCCGATTTAGAGCTGGATCGGCTCTCGCGCACTGTGACTCGGGCTGGGCGCAGCATCGATCTGCAGCCGCGCGAATATCAGCTGCTGGAATATCTGATGCGGCATGCGGGCCAGGTCGTGACGCGCACCATGCTGCTCGAAGCCGTCTGGCATTACCATTTTGACCCGAACACCAATGTGATCGATGTGCATATCAGTAAATTGCGCGGCAAGATCGATGGTGAGTTTCCCAAGCCCTTATTGCATACCGTGCGTGGGGCGGGCTACCGCTTGGCCGAGCAATGAGCCCTGCGCGCTGGCCGCGGGCGCTGCGTAATCCATTTACGCGCTGGGCAATTGTCCTGCCCTTAGTGATGAGTGTGGTCATTACCGGCTTTGGTGCGTTGGCTTTTCGCGAAACGCAACAGGCGCTATTGGGTGAGTTTCATACGGCCCTGCGGGAAGAAGTCACGGTATTGGAGCTGATCTATCGCGAGCAGGGTTTTAAAGCGCTGCAAACTGCCATCAATTTGCGCGCCAGCCAGCGTGGCTCGCAGCGCGTGTATTTACTCACCACGGCGCAAGGCCAATACGTGGCCGGCAATTTGCATCACTGGCCACGGCATGTGTTGGTGAAAGATGAGAGCTCGGCGGTGTTTGAGGACCCTGCCAGCGGTGAAACCATCGCGGCAGAGGTGTTTCTGCTGTACGGTGACTACCGGCTCCTTGTGGGGCGGCGGGCGATTTATGAGCAGGTCGGCAATCATCTGATTTTGAATTATTTATGGTTGGGGGTGCTGATGTTTGCCGCCTCCATCATCGCCGGGCTCACGCTGTCCCGCCTGATTCGCCGCCGCTTGGCGACCATTCGGCAAACTGCGCAGGCCATCCGTATTGGCCAGCAAGGCTCGCGGATTCCCCTTTCTGGTAGCGATGATGAGCTGGAGGGGGTGATTAAAGAACTAAATGCCCTGCTCGATCAGCAAGAAAAATTACTCGCGTATTCGCGGCAAACCTCGGCCGCAATTGCCCATGATTTACGCCAGCCATTGTCTTTGTTGCGCGGCAAATTATTAGAGTTAAGCGAGGTCCAACCGGCGGATCTGGCGATCAAAGACGCGGCGCTGGCGCAACTCGAGCAGATTCAGGCGCTGTTTTCGGCCATTTTGCGCTTAGGGCGGATTGAGTCGGGCGCACAAGCGCTCCATGCCGAGCGCAGCGATCTGGCCGTGCTGGCCGGTGATGTGGTGGAGCTCTATCAACCTTTGCTCGAAGATGCTGGCCTAACCATCAGTTTGGTGCAGCCACAGCCGGTGCTGGTGGCGGTAGATCGTGAGCTGGTGTTTGCTGCGCTGAGTAATCTAATCGAGAATGCGCTGCGCTATGCGCAAAGCGATATCGAATTGCAAGTTGGCGAGCGCTGGATTTGCGTGCGCGATTTTGGCCCTGGCGTGAGTGAGGCTGAGTTGGCCCGCCTGTGCGAGCCGTTCTACAAAACCGAAGCCAGCCGACAAGATACCAGCGAACAAGGCGGCCATGGCTTGGGCTTGGCGCTGGTGAAGGCGATTGCCGAATTACACGGTGGGCATTTGCAATTGCAACGCGGTGAGCCCGGTTTGGCGATTACTTTGCATTTTCCTTAAAACCCGCCGCGTGCGTGCGGGCTTTTTCATTATTGCGGCGGCATCTGCTAGACTTAGCCGCAAATTCATTTTTTGGTTTCACGTGAAACAATGGCAGCTCCCAAATATGACGAATCGTCGGTCAAGGTCTTAAAAGGTCTTGATCCTGTCCGCCACCGGCCGGGCATGTACACGCGCACGGATAATCCGCTGCATATCTGCCAAGAGGTGATCGACAATGCCGCCGATGAGGCGCTGGGCGGCCATGCCACGCAGATTGAGGTGACGCTGTATCGCAATCAATCGCTGCGGGTGGTGGATAACGGCCGCGGGATTCCTGTCGGCCTGCACCCCGAAGAAGGCGTGCCTACCGTGCAGGTAGTGTTTACCCAGCTGCATGCCGGCGGTAAATTCGATAAAAAAGACGGTGGCGCCTACGCGTTTTCTGGCGGTCTGCACGGGGTGGGGGTATCTGTTACCAATGCCCTCGCTACCCGGCTAGAAGTTGAAGTGCGGCGTGACGGCCAGATCAATCAGCTGGCTTTTGCCGGTGGTGATTTGCTCGAGCCGCTGAGTGTGATCGGCACTTGCGCCAAGAAAGACACCGGTACCCGGGTGTTTGTGCAGCCCGATCCGCAATATTTCGATAGCCCTACGATCCCGCAAACCGAGCTGGAGCATTTGCTCAAATCCAAAGCCGTGCTCTTGCCCGGCTTGGTGGTGATCTTGTGGGTGGAGCAAGCCAATGGCGAGCTGCAGGAAAAACGCTGGTGCTATCCCGATGGCCTGACTGGCTATCTGGCTGAGCAAGTGGCCGGCTATACCCAAATCGTGCCGATTTTCCGCGGCGAAAAATACATCGATGGCGAAGACGATACCTTTAGCCGTGGCGAGGGTTGCGCCTGGGCGCTGACCTGGACCGAAGATGGCCTGGTTAATCGCGAATCGTATGTGAATCTGATCCCGACACCGGCGGGCGGCACACATGAATCCGGCCTGCGCGATGGCGTGTTTCAGGTGGTGAAAACCTTTATCGATTTTCACAATTTATTGCCCAAAGGCGTCAAGCTGCTGCCGGAAGACTTATTCAGCCGTTGCTCCTTTGTGCTGTCGGCGAAAGTGCTTGATCCGCAGTTTCAGGGGCAAACCAAAGACAAACTCACCAGCCGTGATGGCCTGAAATTGGTCTCAACCATGGTGCGCTCACCATTCGAATTATGGTTGAACGAGCATGTGGAATTTGGCAAAAAACTCGCCGAATTGGCGATTAAAGCCGCACAATCTCGGCAAAAAAACGCGCAAAAGGTTGAAAAGAAAAAATCATCGGGCGTTGCGGTCTTGCCCGGTAAGCTCACCGATTGTGCCTCAGACGAATACGAGCGTTGCGAGCTTTTCCTCGTCGAGGGGGATTCTGCCGGCGGCTCGGCCAAGCTGGGGCGTGATAAAGATTTCCAAGCCATTTTGCCGCTACGCGGTAAGGTGTTGAATACCTGGGAAGTCGATAAAGACCAGATTTTTGCCAATAACGAAGTGCACGATATTGCGGTGGCAATCGGGGTGGACCCCCATCCACTGAATGCCGAAGTTGATCTTTCGGGTCTGCGTTACGGCAAGATCATCATCATGTCGGATGCCGACGTGGATGGCTCGCATATTCAGGTGCTGCTGCTTACCCTCTTCTACCGGCATTTTCCGCAGTTGATCCGCCATGGCCATGTGTATGTGGCGCAGCCGCCGCTGTTCCGTGTGGATGTGGCCGGCAGTGGCAAGGGCAAACCACCGCGTAAATTCTACGCGCTGGATGACGGCGAGCTAACCGCCATCCTTGATAAGCTACGTGCAGAAAAAATCCGCGAAGGGGCCTGGAGCATTTCCCGCTTCAAAGGTCTGGGTGAGATGAACGCCGAGCAGTTATTTGAAACCACCATGAATCCGGACACGCGCCGGGTGCTGAAAGTGGCGGTGCCGGAAGATGTGCAGCGCAATACCCAGGATGTGATGAACATGCTGATGGGTAAAGGCGAAGCGAGCTCACGACGCGCATGGCTGGAAGCGCGTGGTAATGAGGTCGAGGCGGATCTGTAGGGTATTGCTGCCTAGGCTTTGTCAGTTATCGTGTTTCAGCTTATACCCTTCGGGGTAATTAAAGGGCGGCCAATACCTAGGGCCGCCTTTTTTAAGCTTGCGATGTAAGTTTTAGCTGCGCATCGTTGCCGCAGTGGGGAAACTATGTCGTGCTCTATCCCGTCGGCGCTTGCACAATTCGCCTGCAATTAGTCATTGCTAGGCGGGTCTTGCGGTGAAGCGTCAGCGATGTTGACTAAATAAAAGACAATGGGTATTGCTTTGTACGCATTTATGGAGGTTGCTTGGCAGGCTATACCCATGCAGATTAGGCGTGGCTGGCGGCAAAATCGGCGCTAACTTCGAGCAGGATTTGCCAGATTTCGTTGAGTGGGGTCATGGCGCTTCTCCTTAGGTTTGCTTCAGTCTAATGGGCGGTGCTTGATTGTTGAAATTGATTGTTGCTACGTAATTCATAGTTTTTTACTCTAGCGTGCGGCGCAGCTGGATCGCTTCGGCCACATGCTGGGGCTGAATATCGGCACTCGCCGCTAAATCCGCGATGGTGCGAGCCACGCGTAATACGCGGTGATACGCGCGCGCAGACCATTGCCACTGCTGAATCGCCTTTTGCAGCAGCGCAAGGCCCGCAGCATCTGGCTGGCAACACTGATCTAAGGCAGGGCCGCTAAGCGCCGCATTGGCGTGGCCTTGGCGACTGGTTTGGGCTTCTCGCGCCCGCAGCACCCGTGGGCGAATGGCGGCGCTGGGCTCACCGGTTTGCGAGCTGGTTAATACGCTCTCGCTTAGCGCTCCGACTTCCACCACCAAATCCAGCCGATCAAGCAAAGGGCCAGAAATCTTGCCGCGATAACGGGCGATTTGCTCTGGGGTGCAGCGGCAGGATTTATGCGGATGTCCCAGATACCCACAAGGGCAGGGATTCATCGCGGCAATTAGCTGAAAACGGGCCGGAAACTCGGCTTGCCGCGCGGCGCGCGAGATATGAATGCGGCCGTTTTCCAGTGGCTCGCGCAGAACTTCCAGCACTTTGCGATCAAACTCGGGTAGTTCATCGAGAAACAACACGCCATGATGCGCCAGCGAAATTTCGCCCGGCTGCGGCGTGCTGCCGCCGCCTACCAGTGCCACGCTGCTGGCGGTGTGGTGTGGACTACGGTAAGAACGTTGACCAAATCGGCGCGCATCCAGCCCCTGCTGCCCTAAGGATTGAATGGTGGCGGCTTCGAGGGCTTCTTGCGGCGTTAGCGGGGGCAGGATGCCGGGTAGGCGCTGGGCCAGCATCGATTTGCCGGTGCCCGGTGGCCCGATCAGCAGTAATGAATGCCCGCCGGCGGCGGCGATTTCTAGCGCACGCCGCGCCGCATGTTGGCCCTTTACATCCTGCATATCGGGGTATGTCTCGCCAGTGCTGGTAACGATTGGCTTGGCGGGCAATAGGTCGCCTTGTTGATGCAGATGGCGACATACCGCCAGTAAATGCTCGGCGCTCAAGACCTGCGCCTCAGCGATCAGGGCAGCTTCTGCTGCACTGGCTGCGCTCACTATCAGCTGCCGCCCGGCCTGCTTCGCCGCTACCGCCAGCGCCAGTGCGCCACGCACCGCACGCAATTCACCGGTGAGGCCGAGCTCGCCCGCAAATTCGTACTCGGCCAGGCGCTCGGCAGGGATTTGCCCACTCGCGGCCAGTATCCCCAGTGCAATCGCCAAATCAAAATGTCCTGCCCCCTTGGGTAAGTCGGCCGGCGCGAGGTTAACGGTTATGCGCTGAATCGGAAATTCAAAGCCGGCTACCAAGATGGCTGCGCGCACGCGTTCGCGCGCTTCGCGCACTTCGGTATCGGCGAGGCCCACGAGGCTGAAGGCCGGCAAGCCATTGGACAAATGGACTTCCACCGTCACCGGGGTGGCGTGCATGCCGTCTAAAGCGCGCGAATACAGTACTGCCAATCCCATGGTGGACCCAAGTCGATGCTATGCTGATCTTCACCATTTAAGAAGACAGATTCAGGATTTGGCAAACCCATGCACGACGCAGCACCTGTAATGCCCGACTTTCGGAATTTTGGCGTGGTTTTCCGCGCGCTGTTGCTCGCCCATGTGGGGCTATTGATGTATGTGTTAAGTAGCTTGACCCATTGGAGTGAATGGTCAAGCCGATTGACGGATGCCGCTTTCTGGGTCGAGCCGGTGTTGCTGGGGGCGCTGGCCTGCCTAGGAGCGCTGGCGCCTTGGCTATCCCGCTGGCCCTATCGCCGAGCCGTGGCGGTGGTGTATGGCGTGGTGCTGGGCTGGACGTGGCTATTGCAGCAACTTCTGGGTGGCTTGCTGCTGGAGTTGCCCCAGCCTGATCCGTGGCAAATGTTATTGCTGGCCGCTTTATCGACTACCTTGCTGCTGTGGCATTACCAATTGTGGCTGAAAACGCTCTCGCCTCGGCTGGCTGAAGCACGGCTGGTGGCGCTGCAGGCACGGATTCGGCCACATTTTTTCTTCAATAGTTTGAATGCAGTGCTATCTTTGATTCGTAGCCAGCCCAAATTAGCGGAGCAGCTACTGCAAAATCTGTCCGAATTATTCCGGGTGGCGATGGGGACGCAACAGGGCCTATCAACGCTGGAGCGGGAGATCGAACTCGCTCGCGGCTATCTGGAAATCGAAAAAGCCCGCTTGGGTGAGCGACTGGATGTGCAATGGCACATCGAGCAAATGCCGAAAAAGGCATTGATTCCGCCACTGATTTTGCAGCCGTTGCTTGAGAATGCGGTCTACCACGGGATCGAACCCAGTATCGAAACCGGCACGATCCATATCAACGCTTTTCGGGTCCGCAACGAGGTCCACATTGATATCCGTAATCCCTTGGTCCCCAGTGCCGTACAGAGAATCGGTAATGGCATGGCCCAGGATAATGTGCGAGAAAGATTGCTGCTGTACTTTGATGCTGAGGCAAATCTGAGCATTCAGCGTGGAAATGACTATTATCAAATACATATCGTGCTGCCTTTTCGGGAGCTGAAGCATGAGCAAACCGCTGCGTCTGTTTTTAGTCGATGATGAATTACCGGCTCTTGCCCGCTTGCAAGACCTGCTGGCCGATTGCGCCAGCGAGTGTCCGCATACCGTGGTGGGCACCGCCACCAATGGGATTGCGGCGCTGCCGCAAATCGCTGAACACGACATTGATTTGGTGATTCTGGATATTCAGATGCCACAAATGAGCGGGATTGAAGTGGCACGCAAACTGCTGCAGCTGGCCAAACCGCCAGCCGTGATTTTTGCTACTGCCTTTGAAGACTACGGTGTGGCGGCTTTTGATGTCCGAGCTGTGGATTACCTGCTCAAACCGATTCGCACCGAGCGCCTGCTGGCGGCACTGCGTCGTGCGCTGGAACTGCGTCAGCACGCTGGCGAGCCCATCCAAGTGACGCCGGCTAATGAAGGCGCCCGAACGCATTTTAGTGTCTCAGAGCGAGGCCGTGTGCACTTGATCCCGGTGTCTGAGGCGCGTTTTCTGAAAGCTGAGCAGAAATACATTACCCTGCGCACGCATGACCGTGAATATTTACTGGAAGACTCCCTCACCAAACTGGAAGATGAATTTGGATCAAAGTTTGTGCGAATTCACCGCAATTGCTTGGTGGCGCGCGATAGTATTGCCGGATTCGAGCGCGCCGCAGTGAATGGCGGCGAGGCGCACTGGGTGGTGGTATTGCGTGATGTGCCCGAGCGGTTGGCGGTTAGCCGTCGGCAACAGCACGTGATCAAAGAATTCAAGAAAGGTCATGATGGATAACTTCAGTATCAATACCCCTTCACTGCTCTTCCCCGCTATTTCCCTGTTGATGCTGGCCTACACCAATCGCTTTCTGGCCCTGTCCAGCATCATTCGCCAGCTGTACGAACACCACCGCGCCACCCCCCACGTTAATATTTTGCGGCAATTAAAAAACCTGAAAATGCGGGTTTGGTTGATCCGCTATATGCAGGCGTTTGGGGTAAGCAGCCTGCTGATGTGCATTATCTCGATGGTGCTGGTTTCGCTTGAACACAATGCCTGGGCGCAAGGCTTGTTTTTTGCCAGCCTCTTGATGATGGTGGGCTCTTTGCTGTTGTGTCTGATGGAAGTGATGGTGTCAGATGCCGCGCTGAAAATTCTGATGTCGGATCTGGAAGACGATATTCGCCAACATCAGTCATAAGCAGCAATGTGGGCAATAAAAAACGGGCCGAGGCCCGTTTTTTTGCGTCTGTGGTGTGTGCTTTAGGCCAGCAAAACCAGCGCCCACATGGCGCTGAGATTCAGTAAGCCCACCAACTGCGCGGCACTGCCTAGGTCTTTTGCGCGTTTGGCCAGGATGTGTTTTTCCAGCGAAGTATGGTCAACCGCGGCTTCCACCGCTGAATTGAGCAGCTCGACAATCACGCAAGCGAGGTGGCTGCCCACCAGCAAGGCTTTACCCCAGACCGGCACCGGTAAAAACAGCGCGATCGGAATCCCGACCAAAGCCAGCAGGGTTACTTGGCGAAATGCCGCTTCATTTTTCCAGCCGGCCGCGAGGCCATCTAGCGAGTAGCCCAAGGCGTTGAATACGCGCTTGATCCCAGTCTTACCTTTAAATGGACTTTCGCTCACAAATGATCTCCAGTGGGGGTTGTAGAGACAAACACATCGGCATAACACACATAACTACTAATCAGCACCAGCGGCATGCATAAACACCAAACCACAAACATCGGCAAATCGGCCAGCAAGGGAATGCCGCTCAACAATTGATTTAGCTGAGTACCTAACATCAGGGCGGCAAACAGAATCACGGCTAGTAGCAAAGACATCATCATCAACGGCAGCCAATTACGCCAAAAGCCGACCCAAGACATTTTCATCGCTTCACCAGCGGATAGCTGATCCAGCATCACCAAGATCGGCGCATAAAAATAGGCGCTGTATACCCCCAGCAAACCCACCAGCAGCAGTACGCCAATTGGCCACAAATGCCGGATTTGCTGCAGGCTTTCCAGCTTTTCGGGCAAGGCGCCAATGAGGCCGATGCTATGCAGGATGCCCGTGAGCATCGATACTGCCACGACTACCGCAAAGCCGCCGAGGATATAAAACCCGCCCACTTTCGCTAGCTCACTGGCTTTGGTTTTAAAGCCGAGGAATAGATCTTCCACCGGCGGTAATTGCCCAGCTACCGTGCGCTGGGCTGCCACCGCAATGCCGCCCAGGAAAATCGGCGCGATGATCACACTCACAACAAAGCCGAGCACAGGCAGCAAGCCGGTCAGCAGCATCAGCCCAAAAAACAGCGTGCTAATTTTTAGCCACGGCACTGGGGCCTGCCGGTAAAGCTGATACGAGCGCTGCAGCCAAGCCCAGCCGGCCGCGAGCGGTCGTTTGCGTGGCTCAAGGGCCAGATCAATGATCACATTCTGATCGTGCATTTCACATCCAATAGTCTTGATTGACGCTAATGCTAGCAGCAAGGCCCAGTGTCGGCTATTTTTCATCGGCATGATGACAGCGCCATGACAGGATCGCAGCTTAGCGTGGGAATATTAACTCAGACTTAAATCCCCGCACCCGGTTCCGGGCATGAAAAAACCGCGCCTTGCCGCGCGGTTTTGAGGGTTGAGCTTGGACGCGAATTACAGCGCGGCCAGTGCCTGACGGGCAATCATCAGCTCTTCGTTCGTCGGGATCACATACACCGCTACTTTGCTGTCGGCCAGCGAGATACGGCGTGGTTCGCCAGAGCGCACCGCGTTGGCCACTTCATCCAGCTCAACACCCAGCCAGCGCAGCTGGTGACAAACATTCGCGCGGGTAATGTCGTCGTTTTCGCCAATCCCGGCGGTGAATACCAGGCAATCCAGGCCACCAATCGCCGCGGCCAGTGAAGCTGTTTCGCGCGCTACGCGACGGGCGAAGTAGTCAGTGGCAAATTTAGCGCGTGGATCGCTCGATGCGTGCAGATCGCGCATATCGCTGGAAATCCCTGACAGACCCAACAGGCCAGATTCTTTATACAGCAGGGTTTCGATCTGTTTGGCATCCATCTTCAGATGGTTCATCAGATGCAGCAACACGCCGCCATCGATGCTACCGCAGCGGGTACCCATTGGCAGACCTTCCAGCGCGGTAAAGCCCATGGTAGTTGCTTGGCAGGCGCCACCCAGCAGGCCGGCCATCGATGAGCCGTTACCCAAGTGCGCGACTACAGTGCGGCCTTCAGCGGCACGGGTATCGATCTGTGGCAGGACACTGGCGATATATTCATACGACAAACCGTGGAAGCCATAACGGCGAATGCCTTCTTTCTGGGCAAAATCCAGCGGCAGCGCAAACATCTGGTTCAGTTCGGGCTGGGTGGTGTGGAATGCGGTATCGAAGCAGGTGACTTGTGGCGCATCGGGCAGCAAGTCTTGCAGAATCTTGATCGGCGCGATGTTGTGCGGCTCGTGCAATGGCGCCAGCGGAATCAGCGCTTCAAGGCCAGCCAGCAGCTCAGGCGTAACCCGCTCAGGTTTAGAATACTGCGTACCGCCGTGCACTACGCGATGGCCAATGACTTTGATCTGGCGACCGCCCAAACGTTGCTGTAGCCAGGCCAGCATATGGCGCAGTGCGTAATCATGGTTTTTAGGCACATCGGCAGGCAGTGTTTCGTTGGCGACTTTCTCGTCGTTGGCATCTTTGGCGCTGAATTTGGGCTCAACATACAGGCCTTCCATCTGGCCTTTGTACAGCACTTGTGGATCAGCCGCCGTCGTTTCAAACAGTGAAAACTTAATGCTCGACGAACCGGCATTAATCACCAAGACCAAATCGCTCATGAACGAACTCCTCAAAGGCGGAAAAACGACGTCGGCGAAGGTTGGCCCTTGCCGGCGCAGGATTGTTTAATGAATACTGCCTGACGACTATGTGCAGCATAGTCTAGTCGGCAAAGGCCGACATCGTATTGGCGAATATCAAGCCTTGGATAGTAAATAATGACAATGCGCTACACCACGCATCTGATTTGTGCCCCAGAATTACCCGAAGCTGCCGAAGTGGCCGTGTTTCACGTGAAACCGGGCCAGCAAGTGGCCGCGGATACCCGCCTGATCACCTTGCTGGCTGCCGATCAGGAATGGCCGGTGCTGGCGCCTGAGGCCGGACAAGTCAGCAGTTTGATGGTCGAGTATGGCGATTTCGTGAACAGCAATGATTTATTGCTGATGATGGAAATCGCCGAATTGCCTACCGGCGATTTACTGCTACCTGCCGATGAACCTGATTCAGCGCAAAGCGCCGCGCCCACCAGCCCTTCGCTGTTGGCTGTCAGCCCCGCTGCGGCCACCTTGGCGGCCAAGCTGGGGCTGGATTTGAGCCAACTGCAAGGCGTGGCCGTGATTGATGAGGTCGCGGTTTATGCCTTTGCGCGGCAGGAATTAGCCCTGCTCGCCCGCCTGCGCCAGCTCTTGCTCCGCCCGTAGCCGGCTGAGCAGGCAGTGCAGCATTTCGGTGGATAAGCCATGCAGCACCAGCCGGTGGCCGGCGCGCAGGGTGGATAGCGGCACCAGTGGGTGCTTGTTATTCAATAGCAGCAGGTGTTGGGGGGTATTGAGAATCGTGGCGGCATACACGCCCATGGTTTCATCCAGCTGCAGCGAGTTGGCCGCGCGCCAGAAATCATTGTCAGTCAGAAAGAGCTGATACACCGGGGTGAAAATCTCGATTGCCGTTTGTAGATCAATCCCATTCAGCCGCCCCTGCGGCATATCGGCCAGCGCCAGCGGCGGCTCGCTAATCATGCTGAAATCCACCGGATTTACCGGCGCCAGCGTTTGGCCGCTGGCTTGCAGCGCCTGATTTAAGCGAATAACAAAATTGAATAGATTCAGGTCGTGCTTAAGAAACAGCTCATCTTCCAGCGCATCGATGTCAGCCGGCTTGAGTGGCGATAGCGGCACTTCAACCGGCGCATTGCGGGCCACAAACTCGATGATCTGCGCGCCCAAGTGAAAATGGCGCAAGATTAGCCAGTTGGCCTCGGGTGAAACAAAACCCTTCAGCCCCCACACCAGAATACGGTGCAAGAGTTTCGAGGCCGCCCATTTTTTCGGCAGCACGATTTTGCACAGCTGAATTACAATGATCAGCAACCGTGCCAATGGCCGTACCAGTGGCAGCAGATATTGCCGTGATGGCGAGGCCGAATCCGTCAGCCAGGCGCGCTTAACCGGCTCGGGCAACGGGGTACTCTGGTCGAGATACAAGGCCTGCCAGGGGTTAGGGTCGCGGGGGTCGTGCGGTGCATCCAGAAAATGGCTCATACCGGCTCCTGAATATGGTCGAATTGCATTAAATACAGCTGCGCGGTGCGGCGCGCCGTGGCGTAGATGGCGTCAGCGGCCTCGGGGGCTAAGGCCAGGGTGATCTCCACCGCGGCCAGCCAGCGTGCCAAGTGGTGCTCGTCGTTGGCGCCGTGATATTCCAAAAAGCGAAAGGCTTGCGGCGGCAGTGCCACTTGCTGGCGCAACAGTGGCAACAGCGCCGGCACAATGCGCTGGCCGGTGCCTTCGATGATATAAATCGCCCCCAGCAGCCCCACCGGATTGGGCGTGGCAGCCAACGCGTGCAAATAGCTATTCAGCGCCTCGCCGCCGGGATTACGCCGCAGCGCATCTAAAGGCTGAGTGCCGCCAGCGGCTTGATAATCCTGATACAGAATCTGGAAATCATTTTGCTCGTCGCTGGCGTGCAGATCAATCAGCGCGCCCAACGCGGCAAAATCACCGCTGAGCGAGGCCACTGCTTCGCGCATCCAGAGGCTGCCCTCCCGCACTTGCGGCACCCATTGCGCAGTCCAGTTGCGATAGGCCGCCACATCAAAGCGTCCGCTCACCAGTTGATGAATCACCGGTGTGCGCCACACTGATGAGCGATAGTCCTGCCACAAACTAGCCAGCCGGCCGAGTAATGGCTGCAAAGGCTCGGGCGCCTCGCTCGGATTGTGTGGCGCCTGGATATTGGGGGTATGTAGTTGGAATGATTTAACTGTATTGGCCGTGGCCTGATACTTGGGCTGGGTATTAGGGTTGCTGCCGGCGTCTTCCACTTCAAACAGCATAAATGCGGCGGTAATGCGGCCTGATTCGGGGATAAAGCAGAAAATCTTCTCCCCAGCGCGCAGGGTTTTCTGCTGCAAAAACTCCGCCAGCATAATAAAGATCGAGGCTGCCCCGGTGTTGCCGCGGCTGCTCAGATTGCTATACCAGCGCTCGGCCGGGATGGTGAGGCCCGCCTTGGCCAGCAGATCTTCCACCACCGGCATAAATTTGGCCGAGGAATAATGGCAAAGGAAATGATCGACCTGTGTCGAGTGAATCCAGCCCTGGTCAACCAGCTTGACGTATTCATGAATGCAAACATCAAATAGATGCGGCAGCAGGCGGATATCCTGGCGCAAAGCCAGCGCCCCTGCGGCTTCGGCCTCGGATGAAGACGGGAAATCCAGAAACGACGTACTGCGATCTTCGGTCAGCCCCAGCTGCATACACACCGGGTAATCACCGGCAAAGCTCTTTTGGTGGATCCATTTCAGCTTGATGCGCAAATTGCCCTGATGCACAAAGGGCTGGCGGGAGAGCTGCAGCGCGCCGGCGCCATCTGAAAGCATCCAGCGCAGAAAATGCGCATCAAAATCGCTTTGATAGCCGCGCGGAGCAAAGCGCGAACGTTTGAACATCCGCGACGGCATTTCGGCCGCTACCGCCAGCGCATGCTGCTGCGCGCCCAGCTCGATTTGCTGCGCGGCAAATTCGATCGCGCTCACGCCCGCGGCGCAAACGCCCTGGCTGGAGAGTGTTTGCATCGGTGGCGCGCCCAGCTCGCCCTGCAGCATATTGGCAAAGCCAGGCATCAGCGCATCGCCGCCGGATGAGCCCATCGTGAGCAAGCCAATCTCGCTTAAGGGGGTGTTCGACTGGGCGAGGCAAGCCTGCACCGCTTGTGCGGCCAGCTGGGCGTGGCTAAAGCGGGTGTGGCCGCTGGCATCAATGGCGTAGTGCCGGGTTTGAATGCCGTTTTCGGCCAAAATGCGCTGCTTGATTCGCCCCGAAATGCGGTTTAGTGGGGCGATATAGGCATCCATCGCCTGGTTATCCACCGGCTCGCCCGGCAGAAAATGGCTGGCGGCGGCCAGATAAACGTGGTCAAACTGAATCGGCATGCGGTGTTCCTGTGGTCATCAGACTGCGGCTGCGCCAGCGGGGGTGCAGCAGGCTAAGAAAATATGTGCGCCCCATATAGGCCAGCAAAGGGCCGGCATTGAGCGCAGGGTGGATTTGATGGCGATAGTGGGCATGCAGCTGCGGCAGGCTCGACCAATGCGCGCGCGGATGGCGATGATGGGCGGTATGCAGGCCGATATTAAACAGCAGCGGGTTCACCCAGCCCTCGAAATTGCGGGCGAAATTCAGCTTTGAATGCCCATCGGCATGTGCGTGTTGCAGGTAATTGGTGGCCAGTAACCAGTGCAGGCCATGCAGTTGCGGTAGCAGCACCAGCCAGAGCATTTTTTGCGCATCGCTCAGCGCCAGCGTGCCCCACAGCAGCAGCACAATGGCGTATTGCAGCAGGCAATAGCGAAATGCGCCGGCATGGCGCTGCTGCAGCTGGCGCAGCCAGTGGATAAACAGAGGGTACAACACCCAGCCCGCCTGTAGCGGATGCAGCAAATAGCCCAGTAAATGATTGGTATCACCGCCAAAACGATAGGTGCGGGCGACGTCTTGCGGGCCGTGATGGTAGCGGTGGTGGTTGGCGATATGCGCCGGGTAAAACACAAAGGTCGGGTGACCCTGCAGGGCGGTGATCCACAGATCGGTCAGGCGGTTTAGGCGCTTGCTGCGCCACATTTTGCGATGAGTGTGATTATGGTGAATCACCCCCACCCCAAGAGTCAGAAACAGCACCAACCCATAGACCACCGCCGTGAGCGCCCAGTGCATGGGCACGTGCCATAGCAGCGCCACCAGCAGCGGCTGGGCGAGCAGATAGGCCACCGACTGCCAATCGCGCCGATTAATCAGCATCGCCCTGCTCTGCTTTGGCTAGCACACGGCGGATTTTCTCGGCAGCCGCATCGGGCGGCAAATCGGTGCCGAGCCAGCGATCCATAAACGGAAACATAAAGCCGTAATTGCCGTGGTAGCAGGCGTGGTGCAAATGATGGCGGCGGGCGCCATTGAGCCACCAGCGGTCATGCTGGTAATCGGGCAGAAAATCGTAATTGGAATGGCCGATGTTATTAAAAATAATACTGAACACCGGCACCATCATCAGCGAGTACACACTGAAATCATGCACCACCATCGGCAGCAAAATCACATTGCCCAGCATCATGGCCTCCAGCGGATGCAGGCTGTAGGTGGCCCACGGCGTGGTCACCACCGAGCGGTGATGCGGCAAATGAAAGCGCTGCAGCCAGCGGGTGTGCAGCAGCCGGTGGTTGAGGTAAAAATGGATTTCGTTCCAGATAATCAGCGCCAGCATTTCCAGCGCAATCTGCCCGGCGCTGGCCTGCGGCGCCAGCCGGGCCCAGCCCAGCTGCAACAGCCCCCACGGAAACACCATCCCTACCCCGAACAACACCACCACCAGAGCCGAATGGCGCAGCTCACGGCGGATTTGCCCGACCGGAATCGGGCGCGGGTCTAGCCGCCCGCCGTAGCCCAGCGCAGGCAGCAGCCATTGGCTTAGGGCGTGATTGAGCGCCCCAAAACCCAAATACAGTGCCGCAAAAAACAGCACCCCCACGGCCATCATGCCGTACCAGCTAATGTCATAAAAGAACGCAGTCATGCCGGGTATTACGATCCTTCGGTAGGGGCGCGGCTGGGTTTCTGCTGCGGGCTCTGGCTGGGCGAATAGCCAAAATACTGGCGAAACCGCCGCGAAAAGCTGGCTACTTCCTGATAGCCAACCAGACTGGCGACCTTGCCCACCGGCAGGCCGCTGGCCAATAGCTCACGGGCTTTTTGCATACGTAACACAAACACCTGTTGCCCGGGCGGCATACCCAGATGCTGCAGACACAGGCGGTGCAAATGCGCCGGGCTGATGTGTAGCTGACTGGCCAGCGTATCCAGCGGCCAATCGCGGGCCAGTTCGCGTGCTACGGCGTTGAATAAAGCTTGTAGCTGCTGCGGCCAGCCGGGGCTGGCTTCGCTCGGGCCCACGGCGCGTTCCAGCTGCTGGCACAGCAACTCTAGCGCAGGCATCACCAGGGTATAGCTCTGGCGGTCATTGCTGTATTGGGCTTCACGCTGATACATGGATACAGCATCGTGCAGCGCCCAGCCATGCGGGTTGGGTTTAACGTAGCAGTGCGCGGCATTCAGATGTGCCCAGCGTGGCTCATCGCGCAGCAGAAACCACACCAAATGCATCGGCTCGTTGCCGGTACGGCGAAAACCGCGCTGCCCGCGGGCGGGCTGCATTGCCAGCTCGCCAGCCTGAAAAGGCCAGGTGTGGTCGCCTTCAAATAATTCGCCACTGCCACCAAGACAAAATAGCAGCACATGAAAATTGGCATCAATGCGCTCGATTTCGCTGTGGCCGCGCGCCTCGGAAATCCCGCACATAAATAGCCCACGTTCGCGCATGGGCGGGTGCGATGGCTGATGAAACACGTGCGCGCCCACCAGGCGGTTCCAGCCCTGGTCGTCACAATCAAACCGCTCGTAGTAAATCAATGCCATCCCCACGCCCCGCAGGTGATTTTTGGACAAATCGCAGGTGATCTTCGAGCATTCCCGCTGGGCTGGCAAGCTGTTTAAATTGATTGATTCAGTTCGAGGTCATGCCGATGTCAGTTCCTGAGCTTGATGCCGCCTTGGCGGCCTATGCCCACGTTGCGCAGGCGCATTACCAGCAGCTGTATAGCTCTGAGGCGCAGGTAGTGCATGCGGTGCAGGGCTTTTATGGTTGTGCCGTGATCTTGGCCGGCGCGGCTGGCGAAGTGGTGCTCAAATTCAGCTGGCAGCCCGGCCGGGTGGCCAAAGAGCTGCGCGGGCTGGCGCGGCTGATGCCCCACGCAACTGTCGCGATGCCCACGCCGCTATGGCATGGCGTATTGGCGGTGGGTGAGCGCGAATGCGAAGCTCTGCTACTCAATCGCCTGCCCGGTGTTGCCCCGTGGGATGTGCCTGGCCCCTGGCCGCAACCCGAGCGCGCCGCTGCAGCGGTGGTCGCCTTACTCGCGGCGTGGCATGCCCAGACCGATGCGCGCGGCTTTGAAGGCCCCGCCGGCGAGTTTTATCCTACGCTGTTGCCGGCCTTCGAGGCCTGGACAGCGCCGCTGGCCGCATATGTCGCCGACCTGCATTCCCCGTTTACCCCCGCGCAGCGGCAAGCCTTGCTGGCGCTCTGGGCGCAGCGCGCGGCCATCTTGGCGCCGCTGGCCGGCATGCCCTCCAGCTTGGTGCACGATGATCCGCACGCGGGGAATTTTCTGTTTTCGCCCAGCAGCGGGGAGCTGCTGGCGGCGTTAGACCCTTGCGATGTGGCTTACCGGCATCGTGAGCAAGATATTTTCCACCTCGCCGATGTGGCGCCGCAGCTGGGCTTATTGGAGGCGTATTTAGCCCAATACACCCCGCCAGCCGGCTTTGCTGCGCGGCGCTGGTTTTTCTCGCTGTGGGATGACGTGAAGCACAGCCAGAATCTGCAGTGGTACGACGAAGCGTGGTTTGCCGTCAAACTGGCCCGCTACGAGCAGGCCTGCGCTGATCTCACCCTGGCGGATTAATCCGCTGTTTTTTACCCAAAAGGAGTGCACCCATGCAAACCATCTCACTGGCAGGTACTTGGGAATTAGTACGGGGCGAAATCGCCGAGCCCGGCCAGGCGCCGCAGCCCTACGATATGCAGCGCCTAAGCGCGCGCAAAGTACTCTCGGCCACCGGCTTTGCCTTTATCACCCTGCAAGATGGGCAGTTTTATAGCGCTGGCAGTGGCAGCTATACGCTGCAAGATGGCCATTATGTCGAAACCATTGCTCTTGCGAGCTGGGGCGCCACTGCAGGTACCCAGTTTGCCTTTCGCGCCCAGCTCACCGCCAAGGGTGAATGGCAGAACGAGCGCTTTGGCGAGCAAGGCGAGCGGCTGGAATTTGAAATCTGGCGGCGGGTCGCGGGGTAAAACATGGCTGATTTAATCGTCATCTTCGGCCCCGGCGCGGTCGGTAAAGCCAGCGTTGGGCAAGCGCTGGCAGAAAAGACGGGCTATCGCTTTTTTCATAACCATTTAACGACCGACCCGGTGGCCCAGCTTCTGGGCTGGGATCATCCGCGGTTTCAAGATTTAAGCTGGTCTTTGCGCATGCAGCTGTTTCGCGCCGCGCTGGCCGATCAATCGCATCCGGGCGTGATTTTTACTTTTGTCTGGGCGTTTAATGTGGCCGAGGATGGTGAGCGCATGCACGCGTTGCGCGAATTATTTTTGTCGCACGGTCGGCGCGTGCGCTTTGTTGAGCTCCGCGCCGATTTAGCCACGCGCATGGCGCGCGAAGGTACGCCGCAGCGCTTGCAGATGAAGCCGGCCAAGCGTGATGTGGAATGGGCTCGTAATTATTTGCTGCATGCCGCCGAGCATTACCAAGACCAAAGTCTGGGCCAATTTCCTTGGCCCGACGATTGGATGCTGATCGACACCGAGCAATGCCAGCCAGCGCAGGCCGCCGAGCGCATTATCGCGCAATGGCCGGCGCTATTTGCTGCGACTGAAACGGCGTAAGCGAGAATTGCATGCACGATGAATTAGTGTTTCGCACCGACTTATCCACGCTCGATTGGCCGCGCATTACGGCGTGGTTGGCGGCGAGTTATTGGTCGCCGGGGATTAGCCAGTTTTACGTCGAGCAAGCCGCGCGCGGCTCGACGGTGGTGATTGGTGCGTTTATCGGTGAGCAGCAAGTCGGCTACGCGCGCGTGATTAGCGATACGGTGCGCTTTGCTTATTTAGCCGATGTGATCGTGGATGAAGCGTATCGAGATAGGGGTATATCAAAGCAGATGATTGCCAGATTGATGTCTGAGCCCATACTGGCCAATGTATCGCGCTGCTTTTTGCAAACCGGCGACGCGCACGGCTTGTATGCGCAGTTTGGATTTATTGAATACCCAACGCCAGAACGCATGATGGTGCGCGATAACCCGGCGGGGCTCGACTTCACCGCAACACCGACGTAACGCAATTTATACCGGCTTGCTCACTGCTTATACATAACAGAACCACAGTAGGCGCACAGCTTGTTAATAGCTTGCCCACAAAATTATCCACAGCAAGGGTGGGGGAGCTTTACCCCTACCCTTAGCGAGTTTTGCTGTGCGCCGATCGTTGCGCACTTGCGGCTGGCAAAAATCCACTGGAGGTCTATAACTGCGGGCAGGTGGGCGAGTTTAAGCGCCTGCCTTGGCTGATCTGGCCTGCCTGCCAAGCAAATCCGTGATTCGCGCCGTTCTAAATCGTGTGCCTAGACTTAAAAAACCCGATTTTGCTGGTGTGGAATTTGGTGTTTTGGCATTTAGCGAGTTAGCTATTGCTGGTTCTTCTGGTTGTGGATAAGTTTTGTGGATAAAAAGTCGCGCCAATATAGGCCTTTAGCGCATTATTGGGCCAACTGCGCTTGCAGCGCCTCGATGGCGTAGCGCACTTTGGCCGGCTGCGCCTCGCGTCGCGGGGTTACGGCATAGATGGCAATTGCGGGTAAACGCCATTCCGGCAGCACCACACTCAGGCGCCCAGCTTGAATTGCCGCCCGCACTTCGGGTTCAGGCTGAATCGCCATCCCCATGCCTGCTAGCACAAATTCACGCGCCGACACGATGTTATTACTGCGAATACGCGGCGTGAGCGTCGGCTGCTCCACCCGCCCATCGGGGTGAAAGAACGCAAAATCATGCCGTCCGGCTTCAATCGCAATCCAATCGAGCTGACTGAGCTGATCGGGATGTTGAATCGGCGCTTGGCGCGCCAGATACTGCGGCGCAGCCACCAGCACATTGGGCCAGTCGGTGAGATGGCGGGCGATCAGGCTAGAGTCTTTTAGCTCGCCCGCGCGTAGCGCCAGATCAATGCGGTTGGCTACCAGATCAATCATCTCGTCATGAAAAAACAGCCGCAGCGATAATTTGGGGTGCAGTTTCAGCAGCGGCGCCAGCGCCTGGCTGATCAAAGGGCCGGCAAAACCGGTAGGCGCAGACAGGCGCAGCTCCCCCACCGGCGCATCGCGCAGCTCGTTAATCCGCTGCTCGGCCAATTGCGCCGCCGCCAGCATATCGGCGCAGCCCTGATAAAACACGCTGCCCGCTTCGGTGAGCGTGAGCTTGCGCGTAGTGCGATGTAAGAGCGTGACATTGTGCTGCGCTTCGAGCTTGCTCAGCTGCTGGCTTACCGCCGAGGGCGTCATCCCTAGCGCCTTGGCGGCGGCATTCATCGAACCCAGCTCAACCACGCGGGCAAAGATCGCCATGCGGCGTAATGCTTCCATATTGGGCCTATTGTTTAGATTAACTAAATAATGAATGCTATTTTTGACGGATTATCAGCGGATTAGCAAGGGAATATGATGGCTGCACTGTTTAATTGATCTGGAGAAACACAATGAAAATCGCTTTGATTGGTGCAACTGGTTTTGTAGGCTCAGCAGTATTGCAAGAGTTGGCGCAACGCGGGCATACCGTCACCGCGCTGGTGAGCAACGTAGCCAAAGTGCCGGCGCTGCCGGGTGTGAATGCCCGCGCAAGCAATGCTTATGATGCAGCCGATATCGCCGCCGCCGTGGCCGGCCACGATGCGGTGATTTCGGCCTTTAACCCAGGTTGGGGCAAGGACGATATTCAGGCGCTGTTTGTACAAGGCCACAATGCGATTGTGGCGGGTATTAAAGCCGCCGGCGTGCAAAGCTTTCTGGAAGTGGGCGGCGCCGGTAGCTTGTATATCGCGCCAGGCCTGCAACTGATTGATACGCCCGAATTTCCGGCCGAATGGAAAGAAGGCGCGCTGGGTGCACGCACGGCACTGAACCTGCTGCGCGAAGAATCCGCACTGAACTGGCGCTTTGTATCGCCACCGGTGTTCCTTGCTCCGGGCGAGCGTAGCGGCCAATACCGCTTGGGTGGCGATGACGTCTTGTTCGCCGGTGAGCAGCCTGCCGGCATTTCAGTGGCCGACCTCGCGGTGGCGATTGTGGATGAAATCGAATCGCCTAAACACAGCCGCCAGCGTTTCACTGTGGCCAGTGTGTAATCAGGCTTATCAAGTCTTCAAGTCAGCAAGCAAAACGGGGGCATCGCCCCCGTTTTTTATTGTATTGTGCGGCTTATGCCACCATCCGCAGCAAGCTAGCGATCATCTGCCGCGCTTGCCCTGCGTAGCCGCTACCAAATAAATTGACGTGGTTCACGATGTGGTAGAGGTTATACAGCGTTTTGCGCTGTGCGTAGCCGGCATCGATCGGCCATGCGGCGTGATAGGCGGCGAGAAAGCGTGGGCCGAAGCCGCCGAATAGCTCGGTCATGGCCAGATCACACTCGCGGTCGCCAAAGTAACACGCCGGGTCGAAAATCACCGGCGTACCATCCGCCAGCCCTGCCGCATTGCCGCCCCACAAATCGCCGTGTAGCAAGCTGGGCTGCGGCGTGTAATCGCGGAAAAACTCGGGGATTTTATCCAGTAGCTGTGCGCCCGCCGCGCCGAAATCACAGCCATTTTGTCGTGCTAGCTTGAACTGCGGCAGCAGCCGCTCCTCGCGCCAGAAATCCACCCAGCTATCGTGCCAGCGATTGCTTTGCGGCGTGCTGCCTATGGTGTTATCCATCTCCCAACCAAAGCGCGGCGCGCCAGTCGGGGTAATGCGATGCAGTTGGGCCAGCGCCTGCCCCATGGCGTTGGGGTCGGGTGCGCCACTGAGCGGCAAATATTCCAACACCAACCAAGCCTGCCCATCACACACGCCATGCGCAATGGGTTGCGGCACACGTATCCCCGCGCTCAGCGCCGCCAGCCCAGCTGCCTCGGCCACAAACATGCCATACAGCGCGGCGCGATTAAGCTTTACAAAATACTGCCGCCCACCTGCCACCCCATCGCTCAATACCAGAGCCTGATTAATGCAGCCCCCACCCACGCTGCGCTGCTGTTTCACGTGAAACGGCTGGCCGGTGGCGGCGGTGATGGCGGATTCGATCGCAGTAATCAAATTGGGCATGCTATTCGCTTCCAACAAAAGGTGGAGGCCTTGATTGTAGTGCGAGAGCATTGAGCGGTTTTTGCGTCAGGCTAAGCAGTGGGGATAAATCGCACGGCAAACCTTGTTTTTCACATGTGCGCCCACTCATAATTACCGCTCGCTGACTCTGCTTGATTGACGTTCAAAAGGAAAAATCGAATGAAAAGTAATCCAGTTGCCTGGTTTGAAATATATGTTCAAGACATGGCCCGTGCGAAGGCATTTTACGAAGCGGTTTTCCAAGGCTCATTGGAGGAATTAAAAAATCCTGATCCCGAGGGGTTTGCTGATATGGAAATGTGGGCGTTTCCCATGTCAATGGAAGACTCTGGTGCCGCTGGCGCACTCGTAAAAATGGCGGGCTGCCCATCTGGCGGCAGCACAATGGTCTATTTCGCGTGTGATGATTGCGCCGTGGAGGCCGAACGAGCGGCAGCCAACGGCGGCGAAATCTTCAAGCACAAAATGTCGATTGGCGAGCACGGCTTTATCGCGATGGTGGTCGATACCGAAGGCAATATGATTGGCCTTCATTCAATGCAATAAGTTGGATCGTAAAGTCTTGTCGGGCGGGTTAGCCGAAGGCGTAACCCGCCATTCAAGGTATTTTATTGAAAGTAAATTATTGATCCGGCTTAAGAATAATCACTTCGGTACGCCGGATGCCACGCTGCCACTTGGCGTATTGTCGCTTCGCGTCGAATACGCCCTACCGTGCTGTTAGGAAGGGGTATGCTGCCTAAATCCTTATAGGTCAATGGCCTTCAGGCAATACCCATCAAAAATCCTCACATTTGCGAGGTTTTTCGAGACGGCGCGCATGATCGTAGGCAATTGCTAACTGCGGTTTTGCACCGCGGCAATCACGCGCTCGACTTGCTCGATCAGCTCGGCCACAAAGCTGTCGGTCACATCCAGATCACCTTCGTATTCGGCCAGATTACGTTTGGTATGCGCCTGATTGAGTAAAACCCATTCGGCTGCGGGCAAACCCAAACTGTGTGCCAAACACTGGAACACCAGATAACGATTATCGCTGCGAAACCCAGCTGCGCGTAGCGCCGCCAGCGCGGCGGAATGCGCGGCGTTGTAGGCCAGATCAAAACGGCTCTCGATTGATAGCGCGGTATTGCGCGCATCTTTCAAGCGAACGGCAGCCGAGCGAATCAGCCCCGCCGACTCGCGCGCATCGGGTGGCTCGGCTTTGAGCTTGCCAATCTTGGCCAGATTTTCAAGCGGCGCTAAGTCGGGCGATGTCATCAGCATTTCCCTTCACAAAGATTTTCGGCTGCTCCAGCACGCGGGTGATAAAAGATCGCCCCTCGCTCACGCGCTGCGCAAATTCTGCTGCAGTATAGAGCGTTGGATTGATAGGCCGCGCCAAAATCTGCTGCGCCGGTAGCAAGGCCGCCAGCAATTGCGCATGCGATACCTGCTCGCCGATCACCAGCAAATCAATATCGCTCGCGGCATGCTCATTGCCTTTGGCCACCGAGCCATACACCAGCGCCAGCGCAATCTGTGGCTCAATCTCCGCCAAGGCCGCGCGCAGCACATCGGCCAGCCCAAAGGTTTTGACCACAATTGCGCGCAGCTCGGCAAAAATCGGCGCATCGGCATTGGCCTGATAGTGCTTCTGATTGCCGATGCGGCGTGAGCTGATCAGCCCCGCCGCTTCCAGCTTGGCCAGCTCACGCTGCACCGCACCCGAGCCACCGCCCGCCAGCGCGATGATTTCGTTGGCATAAAAAGAGCGTTGCGGCTGGCCAAACAACACCGCCAGCACCCGCTGCTGAGTTTTGCTAAAAAGCGCATCTGTATAAGTACCCATATTGGGCATGATAAAACCCAATATGGGTATGGTCAAGGATTAGAAACCCATTATGGGTTTGATCATTCCCAAAATGGGTTTGGTTTGATGCTAGCTTGATCCAGATCACACGGGCTTTGTTGCACAAATCAGCGGCGTAGTGCCACTGATAGAATAACTGCATGAGCAAACCCGCACCTAACAAGTACAAAACCACCAACTGGCCAAGTTATCACGCTGCTTTGAAATCACGTGGCGCGTTGATGGTTAGGCTCGACTCAACGCTGAAATGGGCTGCTGAGCCTACTGGCAAACGTGGACGAAACCCCACTTTCAGCGACGCCGCTATTCAGTTCTGCCTCACCATCAAATGTCTATTCGGTCTCGCATTACGCCAAACCACCGGCATGGTGGAAAGCTTGCTTCGACTCGCCAGCCTAGATTGGATCGTCCCCGATTCGAGTACGATCTCTCGTCGACAAAAAACACTCAAAGTCATTATTCCTGCCCGTCAAAACCAAGGTGGTTTGCATTTATTGGTCGATAGCACGGGCATCAAAATGCGCGGTGAAGGCGAATGGAAAACCAAGAAGCATGGTGCCGAATATCGTTGGCAATGGCGCAAAGTTCACCTCGGTATTGATGCCGAAACCCTTGAAATTCGTGCAATTGAGGTCACTGACAATAAAACAGGTGATGCGCCCATGTTGCTGGAACTGATGAATCAGATTCCCGAGTCAGAACAGATTGCGGCGATTTACGGTGATGGCGCCTACGACACCAAAGAGTGCCACAATGCCATTGCGGCTCGTGGTGCGGCTGCGATCATCCCGACTCACAAGAACGCTCAGTTTCGGAAAGAAAATACGGCGGGTGCACTATCGCGCAATGCGATTTTACGTGCGACCAAGTACTTGGGGCGGGCGATCTGGAAAAAGTGGTCGGGCTATCACCGGCGCAGCTTGGTGGAAACGAAAATGCGCTGTTTCAAATTACTCGGTGAACGAGTGATGGCGCGTGACTTTGATCGTCAGGTGGCGGAGTTGCAAGTGCGTGCTGCGATCTTAAATCACTTCACGCAACTGGGCACGCCAACTACGAAGCGTGCGGAATAAATATGCTTGGGATTTGGGGAAACTTGCTTTCGGGCTGATTTGTGCAACAAAGCCATTCTCCATCATCATCTGCAATTTTCTTAAGGGTGGCGATTTGCAACTGTTCTTCGACC
>NZ_JTLG01000045.1:259400-259793 GCF_000799095.1 Chitinibacter sp. ZOR0017 | reverse complement strand
CGGCATGCTATTTCTCCTGTAAATTACCAATGGTTTCTATTATATAAAGGTGCAAACTTCTGAAATCTTTCAAGTGTCGGAATTCAAACCTATAAAAACCTTGCAAATCCCTTGAGATAGAAAAGCCGGCGGTACATTGTGTTTCTGGATTGTTATGAAAATTACAAAAAATCAAAGGCCAAGATGCAAATCCATTCGGCGGGTATTTATTATCGTCAATAGTAAAAGCTCGCTCCGCAATTGTTCCTTTTCGCCCATCGTCCAATGAATATTCGTAGTAATATTCCTCAAGTCCCAGGTTTTTATTGAATTTCGCTACGGAACCAGGCTTCGACAAAAAATCTTTATTTATTCTATTTTTTTTATGTGTTCTATCTTTATAAACATCTCCAG
>NZ_JTLG01000045.1:259042-259390 GCF_000799095.1 Chitinibacter sp. ZOR0017 | reverse complement strand
ATGCCAAATAAATCCGAATATTGTCGCCAACACCTCCACCTGCATAGGAAATTCTAGGGATGCGATATAAATTTCCCGAGGCGCATGCTTCAAAAACCAATTGTTTTCTTACTTCCTCAATTTGTTCAGGAGTTGGTGGGTTTTTTCGACATACAGATGGGTCAAGGCGCGGTTGCTCCGTGGCTTGCGGTATTTTTTGCGACTCCTGTTTGCACCCAATCAATGAAAAAACAATTACTACCAAGCAACTAAAATGATATTTCATCATTCTTCCTATAAATTTAAATCCAATCCGAATTTATATCAAATATTCCTTCTAGGTTTTTTAGATTAACCCAGGAATTGATC
>NZ_JTLG01000045.1:228341-259029 GCF_000799095.1 Chitinibacter sp. ZOR0017 | reverse complement strand
TTCCACGCTAACTGCCATGCCCGGTGCGAGCGAGACCCATTTACCCTCAATATTCATTTTGCTTTGCTTGAGTTTGGCTTGATAAACCAATCCGAGCTTTTCATCGGGAATGGCATCAAGGCTATCTTACTGCTATACCGCGGTACGGCGTAGGGCGCAATCGCCAAAGGCATTGCGCCGCATGTAAAGGCTCCACGACCGTCTGCCATGCCGCCGATAGGCGTATTGCCGCTTCGCGTCGAATACGCCCTACGTTTTGTGTCCCATACTGGCTGGATGAACTATCGACGCGCGTGGTGTCCCGGTGGGACTTATTTCTTTACGGTGAATTTGCTGGAACGCAAAGGCAATCGGCTGCTGGTCGATCGCATTGATCTGCTGCGCGAGGCGGTGCGACGGGTGAAGCGGACGCATCCGTTTACGATTCATGCATGGGTGGTGCTACCCGAGCATTTGCATTGTGTGATTGAGCTGCCTGCTGGGGATGTGGATTTTGCGCTACGTTGGCGCTTAATCCGGCTGATTTTCTCGCGTGGCATTCCCAAAACTGAGCGCCGCTCTGCGGTGCGGCAAAAACGGCATGAACGTGGTATTTGGCAGCGGCGTTATTGGGAGCATTTGATTCGCGATGACGCCGATTTTGCTGCGCATATGGATTACGTACATTTCAACCCCGTTAAACATGGTTGGGTTGAGCGTGTCGCCGATTGGCCGTATTCAACGTTTCATCGTTTGGTTGCGCAAGGCGTTTACCCTGAAGACTGGGCTGGTCTTTAGTGCTCTTTGCGAAAGGCCAAGACGGGATTGGCGGCTGTGCGCCGCGGCACTGACTTTCTTTGCTTCGCCAAAGAAAGTCAGCAAAGAAAGGCTACCCCGCATCTGCGTCGGCTACGCCGATGCCCTCGCTGTGGATAATCGGCAAGGCGGCGGGCTTTAACAAAACAGAGCCCGCCGAAACACCTTGCCGCTTCTTCCTCGCTCGGCGCTCCTGCAGGGGAATTGGTGTAGCCCGACGATGGCGGCATATACCTACTGACGTGTTGCTCTGTAGATTATGTTTGAATTGGTTTTGGTGAATATACCCCTGCGCCAATTAGGACGGATTGCCCGTGGAGACGCGCCGTACGGACGGGGTTTCGCGTCGATCGGGCGCGCGGGGGTTGTTAGGGGTTGGGCAAGACCAACCCTAACTCGTCTGGCGGGCGAAACCGCTGGTTCACCGCCTGCGCCAGCAGGCCAATACTGCGATGGCATCTGCTTCCCGCTCGCCGCTGCTTGTATATACATGCCTATGTATTGCGCTGTAAGCCAAGTTTGAATTGGTCTTGGTGTAGATACCCTTCGCAGGCTTATTAATTTGCTGGCGCTTCCGCCTTGGCATCTGTTTGCTGCAACCAGCTCACCAGCCGTTCGATTTTTACGCTGCCGCGCTGTGAGGTTCGATAGAGCAGATGAATCGGCCATGGCTGCGGCCAATATTCGGGCAGAACGGGGATCAGCTCGCCGCTGGCGAGTACGTCGCTCAGGAGTAGTGCGGGTTGAAAAATCAGCCCTAGCCCAGCCAGTGCTGCGGTGCGCAGGGCCTGGCTGTCGTTGCTGCAAAGCCGAGATTGCACCGGCCAGCGCTGGTGTTCGCGCAGGGTAATTTGCACATCGTGCGGTCGCTCATCCCAGACTTGATGTTGCAGTAATTGGTGGCGGTTCAGCTCGGATGGATGGCTAGGTATACCGTGTTGAGCTAGATAGCTGGGGGTGGCGGCTAGCACCAATTGATAGTCGCCCAGCCGGCGGGCAATGAGCGCCTCGTTGTGCACTGGGCCGATGCGCACAGCCAGATCAAAATCTTCTTCCAGTAAATCTACCGGTCGGTTGTTGAGCTGCAGATCAAGGCTGAGCTGTGGATATTGCGCCATAAACGCCATGAGCCGTGGCGCCAGCCACAGGCTGCCCAGCGTGCGTGGCGCGCTAATGCGCAGGCGGCCGCTGGGCTGGATTTGTTGGGCCGCTAGTAGCTGGTCGGCGTGCTGTACTTGCGCCAGCACCAGCTTGCATTGCTGGTAATAGCTTTGCCCCTGTGTAGTGAGGCGCTGTTTGCGGGTAGTGCGCTCGATCAACACTGCGCCCAGTGCGTGCTCTAGCTGCTGAATATGTTTACCTACCATTACCGCCGAGATGCCTAGCCGCTCAGCTGCCAGGGTGAAATTGCCGGCTTCTACCACGCTCACCAACACCGCCATTGTGCGCAATTTGTCCACAATTGCTAACCAAAAATAAGTAATCAACAAATTATACCGATATTTATTCATGTTTTTGTTTGGAGAATACTGCACACATTCTATCCACGAGTGCTGTTATGTTTACTTTGGCCTGTACCACCCGACCGTGGCAGAGTCTGCCCTTGCCTGCGGCGCTGACGGCGATCGCTGCTGCCGGTTTTACTGAGGTGGGCCTCATGTACCAGGCGAGTGCTGAAGGTTGGCAAGTGCCGGTGCATGGCGGTAGTAGCGAGCGAGAGCGATGGGCAGTGCAGCAGCTGTTAGCGGATGCGGGCTTGCACGTGCCGCTGCTCTTGGCTGAAACACGGCTGGAATTGGGTCTGGCGGCTGCCAGCCTGCGCTATGCCCGGTTGATCGAGCATGCCGCTGCGCTGGGTGTTAGCACGCTGCTGGATTTGGGCTGCGAGCCAGCCCGGCGGCCAGCCTATTTGGCGCTGATGCAGTCGGTGTTGCCGCTGGCCGAAGCGGCTGGGCTGGTGATTGCCATTAAGCCCCACGGGGGTATTAGTAAGACGGCTAATGATCTATTGAGTTTGCGCGACATACTGGGTAGCAATGCGTTTTGCTTTAGTTTTGATCCGGGCAACTGGCTGTATTACGGCGGCGCGGAAGTGCCCTTGCAAGCGTATCTGCAGCAGCTGGCTCCGGCCATCGATCACTTCATCCTGAAAGACTGTCAGTTTGGCCCTCGTGGCCCCGATGTGGCGGTGCAGCCGGGGCAAGGGATAGTGGATTTTCCTGTGCTACTAGCCCAATGGCAGGCGGTTGCTGATGGCGGCCGGCTGTATCTGGAATGCCTAACGCCCGGCGCCCCCGCTGAATTGCACGCCCAAGCACGCGCCGTACAGCACTGGCTACGGCAGTGTTTATCCACCCACACCATCACGGAGTAAAACCATGTTGCCCACCCTGCTGCAAGAGCGTATTTCCTGCAATTATTTTGACCCGGATTTCGTACTGAGCCCCGCCCAGCTACAGACATTGATTGCGCTGGCTACGCAGGCACCCAGTGCCTACAACGCACAAAACTGGCGCTTTATTGCCGTGCAGAGCGCCGCGGCCAAGGCGCGGCTCCTGCCCCTAGCCTACGGCCAGCAGAAAGTGGCTGATGCTGCGGTTACCTTTATTATTTGCGGGCAAATGGGGTTTCATACCGAGCTGGCCAACACGCTGCAACCCGCCGTTGCGGCAGGTATTTTAAGTAGCGAGCTGCAGCAGATGATGGTGCACTATGCCACCGAGGGCTATCAGACACAGCCGCAGTTGCAACGCGATGAAGCCATCCGTTCAGCCTCGTTGGCGGCCATGGCATTGATGCTGGCGGCGCAGCACCACGGCTGGGCTAGCTGCCCGATGATCGGTTTTGATGCGGCCGGGGTAAGTGCTGAATTCGGTCTTGCGGAGCATGAAGTGCCGGTGATGTTGTTGCCGGTTGGTCGTGCTGGCGCGGGCAATTGGCCGCGCAAACCACGTAAGCCGGTGGCTGAGGTGCTACTGGTGGTCTAGGGTATCGCCATGAAGCTGTTTATTTGAAGATGACCTGGTGCAATACCTAATGTAGGTATTGTCTATTTAATCAATCGTACTCAAGCTCCAGAACGCTTGCTTCACCTGCGGATCAAGCCTGAGGGTATCCACCAGCTGATCTAGCTCGCGGCTATCCAGTGAGGTGGGGAGCAGTACGGCTTCGATTTCGATTTCGTCGCCATCAAAGGGGGCGATATCTACATCATGCAGCGGAAACTGGGCGGCGGCGCAGGCGTATTTGATTTGCGCCAGTAGTTCTTTGCGCTGTTGGCGTGGGCCGATGACATGCACGGTGTAGGTGGCTTCCACTTCGGTGTCGAGCGGCTGGCGGTTGATGCGGTTCACCATCGGGCGCAGCAGCGTGTTGGCGGCCAGCACAAAGCCGGTGGCCAGAATGGCTTCGGCGATCAGATCGGCACCGGCGGCGCAGCCTATGGCGGCCGAGCCCCACAGGGTGGCGGCGGTGTTGATGCCGCGTACATTGCCTTCTTCGCGCATGATGGCGCCCGCGCCCAGAAAGCCCACCCCAGAGACCACATAGGCGATCACCTGCAGCGGCCCGGGCGAGCCGCCATACAGCTGGTGAAACCGCATGGCGATATCCACAAAAATAGCGGCGCCCACGCAGACCAGTACATTGGTGCGCAGGCCGGCCGTGCGCTGGCGCACCTGCCGCTCTAGCCCCACCAGGCCACCCAGAATAAATGCGGCGGCAAGGCTGATCAGGCTATCGAGTAGCGATGCCCAATCCAGATTCAAAATGCTGTGCATATCCTCACCTTATCAGTAATAAATGGCAAAACAATGACTTGGCGTGCGTGGCCGTCAGTGTAGCGGGCGTGGGGCGCGGCGGCGCGGCAGTTTTACCGCGCATTGCCAATGGCTATCGTGATCAGAAAAACAATCAATTAGATCTATTGTTTGCGACTCATTATCATTACTTCAACTCAAGACATTGGCCGAGCGGCCGCAAGGAGCGCATCATGCTTAAAACCATTACTTTCGCGATTGTGCATTTCAGTGTGGCTTTCACCGTGGCCTATCTGCTGACCGGCAGCTGGGGCGTGGCGAGCGCGCTGGCCTTAATCGAGCCGATGGTGAATACCGTGGCGTATTTCTTCCACGAAAAAGCCTGGGATGCGTACCGCGCGGCGCAAAGCGTGGGCCGCAGCCTGCGCCTGGGTTAAGGCGATGTGGCGATTTTTCTGAGGGTATAGCCAACTAATCATTATTTGATAGTGCTTAGCTGGCTATACCCTTGGCGGTATTTTGGCTGCTGGCGGATTGTGCATAGTTGCATCGATATATTGTCATAATAGATAGATAATAAATTATCAATCTGTTTTGGAGATGATCATGGCGCTGCAACTTTCGCAACAAGCCGGTGGCTGGTGCCGGCAATTACCTACCCCACTGGCCGGGCTGGCGCTGGGAATCAGTGGCTTGGGCATGTGCCTGGATTTTGTGCTGCAGGCCAATGGGCGGCTAGAGCTGGTGACGATGACGCTGGCCGCACTGCTGCTGCTGGCACTCGCCACGCGCTTTACGCTGGATTTGCCGTCGCTGGGCAATGATTTGCGCCACCCGGTGGTGGGCAGCGTGGTGCCCACGTTTGCGATGGCGCTGATGGTGGTGAGCCATGGCCTAAGCCTGCTGCATGCCGATCTAGGCACGGCGGTGTGGGTGCTGGCGATTGGGCTGCATGGCTGGTTTCTGGCGCAGTTTATCCGCCACCGCCGGCAGGAATTCGCCATGCATCATATGGTGCCAAGCTGGTTTGTGCCGCCGGTGGGCATTGCCGTGGCGGCGGTGAGCTGGTCGGGCACCGTGGGTAGCTGGAGCTATCTGCTGGCCTGGGGCTGTATGGCGTTTGCGCTGGCCTGCTATGCCATCATGCTGCCGTGGATGTTTTACCGGCTGATTTTTCACCCCACGATTCCCGAAGGCGCGCAGCCCACGATTGCCATCTTGGCCGCGCCAGCTAGCCTCACCCTGGCGGCCTATCTGCGCGTTGCCACCGACCCTAGCCCGCTGCTGGTGATGATCTTGCTAGGGGTGGCGGTGACGATGACGCTGATTGTGTATGTGGCCCTGCTGCATCTGTTGCGCCTGCCGTTTACCCCCGGCTTTGCCGCCCTCACCTTCCCGCTGGCGATTGGCGCCACCGCGCTGTTTAAAGTGCAGGCCTTTTTTATCGATTGGGCTCTGCCGGGCGATATTATCTTGCAGGTACAAACGTTGGCGCGGATCGAGCTGGCGATTGCCACCGTGGTGATTAGCTATGTGGCGGTGCGCTATGCCATTTGGCTGGCCAAGCTGCGCGGGGCCGCGCAGTAATTAGCCCAGCGTTTCCACCAGCAGATCGAGCAAGGCCCGCACCGCGGGCGACAACCCCCGCTGGCTGACATACACCGCTTGCAAATAGCTGGGCGGGAAATGCCAGTCGGGTAAAACTTCCACCAAGGTGCCGGCGGCCAGCTCGGCCGCGACGTTTTCCCGCGGCATCATGGTCACGCCCAAGCCATCCAGCGCCGCCTGCCGGCGCAAGCCAAAATGCTCGGTAACTAAGCGGGGCGGCAGGCTAAATTCGCGCACTTCGCCCTGGGCATTCATCAGCCGCCAGTGAATGCGCTGATCCGCACCCACCACGCCCAGAGCCGGCGCCATCGCCAGCGCGCCGGGGGTGAGTATGCCGCCCAGCTGCTGTACCAGCGCGGGGCTAGCTACCAGCACCGCATAGGCCGGGCGCAGGCGCCGGGTGGCCCATTGCGGGTCTTCATCATCGGTAGTGCGCACCCGCAGCGCCACATCGATGCCTTCTTCCAGAAGATCGACTCGCCGCGCAGTGGCCACGGTTTCGAGTACCACTTTGGGGTGTTGCAGAATAAAGCGCTGCAGCATTTCGGTGAGGCGATTGAGTAATTCAGCCGGCGCCGATAGCCGCACTCGCCCAGCCGGCTCGGCAAGCAAGCTGGCGGCCACCCGCTCGGCGGCTTCGCCCTCGCGCAAGATGGTTTGGCAATGGCTGAGAAACTGTTGCCCCACATCGGTGAGCGTGAGTTTGCGTGTACTGCGCTGTAACAGCCGCACCCCAAGCCGGCTTTCCAGTGCGGCAATGCGCCGCGATAACCGCGACTTGGGGATGCCAATGTGGCGCGCGGCAGCGGAAAAGCCGCCGCAATCCACCACGCGGGCGAAATACACATAATCATTAAAATCGGCACAGATTGGTTGCATGGATAGAACAATCCTTCCCAAATTCACTAACTAGTGCCAATTTTGCATCGAATATATTCTGTGTCCATCAAAACTTAAATGCGCTCCGCGCAAAGGACACCACCATGAATATCCTGCATCTTGATTCCAGCATCCTGGCCGACCATTCCGTTTCGCGCCAACTGACCCGCGAAGTTGTAGAAAGCATTCGTCTGGCGGAAAGCAGCGTGCATGTGGTTTACCGTGATTTGGCTCAGCATGCGCTGCAACTGGATGGCGCGCTGCTGGCGGCCAAAGGTACGCCGGCCGAAAACCGTAGCGCCGAGCAAGCGGCGCAAGTGCGTGAAGCCGAAGCGGTGATGGCCGAGTTTCTGGCGGCCGATACCTTGGTGATTGGCGCACCGATGTACAACTTCTCGATCCCCAGCCAGCTCAAAGCCTGGATCGATATGATCAGCGTGGCCGGCGTAACCTTTAAATACGGCGCCAATGGCCCGGAAGGCCTGGCCGGTGGCAAACGCGCCGTGATCGTGGCCACCGCCGGTGGTCAGCATGCCGGCACCCCTACCGGGATTGCCCATGTGGATTATCTGCGCGTGCTGCTGGGCTTTTTGGGCATCACCGATATTCGCGTCATCACCGCCGAAGGCCTGGCGATGGGCCCGGATGTGCGTGACCCCGCGCTGGCACAAGCCCGCCAGCAAATCGGCACCCTGTAATCGAATATTGTCGAAAATCCTCCCTGTTTTGGCCGGTAGCCCACCGGCCATTTTTTTGGGTCTATATGCAACATAGTTGCGCAACTAAGTTGCGTTTAATTATGATGGCCGTTTTCAGTGCAACAGGAAAACCGCCATGTCGAACAAACTTCCGGTCACCGTTTTATCCGGCTTTCTGGGCGCCGGGAAAACCACTTTGCTCAATCACGTGCTGCGCAACCGCGAAGGCTTGCGGGTGGCGGTGATTGTGAATGATCTATCCAATGTGAATATCGATGGCGAGTTGATCCATCAGGGCGGCTTTCGTCGCGGCGAAGAGCGGCTGGTGGAAATGAGCAATGGCTGCATTTGCTGCACGTTGCGCGAAGATTTACTGCAAGAAGTGGCCCAGCTGGCGCGCGATGGCCGCTTTGATTATCTGCTGATCGAATCCACCGGCATTGCCGAGCCGCTACCGATTGCCGAAACCTTCACCTTCCGCGACGAACAAGGCCAATCGCTGGCCGATCTGGCCCAGCTCGATACCATGGTCACCGTGGTGGATGCGTTTAATTTCCTGCGTGATTACGCCAGTAGCGAGCTGTTGGCCGAACGCGGCGGCAGCGCCGGCGAAGATGACGACCGTACGCTGGTTGATCTGCTGATCGAGCAGGTTGAGTTTTGCGATGTGCTGGTGATCAGCAAGCCGGATTTGGTCAGCGCCGAGCAGCTGGGGCAGCTGCAGGGCATTCTGGCGGCGCTCAACCCGCGCGCGGTGCAGCTTGTGGCCGAGCAAGGGCAAGTGCCGTTACCGGCGATTTTGGGCACCGGGCGCTTTGATTTTGCCGAAGCCGAAAACGCCCCCGGCTGGCTGGCCGAGCTGCGCGGCGAACATCTGCCAGAAACCGAGGAATACGGCATCAGTAGTTTTGTCTGGAACGCCCGTGCCCCACTGCACCCGCAGCGCTTCTGGGCCTTGATCAATCGCGAATGGCCGGGCGTGATTCGCTCGAAGGGTTTTTTCTGGCTCGCCAGCCGGCCTGAATTTGCCGGGAGCTGGTCGCAGGCGGGCGGTGCTTGCCGGCATGGCGCCGGCGGCTACTGGTGGGCGGCCACGCCAGAAGAATACTGGCCCAGCGATGAAGAGAGCCAGGCCGAAATCCGCGCCAACTGGGACCCGCTGTATGGCGATCGCCGCCAGCAGCTGGTGCTGATTGGCTGTGGTATGGATGAAGCCGCGCTGCGTGAGCAGCTGGATGCTTGCCTGCTCACTCCGGCGGAGCTGAGCAGCGGAAGCTGGCGCGCCCTGCCCGACCCTTTCCCGCGCTGGGGCGAGGTGAGCGACGCAACCGTCGAGACAGCGCTGGCGCTCGCCTAAGGCAGGGCCGGGTGGGCTGGCCTATAGTAAAGCGGTTCTCCCACCCGTGTGCCGCCAATGAAATGGGTTCATTACGATACGCCCGGTGAAACGGTCGACCAGCGCGCTTGCGATCTGCGCCAGCTGGAAATCCGGGCGCATAATCTGCTGGCCGGCGAAGTGGCCGTGCACCGGCATCACCCGATCAAGACCACACTCGGCTCGTGCGTAGCCGTCTGTTTGCACGACCCCGAGCTGCATCTGATCGGGATGAATCATTTTCTGGTGCCCCTGAAACATTCCCAAGATGATGAAGCAGGCTATCTGTCGGGGCTAACCTCGATGGAAGTGCTGCTCAATGCCATGCTCAAAGCTGGCGCCATGCGCACACGGCTGCAGGCCAAGGCCTTTGGCGGTGGCGATTTGCTCAATCTCTCACTGCAATTCAGTATGGGGCGCAAAAACATGCTGTTTGCCGAGCGCTGGCTGGCGGCGGAAGAGATTCCGCTGGTGGCGTGTGACTGGGGCGGCGCATGGGCGCGCAAGGTGATTTTGGAGCCACGGCATGGCGATGTGTATTGCCAGCGGCTGGCCGTGGGCCAGCGCGACAATATGCAGGCGCTGGCGGCGCGCGAAAAAGCGCTGGCCGAGCGTTTGTTGGCGGCCGAAACGCAGCCACGGATCGATTACTTCTAGCGCGGATTGGCTTTTTCTTCGCAGTGAGATGGCGCAGCTAGTGCCGCAAAAAATAAAAGGGTATTGCCCTGTGTGCCTTGCAAATGAATGCTTGGCGGGCAATACCCTTGGTGAACGAATGGCGCGGTGCGCTTACACGTTTACTTTTTTCAGTGCGCGACGGGTGGCTACGGCATTGGCCAGATCGGCCAGCAGTTTTTCCGTGTCGGCCCAGCCGATGCAGGCATCGGTAATGGATTGGCCGTAGCACAGCTCTTTGCCGCTGTTGTCGTCCTGGCGGCCTTCCACCAGATGGCTTTCCACCATCACACCAAAGATCGCCTCGTTGCCGCCGCTGACTTGCGCGCAAACGTCGTTACACACTTCCATCTGGCGGCGATAGTCTTTGCGGCTATTGGCGTGGCTGAAATCGACCATGATTTTCTGTGCCAGACCGGCGGCAGCCAGATCGGCCGTGGCTGCGCGCACGTGGTTTTCGTCGTAGTTCGGCTCTTTACCGCCGCGCAGAATCACGTGGCAATCCGGGTTGCCGCCGGTGGCCACAATCGCAGAATGACCGTATTTGGTCACCGAGAGGAAATGGTGTGGTTGGCTGGCTGATTTGATCGCGTCGAAGGCGATTTTCAGATTGCCATCGGTACCGTTTTTAAAGCCCACTGGGCAAGACAGGCCAGACGCCAGCTCGCGGTGTACTTGTGATTCGGTGGTGCGTGCGCCAATCGCGCCCCAGCTCATCAGATCGGCCACGTATTGCGGCGTGATCATATCGAGGAATTCGCCGGCGGTTGGCAGGCCGGTGTTGTTCAGATCCACCAGCAATTTACGCGCAATGCGCAGGCCTTCGTTGATATTGAAGCTGCCATTGAGGAACGGATCGTTGATCAGGCCTTTCCAGCCCACTGTGGTACGCGGTTTTTCGAAATACACGCGCATTACGACTTCCAGCTGGTCTTTGTAGACTTCGCGCAGTTTCAGCAGGCGCTCGCCGTATTCCAGCGCGGATTTGGTGTCGTGAATCGAACAGGGGCCGATGATGACCAGCAGGCGGTCGTCTTCGTCGTTCAGGATGCGGTGAATCGCCTGCCGGGTTTCAAACACGGCGGTCGACGCGGTTTCGTTAACAGGATATTTCTCAATCACCGCCACCGGAGGCAGTAATTCTTTAATTTCGCGGATGCGTACGTCGTCGGTTTGGTAATGCATGGTCGTCCCTGCGGCAAAATTGCAATCGAAGTATTGTCTTAGAGTGCTGCTCGCCCTTGGTCTATAGCAAGATACCCTGGTACGGTATATTGGGGCGCGATCTCAACATCACGGTGGTGTGTCGGTGACTGCCGCGGTGGTCATCGCGGCGCGTCTGTGGCTGAGTAGATCAACAGTCAGCAGTCAGATGCAATCGGTGATTGCCTGTATCTCTTAAAGGGAACAGATTAGCGTCTTACGCGCCGGGCGGCAAGCCAAACGGCGGCGCAGGCTGCCGCAGCCTAGCCGGTTTGGCAGTTGGCACACAGGCCTTTGACGGTGATTTCCACCGAGTCGGCCACGAAATGCTTGGGCAGGGCCATCGGCAAATCGGTGCGAATGTCTTCCAGGCAGTAGAATTTACCGCACTGCTGACAGTGAAAATGCGCGTGATGGTGCGGGGCTTTGGCGGCTGAAAAGCGCCAGACCCGGTCATCGCCCGCTAGCTTGTGGGCGAGGTTTTCAGCGGTGAGCCAGTCGAGCACCCGATAAACGGTGACTCGATCGAGGCTCGGCTCCAGTAGCTCTTGCACATCCTGGTGCGACAGCGGGCGCTGTGCGCCGAGCAAGGTCGCTAAAATATGAACCCGCGCCGGGGTTTGCCGGGCGCGGGTTTTGCTAAGCAGCTCGCGGGCTTGCGCCAGCGTGGCGTCGTTCATGCGCCAGCCTTAGTCAGCGTATTGCTTTTTCTGCCGCTCGCGACGCTCTTGCGCTTCCAGCGACAATGAAGCCGTTGGGCGGGCCAGCAAACGCAGCAAACCGATTGGCTCGCCGGTGTCTTCACAGTAGCCGTAGTTGTCTTCGTCGATCTTGCGCAGCGTCGAATCGATTTTCAGCAGCAGCTTGCGTTCGCGATCGCGCGTGCGCAATTCCAGTGCGTATTCTTCTTCCAGCGTGGCGCGATCAGCCGGATCAGGCGTCGCTTCCTGCTCTTGCAGGTGGTTGGTCGTTTGCGATGCATTGGCAACCAGCTCGGCTTTCATCTGCAACAGACGCTCGCGGAAGAACTCGAGATGAGCCGCATTCATGTAGTCATCTTCGGGACCATTCCAGTTCCGGATGTCTTGTTCCGTGAGTTTTGCCATGATTTTTCTCGCTTTTCTTTGAATTGTCCGCTTACAAACTAAGCAAACCCAATAGGAGGGGCAGCTTAATCTAACTGGGGTTGGGATGGCAATACGGCCTGAATGACAATCCCGTTAAATCTACACCCTGCCGATTTCGCTATATGGGGGCTACTGTGCCAAAACCCAACGGATAATCGTGCGTAAATCTTTATCTTCGATTTGCTGGGCCGGCATCGGGATCTGCCCCCACTTGCCACCCGGCAGGCCTTTGCGTACTTCGGCCATCAGCATGGCTTCGGCGTCTTTCTGCCCTTTATACCGTTTGGCGACATCTTTATAGGCTGGGCCCACAATTTTCTTATCCACGGCATGACAGCCCAGACAGTTATATTTAGCGGCTACTTTTGCGCCATCCTCGGCGGCGTGGCTTAGCCCACAGGCTAACAGCAGCATCAGCATCAAAGTGTTGCGCATAATCATCAATCCGTGTCGTTTTCCTTCCTTTCATTCTACTCCGCTTTAGCCAAGTTGCGCCCGCCACAGTGGCGGTGGGGATGGCTGTGCTACACTCGCGCGATTGTGCAAAATCGGATGCGGGAAGAGCTAAATGGATCGGGGGCAACGTTTTATGGTCACCGCGATGTTGATATCGCTGGTGCTGCACGCCTTTCCTATTTTCGGCATCAAATTTGTGCTGCCCTCGCCACGCCAATTGCTGTCGCAAAATCCGCTGGAAGTGGTGCTGGTGAATCAAAAAACCACCACCAAGCCCAGCAATGCCGAAGTAGAGGCCCAGGTTGATCTGGATGGCGGCGGCAATACCGATGCGGCCAATCATCGGGTGAAATCGGCGCTGCCGGCCAAAACCAAGCCCAGCGACCCTGAGCTGGAGCAAGTGGAAGCCAAGCTCAAGCAGCTGGAAGAACAAAATGTGCGGCTGATGTCGCAACTTAAACCGGCGCCCGCCGCCCCCAGCCAGCAAAAAAACAGCGAAGCCGCGCCGGAAGCGCCGCTGGATCTGGAAACCCTGAAAGAACAAACCCGCCGCCAGCAGGAAATCGCTGCGCTGGCCGCGCAGATCGCCAAGCAAAATCACGATTATCAAAGCAAACCACGCAAAGCCTTTGTTGGCGCCCGCGCCAAGCAAACCAGCGTGGCCATGTATATGGATGGCTGGCGGCAAAAAATCGAAAAAATCGGCACCATGGCCTATCCGGTGGACGCCAGTGGGCGCAAAATTTACGGTCAGCTGCGCGTGACGGTTGAGATCGGCGCGGATGGGCAAATGCTTAGCTCGCAGATTGATAAGTCCTCAGGCAATGCCGAGCTGGATGCCGCTGCACTGCGTATTCTCAAAATGGCGGCGCCTTTCTCGCGCCTGCCACCCGATATGCTCGACGCCAGCGGCAAGCCGGCGACGGTGCTGGTCATTACCCGCACCTGGACTTTCGAGCGGCAAACCCTCACTAGCGAATGAGTCGCGCCCGCATCCTCGGCATCGACCCCGGCTCACGCACCACCGGCTTTGGGGTGATTGATGTGGTGGGCCAAGAGCGTATTTATGTTGCCTCGGGGTGCATCAAAACCCAGGGCGGCGCGCTGGCCGACCGCATCCGCATTATTCTGGATGGCATCGAGAAAATCGTGGCCACCTATCAGCCCAGCGAATCGGCCATCGAGCAAGTGTTCGTCAATGTAAACCCGGCCGCCACGCTGATGCTGGGGCAAGCGCGGGGCGCCTGTGTGGCAGCGCTGGTGCTGGCGGGCTTGCCGGTGGCGGAATACACCGCCCTGCAGGTCAAGCAGGCGGTGGTCGGCAATGGCCATGCTGATAAAGAGCAAGTGGGCTTGATGGTGCAACGCCATCTGCGCCTATCCGGCGTGCCGCAAGCGGATGCGGCCGATGCGCTCGGGGTGGCACTTACCCATGCCCAGCATCAAGGGGGGGCGGCCAAGCAGCTGGCGGCTTATCGGATGTCGATGAAGCGTGGGCGCATGGCCTAGGGTATTGCCCTGTAGGCATTATTCCAAATTGGTTTTGGCGCTATACCCCGGTTTGAATTTAGCCGGCAACACTGCTGGCCACGCATGAATGCCGCAGCGCGCGCCGCACCGGTTTGGTTTTTGCCTTGTGGCCGGTATACTGTACGTTCGTTCACCTTGGCGCTTGGCGCAGAGTCTCATCATGATTGGTCGCCTGACGGGCAAACTGCTGGAAAAACAGCCGCCGCAAATCCTGCTGGATGTCGGTGGCGTGGGTTATGAAGTGGATGTGCCGATGAGCACGTTTTATGTGCTGCCGCATCTGGGCGAAGCGACAACCCTATTTACCCATCTGGTAGTACGCGAAGACGCGCAGCTGCTGTACGGCTTCGCGACCCGCGAAGAGCGCAATGCCTTTCGCTCACTGATTAAAGTCACCGGCATTGGCGCCAAGATCGCGCTGGCGGTGCTGTCGGGCATGACGGCCGATGAACTGGCGCTGGCGGTGGCCTCGGAAGACATCAAGCGCCTGTCGGCTGTGCCGGGCATCGGCAAGAAAACAGCCGAGCGGCTGGTGCTGGAATTGCGCGGCAAGCTGACCACCGGCGGGCTGGTGAGTATTCCGGGCGAGTTGCCATTGGCCACCACGCCGGATGATCGCAGTGATATTCTGAATGCGCTGCTGGCGCTGGGGTATAACGAGCGCGAAGCCAATCTGGCGATGAAAACCCTGCCGGCCGATGCGTCGGTGAGTGATGGTATTCGCCTGGCGCTGAAATCGCTGGCTAAAGCCTAGGGTATTGCTCTGTAACTTATAACTGATCTGGCTGGTATGCGTATACCGGCATGGGTATCACGATGATCGAAACCGATTCGCTGTTTTCTGCCCCGCCCGAGCGGCTGGTGACCACACAGAAAATCTCCAGCAATGAAGAGCAGCTGGAGCGCGCGCTGCGCCCCAAGCAGCTGGATGAATATGTGGGCCAAATGAAGGCGCGTGGCCAGCTGGAGATTTTTATCGAGGCGGCCAAAAAACGCGGCGAGGCGCTCGATCATGTGCTGCTGTTTGGCCCGCCGGGCCTAGGCAAAACCACATTGGCGCACATTATCGCCCGCGAGCTGGGGGTGAATCTGCGGCAAACCTCTGGTCCTGTTTTGGAGCGCGCTGGTGATCTGGCGGCCTTGCTCACCAATCTAGAGCCGCATGATGTGCTATTTATCGACGAAATTCACCGCCTTTCGCCGGTAGTGGAGGAGATCCTCTACCCGGCGCTGGAAGACTTTCAGATCGACATCATGATCGGCGAAGGCCCGGCCGCGCGTTCGGTGAAGCTGGATTTGCCTCCGTTTACCTTGGTCGGCGCGACGACTAGGGCAGGTATGTTGACCAATCCGCTGCGCGATCGTTTTGGTATTGTGGCGCGGCTGGAGTTTTATACCCCGGAAGAGCTCACCCGCATCGTTAGCCGTTCGGCCAGCTTGCTGAATGTGGAAATGGCCGACGACGGCGCATTTGAAATCGCCCGCCGTTCTCGCGGCACACCGCGGATCGCCAACCGGCTGCTGCGGCGCGTACGCGATTTTGCCGAGGTGAAGCACGATGGTCTGGTGACCCGCGAGGTGGCCGATGCCGCCTTGCAAATGCTGGATGTGGATGCGGGCGGGCTGGATGTGATGGACCGCAAATTGCTGCTAGCGATTTTGGAAAAATTCGGTGGCGGCCCGGTGGGGCTGGATAATGTCGGCGCGGCGATTGGTGAATCCACCGATACCATCGAAGAGGTGGTGGAGCCTTATCTGATTCAGCAGGGTTTATTGCAGCGCACCCCGCGCGGGCGGATGGCCACGCTAGGGGCTTATCAGCATTTCGGGCTAAATCCGCCCAAATCTGCTGGAGACAGCGAGTAAATAACGGTAATTTCACACAACAATGCCCCAGACGGGGCATTTTTTATGCACAATAACTAGCCATGGCACTGCCGCAGCATGCGCTGGCTAACAGCCCCGCGTGTGGCCCTGCGCTACACTGCCCACGCTGTCGGCTGAACTTTTCGCCGGCCGCAGTTTCTATTTTGACAGCCGATTTGTTTAATTTTCAGGATTTTGGAGTGACCCCGTGAGCACTGGCGTTGAAGATATGTCGATTATCAACCTGGTTATCCAGGCGAGTTTTGTCGTGCAGCTGGTGATGGTGATCCTGCTGGCGCTGTCCTTCATGTCCTGGTGGCATATTTTCAGCAAGCATTTCACGCTGGCCAATGCCAAAAAAAGCACCGAAGAATTTGAAGACCGCTTCTGGAGTGGCTCGGATCTTTCCGCGCTGTACGAGCAGGTTAAACGCTCGCGCAGCATCGGTATGGAAAAAATCTTTGAAGCCGGCTTTGGCGAATTTCTCAAGCTGCGCCAGCGCGGCAATATGGAATTATCGGATGTGATGGAAGGTACGCGCCGGGCGATGCGGGCTTCGTGTCAGCGCGAGCTGGATTTCCTGGATAAACACAATGCCTTCCTGGCCTCGGTCGGCTCGGTGAGCCCGTATATCGGGCTGTTTGGTACCGTGTGGGGGATTATGTACGCGTTCAAAGGCTTGGGTAATGTCGGCCAAGCCACGCTGGCGACCGTGGCGCCACACATTGCCGAGGCGCTGGTGGCGACGGCGATTGGTCTGTTTGCCGCGATTCCGGCTGTGGTGGCGTACAACCGCTTTGCCTACGATGTGGATCGCCTCGCCAATCGTTTTGATACCTTCATCGAAGAGTTTTCTAACGTACTGCAGCGCCAAGTGCGCTAAGGCGGTGGTGGCATGCGTAATCGTCGACCCCGTCGCGCCAAAAGCGAAATCAATGTGGTGCCCTACATCGATGTGATGTTGGTGCTGCTGGTGATTTTTATGGTGGCGGCACCCATGATGCAGCCCTCGGTGATCAATTTGCCCAGCGTGGGTAAAGCCAATACCGAAGTGAATGCCAAGCCGCTAACGGTAGAAATCTCGGCCGAGGGCGCGCTGGGGCTGGTGGATGCCCCCGGGAGCAAGGCCGAGCCGCAAGCGAATGTCAGCGCGCTGGTGGCCAGCATCAAAACCCGCTTGGCTGGTCAAGAGCGGCCGGTGATTATTTCGGCGGATAAAAACGTGAAATACGAAGTCGTGGTGCAAACCATGGATCAATTGCAGCGCGAGAATATCGCTCGCGTGGGTTTGATGGTGCAGCCGAAACAATGAGTCCAGTGCATAACCCTGCCCATGCCGAGCAACGCGGCCTAGCCTTTGTGCTGGCGGTGTTGATGCACGTGTTGCTGGCTGGTGTCTTGCTGCTGTCGGTGCAGTGGAAAACCAAACCGGCGCAGCCGGTGCAGGTTGAGCTTTGGGGCGGCCCGCCGCCGGCGGCACCGGCAGAGCCGCCGGTCGAGCCGGTGAACGCCAAACCAGTGAAACAGCCGCCGCCCGAGCCGGAAGTGGTGCCGGAAAAAGTTGATATTCAGACGGCACAGGTGAAAACCACGCCCAAACCAACGGCCAAGCCGACCGCTACCCCGCTGCTGACGCCCAAACCGACGCCAACGCCGAAAGCCACCGTAGCGCCAAAAGCAACGGCAGTGCCGGCCAAGGCCACACCGCAGCCGAAAGCCAAGCCGACTGCTGCGCCAAAGAAATCCAGCGAGCTGCAAGATGCGCTGTCGTTCGACAACGTAGTGGCTAGCAACAAGAGCGACAGCAAGCCGGTTGCCGGTGGTAAAGCTGGCGGTACGGGCACTAACGCAAATGCCACTGGCAATAGTGGGCCGGGCAAAGGCAGCGGCAATAACCTGTCAGGGATCGAATCCTACAAAGGCCGGCTGATCCAGCAGATTAAATCGCGCACGGTGTATAGCAAGGGGGGTAACCCCACGGCGGAATTCCGCGTGATTGTGCTGCCGGATGGCTCGATTCTGGAAGATCAGCTGCAGCAGCTGAGTGCGACTGGCGACCCTGCCTATGCCGAAGCTACCAAGCGGGCGATTCTGAGCATGGGCCGCTTCCCGCCATTGCCAGATGGGCAGACTTTCAGTGGCCCGCTGCGCACTTGGACGATTAAATTCCGCCTGGATTAAGCGGGCAAAACGCTGCAACACCTTGTGATAAGTGAGACAAGATGAAGATGCTGAAACTGTTTCTACGTAGCCTGCTGCTGGCCGCTTTGCTGGTCAGTGGCGCTGCGCGTGCCGATATGACCATTGAAGTGGTGGGGGTCGGCAGCCAGCAATACCCCATCGCCATCGTGCCCTTTAAAAATGAAATAGGCATGCAGCAGCCAATCACCCCGGTGGTGGGCTCTGATCTGACCAATAGCGGTTTGTTCAAGGTGATTGGTGCCGGCGATGTGGCGCCATTGCCGTATAGCTCGGGCGAGATCAACTATGCCGCGTTGCAGGCCAAGGGTGCGCAAACCGCGCTGGTGGGGCAGATCGTGCCCGATGCCGGGCAAGTGGTGGTGCGTTTCTGGCTGGTCGATCTGGCTACCAAGCAAGAGCTGATCGCCTTTGAAAAACGCGGTAATCCCGCTCAAACCCGCCGGCTGGCGCATCAGATCGCCGACATGATCTACGCCAAGCTCACCGGCAAAAACGGCAGCTTTGCCTCGCGCATCGCCTATGTGCTGAAAACCCCGGGCCGTCATCAGCTGCAAGTGGCCGATTCGGATGGCTATGGCGCGCAAACGGTATTGGCTTCGCGCCAGCCGATTATGTCGCCCAAATGGTCGCCCGATGGCAGCAAACTGGCCTATGTCTCGTTCGAAAACGAAAAGCCGGTGGTGTATGTGCATGAGCTGGCGACAGGCAAACGCTGGCAAGCGGCTAACTTCAAAGGCTCTAACTCGGCGCCGGGCTGGTCGCCAGATGGACGCCAGCTGGCGGTGGTGCTGACCAAAGATTACGGCAGCCAGATTTATCTGGTGAACGTTGATGGCAGCAATCCGCGCCGCCTGACCCAGACCGGTGAAATTAATACGGAACCTTCTTTTACCCCGGATGGTCGGAACATCATCTTTACCTCGGACCGCGGTGGTAGCCCGCAGATTTACCGGATGTCTGTCAGCGGTGGTGATGTAGTACGGCTGACCAATTCAGGCCCCTACAATGCCAGCGCCAAGTTGTCGCCGGATGGTCGTTCGATGACTTACATCACCCGCAGCAATGGTTATCGGGTGGCGATTATGGATCTGGCCAGCCGCCAGAGCATGGTACTCACCGATACCAATGCCGATGATTCGCCATCGTTTGCGCCCAATAGCCAGATGATTCTGTACGAAACCGATGTCGGTCGTCGTGGCCAGCTGGCGATTGTTTCGGCCGATGGCCGGGTGAAACAGCGGCTAAAAGCGCAGGGCGGTGAAGTGCGCCAGCCTGCCTGGGGGCCAATGCTGCGGTAAGTGGTTCGAGTGTGTTTTGTCTTTTCAATAATGAGGAATAGTGCGATGCAAAAGATTGCCCTGAGTGTATTGATGACTGCCCTGCTGGCAGCGTGTTCAACTACCCCTGCTCCTGTGACGACGCCAAACACCGCCGCCACCCCAGCGCCAAGCGCTAACACTGGTAGCGAGATCAAAACCGTGGATACCACCGGCACTACTGGTGTGAAACTGGATCCACGCCTGACTGATCCAAACAATGTGCTGTCACAACGTCGCGTGTACTTCGATTACGATTCATATACCGTGAAGAAAGACTTCGACGAAATGGTGCAGGCTCACGCTAAATTCCTGGTGCAGAACCGTGATTACAAGATCATTCTGCAAGGCCACACCGACAATCGCGGTACTGCCGAATACAACCTGGCGCTGGGTCAGAAACGGGCCGAAGCCGTGGCTAAAATGCTGAGCGCCTTGGGTGTGAATGCCGACCAGATCGAAGCGGTGAGCTTTGGTAAAGAGCGTCCGCTGGAAAATGGCGATACCGAAGAAGCGTGGGAACGTAACCGCCGCGCGGAAATTGTGTATAACGGCGAACAAAGCAAATAAGGGGCTTGCCCTGAGTTGACCGCCTGCCCTACGCTCTTGCCTAATGTTTGTGCTGGGGCGTATTGCACCAAACAAACCCCGCCTGGCGGGGTTTGTGTTTATTGTCTGAAGGATTTGAATCATGCAAATGCTGAAACGTAGCCTGATGGCCCTGATTCTGGCTGGCTTGTCGCTGCAGGCTCAGGCTGGTCTGTTTGACGATAATGTGGCTCGTCAGCAGATCAACGATTTATCCAATAATGTGACCCGACTGCAGCAGGAAAACCAGCAGCGGCTGGAGCAGCTGGAAGCCAGCAATAAGCGCGTACTTGATCTGGTGCGCCAGCTGGATCAGCAAAAAGACGAAATTGCCCAGCTACGTGGGGCGAACGAAAACCTGCAATTCAGCCTCGAAGAAGCGGTAAAACGCCAGAAAGACCTGTATGTCGATCTGGATGCCCGCCTGCGTACGCTGGAGCAAGCCAAGGCCGAGGCCAAAGCGGAAGTTAAAGCCACCGAGCAAGAAAGCTTTGACGCGGCCGTCGCGCTGGTACAAGGCAAGAAATTCAAAGAAGCGGGCGCTGCCTGGGCCAAATTTGTGGCCGACTTTCCCAATAGCGACAAAATGCCGGCCGCCCAGTACTGGATGGGCATGAATTACGCTTTTAACAAAGACTATAAATCTGCCGCGATTGCGTTTAAAAACGTGGTCGAAAACGCGCCAGAAGACGCCAAAGCCCCCGACGCCCTATTGGGTCTTGCCTCGGTAGCCGCACAAACTGGGGATAAAAAGGGCTCGCGCAGCTACCTGATCAATATCATCGAGCGCTATCCGCAATCGGAAGCCGCAACCAAAGCCAAAAAAGCACTGGCCGCGCCGAACTAAGTAAGAGTGTGACTGCGAAGCCAGTCACTTTAAGCCAAAAAAGATCGCCCGCAGGCGATCTTTTTTATGGCTAAAGCGGTTTTATCGCTGCAGGCGTGCAAAGGCAAAATTACGCCCTTGGCCCAGTTTTAGCGCGAGGTGAATCCAGGTCATGGCGAAAGGCTCTAGATAGCGTGCGGCTTGCAGATCACCACAATCCACCGCATCGAAGCCCAGTTGTGTCGCGAGAGCCAGCACGCGTTGGCGTGCCTCGGCGTCATCGCCACACACCGGCATCCATGGAAGACCATGAGGGTAATGGCTATCTGCCATGTTTTCCGCGCCGGTGGTGTTAAAGGCTTTGATGACTCGCGCCCCCTTGGCGAGCTTGGCAAGCTCTTCGGCACCCGAGGTGTGGGTGCCGATGGTGAGGCCGGCTAGGCCTGGGGCCAATGGGTTGGTGGCATCCACAAGGATTTTGCCTTGCCAGTCGGGCACACTTTGCGCCACGGCGGCGACGGCATTGGCTGGTATTGCCAAAATAATGAGCTCGCTTGCGGCAATGGCCGCGCCATTGCTCTGCACTTGAGCAAGCGGCCCCAAAGCAGCCACGGCGGCAGTGTACTTTTCTGGCTCTGGCACCCCAAAGATCACCGTTTCCCCGCGCTGGGTTAGCGCTTTGGCTAGAGCCATGCCCACATTTCCTGCTCCTAAAATCGAGATGCTCATTTCTTGCTCCTTTGACATGCTGAGTTAACGGCCAAGGGCCTCAATCATTAAGCGTGCCGTTGCTTCGCCAGAAAAGTTTTGCTGGCCAGTAATCAGATTGCCGTCGCGTACGGCATAACTTTGCCAAGCACCAGCATGAACAAAATTAGCGCCAATTTCTTGCAGGCGTGTTTCGATGCGCCACGGCATAATTGATTGACCGCTAGGTAACCAGCCATAGTGCCAGGCAGCCTGATCGGCTTGATCTTCTTCCTGATTACTAAACCCGGTGATCGTTTTTCCGCTGGCCAGATACTCTCCCGTGGTGGTTTGGGTAAACGCCAGCAAAGCCACGCCATGGCAGAGGGCGGCTACGACCTTGCCAGCCGCATGGAATGCGGCGAATTGCTGCTGTAAGGCATGGGCGTTGGCAAAGTTGAACATCGGAGCCTGGCCGCCGGCCACCAGTAGAGCATCATAATCTGCGCTGACAAGGTCTTGCACCGGCGTGGTGTTGGCGATGCGAGCCAGTAGTTCCGGCGTGTGTAAAAAGCCCTGGCTGATTAGATCATGGCGGCTGTAGCCGCTGGCGTCGTTCGGATCACTGAGTGCATCGGCGACACAGGCACCGCCATCCGGGCTAAAGAAAGTGACCTCATAGCCTGCCTCGGTCAAGACGTAATAGGGATGGGTAACTTCGCTCCACCAGAAGCCTACTGGCCAGCCTGTGCTGCTCGAGGTGGCGGGGTTAGCAATGACCAGCGCAATACGTTTGGGGCGCTGTGGATTAACCCGGTTCGGATTGTATAGGCTCATTTTGCGGCTCCAGCTTGGTTTGTTGAGAGGTGGACTCTTAGTCTGCCTGATCGCTATTTGCTGATAAATAACGCAAAATAAGATGATCTGTTGCCGGAAAAGTGAACAATGGATCTCTCTGCACTACAGATTTTTGTGAAGGTCGTACAAACGGGGAGCTTTACTGCGGCCGCCAAGGCGCTGGGTAGCCAGAAAGCACATCTTTCCCGCGTGTTAAGCCAGCTGGAACAAGAGCTTGGGGTGCGCTTATTAGCGCGTACCACGCGGTCTTTGTCGCTCACTGAGGTGGGACGTGAGTTGTTCGAGCGGGCAGTGGGTATTTTGGCAGCGCTCGAGGATGCTCGGCGCGTGGTACAAAACGCCCAAGGTGAACCCAGAGGTACGCTGCGCTTAAGTTGCGGGGTGGAGTTCGGCATGATTGCCGTTAGTGGTTGGATTCAGCAGTATTTGCAGCGTTATCCGCATGTCAGTGTCGATGCTGATTACACTAGCCGCGTGGTGGACTTGGTGCATGAGGGCTTTGATCTGGCTATTCGGATCGGTAGCCTGCCAGACTCAAATCTAGCCGCACGCAAGCTGGGGGAACTTCGCTATGGCCTTTATGCCCATCCGAGCTATTTAGCTCGGATGGGCCAACCATTGCACCCAGCTGATTTGGGGGCGCATCAGTTACTCGCATTTGCTGGCGGCAGTCACCGGCCGCTGTGGCGTTTAAGCCGGGCGGCAGATAGCCAGCCAGTGGAGTTTACCCCGCGGCTGAAGGCCAACAATATTTTCACCGTGCGCGATGCTGCTTTAGCGGGCCTGGGTATCGCGGCATTACCCACATTGGTGGCGCAGCCTGAAGTTGAGCGTGGAACCTTGAATTTGCTGTTGGCGGATTGGTCGCTGCCCGCAATTCCGGTGCATGCTGTCTTTGCAAGTGCCCGTTACCTGACTCCTAAAGTGCGAAGCTTTATTGATCTGGCGCTGGAAGCCATGCCAGCCGGATAGGTGTTGCACCACAAACGGCGATGATAAGCCCCGCTTGCATAAAAATGCATTAAAATGTGAAAAAACATTGGCAATACAAAAATGAATACTCCAGACGCATTACGACAATGGATGCGCCATTTTGGCCTGAGTCAGGGCCAGCTGGGCGAGCGGGCTGGTGTGCCGCAGCCTACCGTGCATCGTATTTTGTCTGGCGATACCGCCTCGCCGCGGGCGGCCACCTTGCGCAAGTTGATTGATGCGCTGGGGCTTAGTGTGGCCGAATTCGAGGCTGGCCCAAGTGCCCGGGCAGTGGCTGATGCGGCCACAGAGGCGATGCAAATGATCCCGGTGATTGAGGGGTTTATTGACGCACAGCCGCGTTTCGCGGCGCAGGGGTTGGGGTTTTCAGCGGTGCTCGCCCGTCAGCTGGCGGCTGACCCGGCGAGTTTGGTCGCGGCTGAGGCGCCGCATCAGTCGATGGCGCCCACGATTCAGAAAGGCGACTGGGTGCTGATCGACCGCGCCCAGACCGAACTCTGCGCCGGGCAAATTTTTGCGGTGGCGATGGATGGGGCGGTGATGATCCGGCGAATTGCGCTGAGCCCTGAATACATTACGCTGCAGCCGGATAATCCCGATCAAAGCCGCTATTTTGCATTGCAGCTGCCGGCACAGGCCCGCTTGCTGGTGCTGGGTTTGGTGGTCTGGCGGGGCGGCCGCTTAAGCTAAGTGCATTGATTAAACCGTGCGATGAAGCCAGCCAAAGTGCTGGCTTTTTTGTGGCTTGCGCTTGGGCATGCTGTGCAATTTTTACATGCAAAACAATTCGTTTGTGTATTGAAGTGAATTTTCGATCGGCATATTATGTCTCTGTCAATTCACAACACAGGAGAATTCAGCATGAAACAGCTACTTTTGGCCGCCGTTTTGGGCTTGGCTTCATTTGGCGCTAGCGCGATGCAGTATTACCCGGGGCAAACTTTCAACACCCGCAGTATCGAGCGGGATATGCGCCAGATCAGTGACAAAGAGTTTGTCCGGCTGGTGGACCTGCGAGAGAACGGGGTTGTGGTCGAAGACTGGGCCGTTACCCGCGATTTCAATGGCAAGCGCTTTATCACGATTGGCACCTATGAAGTGGATTGCCATAACAACGACGCCCGTTGGATTGAAGGCGTGGGCGCGTATTACTTCACCGATCAGCCCGACACCGTCCACATCGTAAACCGGATCAACGGCAAGCCTCTGAATCCGGCCTCGGGCCGCAATCTCAGCTCACTTTGTCAGCGCTAACACTGCGCCGGGCGGCGGGCTGAATGGCGCGTCCGTTCCCGCCGCGCGAGGAGTTCATCATGAATATCATTGGGTATATGCAAAGAATTGGGCGGGCGTTGATGTTGCCCGTGGCCACTCTGCCCGCTGCGGCCATTCTGATGGGGATTGGCTACTGGCTACAGTCGGCCAGCGGTGGTGACCATCCGTTTGCCAGTACGCTGGGCGGGGCCGGTAGTGCCATTATCGATAATATGAGCATTCTGTTTGCCGCGGGTGTGGCCTATGGTCTGTCCAAGGACAAAGACGGCGCAGCCGCGATGGCCGGGGTCGTGGGGTTTCTGGTGCTAACCACCTTGCTCAGTCCGCATGCCGTGGCCCTGATCCAGAGCCAGTCGCTGGCGCAAGTCTCGCCGGCCTTTGGCAAAATCAATAATCAATTCATTGGGATCTTGTGTGGGGTCATTGCGGCGACCTTGTATAACCGCTTTGCTCAAACCGAGTTGCCAGCGGGTTTGGCCTTTTTCTCTGGCAAACGTCTAGTACCTATTCTGGTGTCGCTGGCCATGTTAGTGCTCGCCCTGCCGCTACTGGTGATCTGGCCATGGCTGTTTGCAGGTTTGATCAGTGCAGGTAAGCAGATCAGTAGCTTGGGCGCAGTGGGAGCGGGCTTATTTGGCCTGATCAATCGCTTGCTGATTCCCATTGGCTTGCACCACGCGTTTTATCCGGTGTTCTGGTTTGACGTGGCCGGGATTAACGATATTCCCAACTTCTTGGGGGGGGCACGGGCCATTGCCGAAGGTCGCGCTATTCCGGGGGTTACCGGCATGTACCAGGCGGGCTTTTTTCCCATCATGATGTTTGGCTTGCCCGGCGCTGCACTGGCGATCTACCAGAGTGCAAAACCGGAAAATCGTGCCAAAGTCGGGGCGCTCATGGCGACTGCGGCGTTGTCGTCGATTTTTACTGGGATTACCGAGCCGCTGGAATTCGCCTTTATGTTTGCCGCGCCGCCGCTGTATGTGTTGCACGCTGTGCTGACAGGGCTTTCCCTGTATATCGCGGCCAGCATGCACTGGATGGCGGGGTTTGGTTTTAGTGCGGGTTTCGTTGACCTCTTGTTGTCGAGCCAGAATCCGCTCGCCACAGGCTGGTATATGTTGCTGCTGCAGGGCCTGGTGTTTTTTGGGCTGTATTTTGCCGCTTTCCGCTGGGCCATTGTGCGCTTTAACTTGCAAACCCCGGGGCGGGAAGCCGAAGAAGTGGTGCCCAGCGCGCCAGCCAGTAATGACAAAACCGCGCTGGCAACGGCTTATCTGGCCGTGGTGGGTGGGGCTACGAATCTGCAGCAAATTGATGCCTGCATTACCCGGCTGCGCCTCACCGTTAATGATTCCGCCCAGATTGATGAAGCCCAGCTGAAAGCCTTGGGCGCCGCTGGCGTGATCAAGCTTGATCAGCAGCATATCCAGATTGTGTTGGGCCCATTGGCCGAGCTGATTGCTACCGAAATGAAAGCCGTATTGGCTGCGGGCGGATCGCGCTAAATCGCCGTGCCCATCCCTAGTTCGATGTTCTCAAGCAAGGAGATCAAAATGAAAATCTACCCTTCGATGGTTAGTAGCTTGTTAGTGGCGTTGCTCGCCAATCCTTTCCTGCTGGCTCAGGCCCAAGCGCGTGATTTTAGTTATCTGGCTGGGCGGGATAATCGCAAAGTGGCTGATCAATTAGCGCAGGCGGGGTATAGCCAAGTGCATACCGAAATTTCGGGCGATGACAAATGGGATACCTGGTGGAACGCCAGCACGCAGGATTGCATCACCGCCTATCAAACCGGCTACACCTATCAATCGCTGCGCAATACCCCACGTGCGGATTGCGAAAAATACGCCGATGGCGGTGGCTCGAAAAGCAATGCCGTTGCCCTCGGCTTGGGCGTCGCTGCGGCGGTCGGCGTGGCGGCCTTGATTAATCATCAACGGCATAAGCATCAACACGACGACGTGGATGAGCGACAGCACCGGTATTTCGTGGATGTTGAAGATTTGCAAGGCATCCGGGCTTCCTATGGTGAATCCGAATTGCAATCGCGTGGTTTTCACAATGTGGATGGCGAAAAAGGCTGGCATCGCAGCTACACCACGTGGTGGAACAGCGCGGCCCGCGAATGTGTTCAGGTCACCACCCGGCAGGGGCGCTATAGCGACATCAATGTCGTGGATAACAGCGCCTGCTTGTAATGCCAGGGCAGGGAGGCGCAGATGTTACCGCACACCGATCCTGATGATAGTTGGGCTACACGTTATGCCGGTCGAATTTGGCTCATTGCTACGGCGGGTATAGCCGGATATTTGCTCACCAAGTTGGGTCATTTTCCGCTGGCGTGGTGGTGTTGGTTGGGCTGGCCCTATGTGCTGATGTGGGTTGGTATGAGCGTGATCGGCGCGAAGGGGCGGGGCACGTGGCAAATCGCCGCGGCGCTTGCCGCGCCGCAAGGGCCGCTGGTGTTGCTGGATGCGGTGTATCTCAACCCTGATCCGCAGGCGCCCATCGTGTTGGTGATTTTGCCGCTCTTACAGCTGGCCGTGCTACTGGTGGCGGGGCTGATTTGTTGGTGCTTATTCACCAGTGAAAGGTAGTTTCGTTGTTAATTGCTCGAATCGAAGGAGTGCAGCATGGAAACAGAAATCGTAATGGGTAGTGTCATGGGGGTGTTTTTTGCCGCATTGATTGGTTTGCTGATTGGCGCTGTGGCGAAGTGGCTACTGCCCGGACGTGACCCCGGTGGCTGGCTGGCCACTTGCATGGTGGGGCTTGCCGGTAGCTGGTTGGCCAGTGGCTTGCTCGCATTACTGGGCTTGCACGGTGAGGTGTTGAAACTGGTGGCCGCGGTGCTGGGGGCGATGGCCTTATTGCTGCTGTGGCGTCGAGTGCAGCAACAGCGGCAACTGGGTCGTTAGTTTTAGGTGGGTATTGCCCTGTAGGCTTTGAGATAATTTGCCTTGAGAGCAATACCCCCGGTACGCATTTACGGCTGTAATTTGATGGCCACCAACCGATAAGCCAGCAGCGCGCCGATGCCACAGACCGCCAAAGTGCTCGCTAAGGGCAGGCTGCTGCCATCGTGCCACACCCCCATCAGCACGCCGGCTAGCGTGGCAATCCCAAACTGCAGCGTGCCCATCAGCGCCGAGGCCAGGCCCGCTTGCTGGCCATGCTGAGCCAGCGCGCCGGCCGTGGCATTGGGGGCGGCAAAGCCCAGCGCCAGCAGATACAGATAAATGCAGCCCACCAGCAGCCAGAACGGTGGGTGAGTAATCAGGCTGGCCACCAGCAAAGTGCCGCTGGCTATCCCTAAGGCCAAGCTGGCGCGGTGCAGTAGCTGATCAATCGAGCTGGTTTTCAGCGCGCGGGCATTCAGTTGGCTGGCGAAGATGTAACAGGCGGCGATGCTGCCAAAGGTCAGGCTGTAATGTGTGGGGCTGAGGCCATACACCTTCATCATCACAATCGGCGAGCTGGTAATGTAGGCAAATAGGCCGGCAACCGCCAGCCCGCCAGTGAGCGCGTAGCCCATAAAATGCCGATCACGCAGCAAGCCGCGATAGGCGCGCAAAGTATCATCCAGCGCGAGGCGTTGGCCCTGAACTGCGGGGCGGGTTTCCGGCAGCAGGTAATGCATGGCCAGCAGGCACAGCAGCGCAAAGCCGGCCAGCAAGCCAAAAATCGCCCGCCAGCTCAGGGTGGTGACCACCCAGCTACCCAGTAGCGGCGCCAGAATCGGGGCGATCCCCATCACCAAGACCAATGATGAATACACCTGCGCCGCACTGCGTGGGTCGCAGCGATCGCGCACTACGGCGCGCGCAATCACCATCCCGGCGCAGCCGCCCAGCGCCTGCAAAAAGCGCAGCGCCACCAGTGCTTCGATGCTGCTGGCCAGCGCGCAGCCCAGCGAAGAAAGCAGATAGACGCCGAGGCCGAGTAACAGCGGCGGTTTGCGGCCGTAATGATCGGATAGCGGCCCGTACAAAATCTGCCCGATAGCCAGGCCAATAAAATAGCTCGCTAGCGTGAGCTGCACCGTGCCATCGCCGGCGTGCAGCTCATGGCCAATGGCGGGCAAGCCCGGCAAATACATATCAATCGATAGCGGGCCCAGCGCGGTGAGCGCGGCCAGCAATAAAATCCAGCCGGCAAAGCGGCTGTGCGGTGGGGTAGTCGTGGTCATACGTTTATGCTGCCGCGGCTGGGGAGGTGAGAGCCAGTGGGGCTATCCCGTGGTGCGGCAGAGAAAATGAGAGTGGTTCTCTATTAGACGCCGAATGCCGGGCGCATACCAGTGTAAAAATCCATACAGCGCCGCCCGGCCGACAGTCGTCTGCCTGGCGCCGGCTAGGGTAATCCTGCCTGTATCTTGTTCGCTTACAGGTATAAAATGCCGAGCATACTGGGGTGGGATTCGCCTGCCGGCCAGCCTGCGGCATTGCCTCGTTCAATGCCTTTTTTGTTTGCTTCCCCCAGACTGTTTTTCTGGAAAGGATGAAGTGTTTATGCGCGAAAGTTTGCGTATTACCGAGATTTTTCACTCACTGCAGGGTGAAACCAGCCGGATGGGCCTGCCCACCGTGTTTATTCGCCTCACCGGCTGTCCGATGCGCTGCACCTACTGCGACAGCGCCTATGCCTTCACCGGCGGCAAAACCATGAGCCTGGATGACATCATGGCGCAGGTGGAAAGCTACGGCTGTCCTACCGTCTGCGTGACCGGTGGCGAGCCACTGGCGCAAAAGCCGGTGCATCTGCTGTTTAAGCGCCTGTGCGATGCCGGCTATAGCGTCAGCACCGAAACTGGCGGCGGCCAGCCGATTGATTGCGTCGATCCGCGCGTATCGCGCATTCTGGACGTCAAAACCCCCAAATCCGGTGAGCTGCCGAATATGTTGTGGGCCAATCTGGAGGCGGTGAACGAGCACGATGAAATCAAATTCGTGCTGGTCGATCGTAGCGATTACGAATGGGCGCGCGAGCTGGTGCTGACCCAAGCCCTGCATCTCAAAGCCCCGGTGATTTTCTCGCCGGTATGGGAAAGCCTTAAGCCGGTGGAGCTGGCCGAATGGGTGATCGCCGACAAGCTGCCAGTGCGTGTGCAAGTGCAGCTACACAAAATCCTTTGGGGTGAAAAACCGGGGGTATAGCCCGCTAAGCATTTTATTGATTAGCTTTGCCAACTATACCCATGCTAAGGAGCCAAACATGAACAAAAAAGCGATTATTTTATTATCGGGTGGCCTGGATTCGGCCACTTGTCTGGCCATGGCCAAAGCCGCCGGTTTTGACTGCTATGCCCTGTCATTTGATTATGGCCAGCGGCATAACGCCGAGCTGGCCGCCGCCAAGCGCGTGGCCGCGAGCCTGGGGGCGATTGAGCACCGCGTGGTGAAAATCGATCTGGCGGCCTTTGGCGGCTCGGCGCTCACCGATGGCAATATCGCAGTGCCCACCAGCGGCGTACAGGAAGACGAAATCCCGGTGACCTACGTGCCGGCGCGCAATACCGTGCTGCTGTCGTTCGCGCTGGCTTGGGCCGAAGTGCTGAAAGCCGATGACATCTACATCGGCGTGAATGCCGTGGATTATTCCGGCTACCCTGATTGTCGCCCCGAATACATTTCGGCCTTTCAGGCCATGGCACGCTTGGCCACCAAAGTGGGCGTCGAGGGCTCGGCGCTGCATATCCACACGCCACTCATTCGCTTGACTAAGGCGCAGATCATTAGCGAAGGGCTGAAACTGGGTGTGGATTACAGCCTCACCACCACCTGCTATCAGGCCAACGAGGCCGGCGAAGCGTGCGGCTTGTGTGATGCCTGCCGCCTGCGCGCCGCCGGTTTTGCCGCCACCGGCGTGGCCGACCCCACCCGTTATCGCGCGGCCTAAACCGCCGGGCAAAAATATTTTCAAAAAAGGCTTGCCAAGCTGAATTAAGCTGTATATACTGCGCAGCCTGTG
>NZ_JTLG01000045.1:95371-228331 GCF_000799095.1 Chitinibacter sp. ZOR0017 | reverse complement strand
GGGAGTCGCCAAGTTGGTTAAGGCACCGGATTTTGATTCCGGCATGCGAAGGTTCGAATCCTTCTTCCCCTGCCACTCACAAACAAGCCGCTGCGAAGCGGCTTTTTTGTTGTCGATCGCCAGCCTGCACTGGCTTCTCTTGGCGGCTCCGTTAGTGTGCTGCGCCCTCTCTATACTCTGCAATCTCTTCTGTTTTCGTTCGGCCCCGCTGCGACGATGAGCGCGTTTACGCCATGCGATAAGTGTCGTGCCTTGTCAGCAATTCGGCGGTTTTATCCCTCTTGAATATTAGATTGTGCTAATGTATTGCTTCTGCAAAATTTCATTTTGCTTACAAACAATCTATTGGGAAAGATGTACCTGCTATGAACTGCAAACTGTTGACTGCCGCCGCCCTCGCTATCACGCTCGTGGGTTGTGCGAGCACATCCACCAAGCCGACTGCCAAAGTAGAACCCAGCATTGAGCCATTTAATGAAGTGGTGATCAGCTACACGCCCACCAATTATGCCTTGGTCACCAAATATACGGGCCGCGGGGCCACTGGCTTGGGTAATTTGGGCGGCTTATTGGGGCCATTGGGTTTGTTAGCCGCGGTGGCCATTGATCAGGCGGTGGAAGCCGGTGTCGCGTCGAAAAATCTCGAGCGCACCGAGGCGCTGGATAAAACCATTAAAGGCAAAGCGGCCGACTGGGATGTAAACCGCGTGCAGGCTGAATACATCGGTGCCAAGATTGCCCAGGAAACCGGCGCACAAGTAAAACTGCTTGCACGCGCCAGCACCGCTTCAGGCGCGGCGGCGCCAGCTGCCTTGGCTGATAAGCAGGCGCGGGTTGAGCTGGAATCCGTGACTGGGTATGGCGCAGTTGGTACCACTGATTCGTTTAAACCGATTGTGATCACCAAATACAGCGTGCAGGTGGGCAATCCCGCGCGGGTTGTGTTGGGGCAGGAGCTGGTGACGTTTCAGCCCGCCAACGAAGAAACTTATATGACCTGGGCTGGGGTGTTGGCCGATGCGGAAAAAGTGCCGGCCATGGCGCAGCGTCAGCTACGGCAGCATGCAGATAAAATCAACACCGAGCTCTTGGCTGCATGGCAACGCGCCAAGCTAAAAGCCAATGCGCCAGCTGCCAGTGCCCCAAGTGCTGAGCAGAAAGTCGCCGCCGTACAATAAGCATTTACCAGCGGCTTAAAATACAGCGGCGGGGTATACCTGCCGCTGTATTGCTTTGTAGGACTTTGGTTGTTTGCCTCAGCAGGCAATACCTCTTACAGACTGCCTTCATTCACCAGTGATTGAAAATTCTGCAGCTTGCCATTCTGATCAAAATTGCATTGGAATGGTTTTTTGCCTTCGTTGCCTAAATCGCCGGTGCCTTTAATGGCGTAGCCGGTCGCAGTGGCGAAGGGTTTGCCCACCTGGATATACATTGGTTTGGTATTAAACTGGCCGGCGGCTTCGCCTTTGCAATAGGCGGGCATATTTTTCGGCATCGGGCCGGCTTTTTTCGGTGCTGGGGTGGCGGCGGCTGCGGCGCTGAAATTAGCTTCCGAACACATGCCATTGGCGCCATGTTTGCCGGTGTAGCTGACGGTGCGGGTGCCGTCCGGGTTGGTCATCACATCCACCGATACGCCATTACCGCTGACGGTGAAATAATCTTTGCTGGTCACTTTTAGCTTGGCTTTTTTGCCGTTCAGGTAGGCATAGCCACCTTGGTCGACATGCAACTCAATGCCGGTCGGGCAGCTGTAATTCATGGTTGGAATTTCGGCGTGGGCGATACCGGCACACAAGATAGCGGCGCTAGCGAGAAGTAGTGTTTTCATGGTGTTTTCCTTGTCATTGAAGTCGTGGTGCTGCAAAAAGTGGCCAGTTATGAGCGCAGATCTGCTTAGAACGTGCTGGCTAATACTGCTTGGCTGAGCTAGCTAGCTCAGCAAAGCTGGCCACCTGGAGAAAACTGCGATCGATATTAGGTCACATAGATGTCAATTTAATGCCTAGCTGCCAGCCGATTGTGTTTAAGCGCACTGACTCATGGCGACGATCGCCGGCATTTGGAAACGGCCATCTTTGGTGGTGACGCTCACGCACTCTTGTGCATCTTCATTCACCCACAGCACACTGCTGCTGCGCCAGCCTTTGGCGCCATCAATCACGTGAAAACCGCGATTGATCAATTCTTGCTCCCCGGTTGAGGCGCGCAGATTGTACAAATCGGCTACTTTGACATAGCGCGATTCATGCGGTGCGCCAAAGTGATGGTTGTAATCATTGTGGTAATTATTGTAGTTATTGCTGTAGCGTGATGAGGTGCGTTCTTCGCGTTCACGGCGGGCGGTTTCGTAGCCATTATTGTAGGCATCTGAATGGCTGCCATAACGGTGATAGCGTTCAAGCCCATCTTGATAGCCTTGTTCGTAATCTTCGTTATTCCGGGCTTCATTATCGCGCGCTTCTTGTTTATGTTTATTGTGATTGGCAATGGCGGCAATCCCGGCAATGGCGGCCGCACCGGCCAATAAACCTACCATCGGGCTCATGCCGGATTCTTTGCGAATATAAGGGTCGCAATCGCTTTTAGAGACATCATAAACAGAAGTGGTTTTGCCAAAGCGTTCATTGGTGACCACACAATCTTTTTGTTGGCTATTCCACCATACGACTTGATTTTGATTATTATTGATTTCGCTATGCACTTGCTGATAACCGCGGCCTTCTAAGGCATTATGGCTATTCTGGATGCCATTATTGGTGAGGTATTGAAATTCATTATTGGCGGCACCGGCAGTCATTGAGCTAAAAGCAATAGCGCTGGCTACGGCGAGGGTGGTAATGCGACAGCTGATTGTGTGTTGAATTGACATTTGATTCACCTATGACGTAATTAAACTTAATTGGAAATTAAATTGTCTTGCTGCATTGCATGAATGCAGATTACGCCGGCGAAATCACAACGTCATGCCAAAAAGTAACATTACTACGTAGTTTGTGCAAAAGTTCCACTTAGTATTACAAAGAGTGAAAATTGCCAATTTCCGGGTTTAAGCGCGCATAAAAAACGGCGGGATATACCCGCCGCTGTATTGCTATGTAGGCTATTAAATAAAAGGCCTGCAGCCTGATACCCCTTAGCGCAGCATATCGAGCGCCACGGCTTCGGCCACTTTAATGCCATCGACCCCGGCGGATAAAATCCCGCCGGCATAGCCTGCGCCTTCGCCGCCCGGATACAGGCCGCGTACATTTAGCGATTGCAGATCGTCGCCGCGGGTAATGCGCAGCGGCGAGGAGGTGCGGGTTTCTACGCCGGTGAGCACTGCATCGTGCATATCGTAGCCGTGGATTTTCTTGCCGAAGGCGGGCAGCGCTTCGCGCACCGCTTCGATGGCAAAGCTAGGCAGGCTGGTGGCCAGATCGGTCCAGTTGACGCCTGGCTTGTACGAGGGCTCGACACTGCCGACACTGCTAGACGCGCGCCCGGCAATAAAGTCGCCGACCAATTGCGCCGGCGCGTTGTAATTGCTGCCACCCAGCACATAAGCGTGGCTTTCCAGCTGGCGCTGAAATTCAATGCCGGCCAGCGCGCCGCCCGGATAGTCTTCCGGATTGATACTCACCACCAGGCCCGAATTGGCGTTGCGCTCATTGCGCGAATACTGACTCATGCCATTGGTCACCACGCGCCCTTCTTCACTGGTGGCGGCCACCACGGTGCCGCCCGGACACATACAGAAGCTATACACCGCGCGGCCATTGCTGGCGTGGTGTACGAGTTTGTAATCGGCTGCGCCCAGAATCGGGTGACCGGCGTATTTGCCCCAGCGGGCTTTGTCGATCAACGATTGTGGGTGTTCGATCCGGAAACCTACCGAAAATGGCTTGGCTTCCATAAACACTTGCCGCTCATGCAGCATGCTGAAGGTGTCGCGGGCGCTATGCCCCAGCGCCATCACCACGTGCTCGCTGCGCAATTCTTCGTGATGTTTGCTGCCATCGGCATGGGTAGCTTCGACCCGTACCCCGCGCAATTGCTGCTGGCCGTTGGCCATTGGCTCGAGCAAGAGATCGGTTACGCGGTGCTGAAAACGAATTTCGCCGCCCAGCGCTTCGATCTCGGCGCGCATTTTCTCGACCATACCCACCAGCTTGAAAGTACCAATGTGCGGCTTGGCCACGTACAGGATTTCTTCGGGCGCGCCGGCTTTCACAAATTCGGTGAGCACTTTGCGGCCCAGATGGCGCGGGTCTTTGATCTGGCTATATAGCTTGCCATCGGAGAATGTGCCCGCGCCGCCCTCACCAAATTGCACATTCGATTCGGGGTTGAGCTGATTTTTACGCCACAGGCCCCAGGTGTCTTGGGTGCGCTCGCGTACTTTCTTGCCGCGCTCCAGCACAATCGGCTTAAAGCCCATTTGCGCTAGCAGCAGGGCGGCAAAAATCCCGCAGGGGCCAAAGCCGATCACGATCGGGCGATGTGGCAACTGTACCGGGGCTTGGCCAACAAAGTGATAGCTGGTATCAGGCGTGGGCAGAATATGCGGGTCGTTGGCATTTTGCTGCAAGAGCTTGGCCAGCAGCGCGGCGGGCAGGGTGAGATCCAGGATATAGGTCAGCATCATCTGGCCCTTGCGCGCATCGTAGCTGCGTTTGAAGACCAGCAGATCCAGTAGATCTTGTTCCTGAATGCCCAGTCGCTGACAGGCGGCCGCGCGTAATTCGCTGTCGCTGTGATCCAGCGGCAGTTTAAGTTCGGTAATACGTAACATAAATAATGCTCAGGGTTGGTGGTTATTCAACACGGGGCATATTGTAGGGCTTTGCCACCGGCTTGGGGGGAAAACCGCCGCCGTTCAGTCGGCGCTTTGGCTGTGTTCGCCGGTTTCCACCCGATTGCGCCCACCTTGCTTGGCGCGATACAGCGCGGCATCGGCCCGCTCCAATGCGCGGGCAAAACCATCTTCGCCAATCACCGTCACCCCAAAACTGGCCGTTAGGGCGATGGCCTTGGGCCAGCGGGTTTCTTCCACGGTTTGGCGCAGATTTTCGGCGATTTGCTGGGCGTGATCGAGTCGGGCATTAGGCAGAAACAGCACGAACTCCTCGCCGCCCCAGCGCACCACATAGTCGCCATGCCGCACATGGGTGCTGAGCAGGCGGGCAAATTTCACCAGTACCTCATCGCCCACCCCGTGGCCATAGGTGTCGTTCACCGCTTTGAAATGATCGATATCGCAAATAATCATCGCCAGTGGCGAGAAATCGGTGGCATTGGCCATTTCGCGGGCGATGTCGTTGCGGATGCCGGAGCGATTGCGCACTTGGGTCAGGGGGTCGATCTTGGCTTGATCGGCAATGCGTTTTTTCTCGGCCTGCAGTGATTCGTTGGCCATGACCAGCTGCGACGCTTCCTGGCGAATGACATTCAGGCGCAGGTGCAGTTTATAGAGCAGATTAATACTCACCCCCAGCGCCATCAGCCCCCACAGCGAGAGGATAAAAATCAGCATGTGTTCAAGGCTGACCCATTTGCCTTCAAACACAATCTGGTGCACATCAATCTGATGATGGCCAGCTTCGCGCTCGCCCCCGGTTGAGATAATCAGCAAGGGCACATTGCGCAAATCCACACCGAAATGCTCAAGCGGAATATTGCGGTCGGCCAGCCACCATGAGGCGACATTGAAGTTTTTCAGCGGTACCGTCTGCTCAACCCCATCGGGCACGATGAACTGGATTTCGTTGAGCTTCCAGGTGGTGCTTTCTTGCGGGTTGCTGTAGTCGGGGTTGTAGTTACGTAAAAAGAAGCGCACCCGATGTTTGCCCGGGCCTTTGTAACTGAATTTCAGCCGCACGCTATCGTAATTGGTGAGATCTAAGCCATGGGGTACTTTGCCCAGCGTGATGCCGAGCTCACAAAATGGCCATTCATATTTATCCGCAAGCTCGCAATCGAGGCGCAGGGCATCGGGAGTGCGGATCAGCTGTGCCTGAGAGAGGCCGCCATTGATGCGATCATCCGCCACGCTGACGGGAAACGGTGTGCGCACATCGATCAGCAAGACTTTATTCATGCCCAGCTGTTGCCACAGCAGCAAAACGAGGCTGAGCACGGTCAGGCCAATGATTAGCCCGGCGAGGTTGAAGGTGCGCTGCATGTGTTTCTCCAGAGCAGACTGCTTTCATCGTGGGCGTTGGCCGAGCAGAAAGCAAGGCGCGGCCGGCAAAAACCGCTGGCAATTTTGCTATTGCTTTGCAGCATTTTGGCCGGGCTTACCTACACTGAAGCGAGAGACTAATCTGTGGAGCTACGCTGATGAACGCCCCTGCCGAATTTGCCAATGAACTGGAGCTGGGCCATGCGATTGCGCGGGCGATTCTGGCTGGCTTTGATCACCACTATCGGGTCTTTCGCGAGGCCAGCCGCGCGGCGCAGGCACATTTTGAGGCTGGTGATATTCATGCCCAGCAAACCCTCGTGCGCGAGCGGATCGCTTTTTACGATTTGCGGGTGCAAGAGTGTGTGCAGCAGCTCAAACAGAGTTTTAATGCTGAATCCTTGCCCGATAGTGTGTGGCAGCGGGTGAAGCAGCAATACATCGGCTTATTGGTCAACCACCAGCAAATGGAGTTGGCCGAGACGTTTTTTAACTCGGTGTGCTGCCGCATCTTGCATCGCACCTATTTTCATAACGATTTTATCTTTTACCGCCCGGCGGTCTCTACCGAATACATCGAGGCCGATGGCCCGGCGTTTCGTACTTACTACCCAAATGAAGCGGGCCTAGCGGCCACTATTCGGGCTATTTTGGCGGATTTCGGCTTTCGCCTACCCTTCGCGCATCTTGAGCGGGATGTGCGGCAAATTATGTGTGCGCTGCGGCGTCATCTGGGCAAAGCACCCAAGGCCAAATTCAATAGCTATATCCAGGTGCTGGCTTCGCCGTTTTATCGCAATAAGGCGGCCTATTTACTGGGGCAGGCCAATTATGGCCGCAAGAAAATCCCATTCGCGCTGCCGATTTGTCGGCGCGAGGATGGCCATTTGTATGTCGATGCCGCGCTATTTCGTGGTGAGCAAATCCGCCATCTCTTTTCGCTTTCGCGGGCGTATTTTCTGGTCGATATGGCCGCGCCATCGGCGTATGTGCAGTTTTTGCATGACATGCTGCCCAATAAGCCACGCGCTGAGCTGTATATGATGCTGGGGCTGGGTAAGCAGGGCAAAACCATGTTTTACCGCGAGCTATTTCATCATTTGCGCCACTCCAGCGATCAGTTTGTGTTTGCGCCGGGTACCAAGGGGATGGTGATGAGCGTGTTTACGCTGCCGTCGTTTCCATATGTGTTTAAGGTGATTAAAGACGTGTTTGCTCCGCCGAAAGAAGTGGATCACGCCACGGTGCGGGCGAAGTATTTATTGGTCAAGCAGCATGATCGGGTCGGGCGGATGGCCGATTCGCTCGAGTTTTCGAATGTCGCGCTACCCAAGGCGCGCTTCGCCCCCGAGGTGCTAGCCGAGCTGCGCGAGCTGGCGCCCACTGCGATTGAGGAAGAGGGCGATGAAGTGGTGATCCGGCATTTATTTATCGAATGCCGGATGAAACCGCTGAATTTATATATCCAGCATCGCGAAGGTGCGGCGGTGGAGGCGGTGATTCGCGATTATGGCAATGCGCTGCGCGAGCTGGCGATAGCCAATATTTTCCCCGGCGATATGCTGTTTAAGAACTTTGGGGTCACGCACGCCGGCCGGGTGGTGTTTTACGATTACGATGAAATCGAATACATGACCGACTGCGATTTTCGCCGAATTCCGCCGCCGCCCTCGCCCGAATTTGAGCTCAGTGGTGATACCTGGTTTAGCGGCAATAAAAACGAGGTGTATCCCGAGGAATTTGGCAATTTCCTGCTCACTCGCGCCGATGTGCGCGCCGCTTTTGAGCGTTACCACGCCGATTTGCTCACGCCGCAGTTCTGGCAAGGCTGCAAGGCGCGAATCAAAGCTGGGCAAATCGAAGACTTTTTTCCCTACCCCGAGGCATTGCGTTTTCGCCCGCCGCGCCGGGCCTAACCGTTGGTCTGTAGTGTAAATGTCTCACTGCGAGGGGCGCGTAATTCGGTCATAATATTCTGCTAGGCATCCCCAGAGCGGCCGCGGATTCGCACCGCTGGCTGGCAAGTGCCTGAATCAATGGCTGAAAATTTCTCTGTATTTAGTCTGTGTGCTGCGCTGGCACAGACCTCATGCCTGGCTGGTGCCGGGCATTCTTGTTTATATGGTGTGATGGTTTTGCGTTTGAAGTGGCCTGCTATTTCTCATCCCTGGCTTAAATCGGCCCTGCTGTTGGCCGCCGTGTGCGCGCTGCTGCTGGCTGGGCGGTATTTTATTGATCGCCAGTGGGATGTGCCGCGGCTGGGGTTTTCCGCGCTGCTGTTTTTCTTTTTTGCGATTTTCCTCAATCGCTGGTGCGCCGCTTGGGCGGCGCTGAGCCTCGAAGGCCTGCTGTGGAATGTGAGCTATGTCAAAACCAAGGCCACTGGTGAGCCTTTGCTCGGGCGCGATCTCCTCGAGGTGGGCCAAGGGTTGGCACTCACTGCCTATATCGATTGGGACATCATCGGTTTTGCCGTTGGCCTCGTGGCGGCGGTGAGCTTAGGGCTGTGGTATCGACCGAGTTTTCGTAAGCGCCGTTTATTACCGGGGCTGGTGCTGTGTGGTATTGTGGGTTGTCAGTTTGATACATCGGGTAGGTATGCGCTTGAAACGCAGCGCTGGCTTAGTAAAACACTAGATACCCGCTATGTGTTTTATAACTTCCGCGAGAACGTGAAACAAAACGGCATTCTGGCGCATCTGGTGTTAAGCGCAGAAAGCATGCATGTGCCCAAGCCCGGCCAGCATGATTTTTACAGTGTGCAGTTACCCCCGCTCGCGCAGCCGGCCAACCCGGATTTGGTGGTGGTGATGTGCGAGTCGTGCTACACCAGCCGGGATGACAAACTCCCCACCGCGCTGCAGCAGCTCACCCAGCGGGGTTTTGTGCATGCCCGCGCGATTAGCCCGGTGTATGGTGGTGGGACGGCGGATGCCGAATATGAGGCGCTGACCGGGCTTTCATCACTTTCCTTGCCGGGGATTGATTTTCAGAATTTCTCCTCGCGTTACAGCGAGCAAAGCGCCACGCTGGCCAGTGAGCTTGATAGTGCCGGCTACCTCACCACCGGGATGCACAATTATCACGGCAGCTTTTACAAGCGCGCCGAGGTTTATCCGAAATTTGGCTTTCAGCAAAGCCGCTTTATTGATCGCATGTATTGGGATCGCAAAGCCGGTTGGCCGCTGGATAAATCGATGTATGACGTCGCGCTGCAAAACTATCGCAGCGCCGCGCCCGAACAGAAACAGTTTATGTTTCTGGTGACGGTATCGACCCATGGCCCGTTTATCCCTAATAACGACAGCGGTATTGGCCAGTATCAAACCCGGCTGGCGGCCGCGGTGCGCGATCTGGAAAACTTCGAGGCCGCCCTGTTCAAACTGGCTAGGCAGCGGCAACGCCCGCTGGTGCTGGTGGTGTTTGGCGATCACAAGCCGGCGTTGAATGAAGAGTTTGTCGCCCGCGGCATTTTGCCGCAAAGCATGTTCGAGCTGGATCAGAAGGGCGCGTTGGCGTTCAAAAACCAGCTCAGCGGGGCTGAGCAGAAACTGCGCGGCGATGTGCCGCTGATGATCAAAGCCAATCGCCCCGAGTTGGCTGCGCAGCTGGCGGGCGAACTGAACGACAAACCGTTGTTTTGCCTGCCGGCCAGCTTATCGCGGCAAACTTCACCAACCAGCCCATTTTTTAATGCGGTGGCCGCGCGCTGCGAGCGCAACGAAGGTTTCTATGTGGAAGGCTTGTGGTGGCGGCATGTTTTCCCGGAAGCGCTGTATGCCGAGCGGCTATTCGCAAGCTAATCTTCGCCTGCGAATTGAAGGAATTAGGCAAGACCAGATGACAAACCCCACTCGCGAAGCGAGGCTCCCCTCAAGGAGGGGACGGGAGGGGTGGGAATAGAACATCAAGGCTGCAGATTCAAAGCCTTATTTCCTCAGGCTCGGCTTTGCCGAGAATTAAAGAATATTGCACTTGCCCTTTGGCAGCAGCCTGAAGCGCGGTCTACACCGCGCTTTTTTGTTTTCGTCTGCCTTTATTCAGCCAGACTGCGCAGCTTTTCAATGCTGGGGGCAAAAAAAGCGGCGCCGGTCACTGCGCGGCTGAAATTCAGTAGATGATCGACCCGGCCATCGTCGGTGGGTGCCACCATGCGGGTCAGCATTTGCTCAAACACCGCCGGGGTTTTGCAATACGAGGTGAAGTACAGCCCCTTATCCCCACTGGGCGAGCCGTAGGGGAGGCTTTGCCGCAGAATTTGCAGCTCTTCGCCATTTTCCTCGATTACCACCCGGCTAATGTGCGCGGTGAGGGGGCGATCTTCATCGGGTAGCTCTTCATCGCTGTCTTTGGTGCGGCCGATGATGGCTTCCTGCTGTTTGACTGGTAGTTTGTTCCAGCTTTCCATCCGGTGCACATAGCGCTGGATATGCAAATAGCTGCCGCCGGTCCACTGCGCATCTTCACTGCCCACCAGCGCCACGGCGGCGCGCTCGTCATCGGCCGGGTTTTCGGTGCCATCCACAAAGCCGGTAAGGTCGCGGCGATCGCGATAGCGAAAGCCCTGCACTGTTTCAATGGCATCAAACCACTCGCCCAGCGCCTGGGTAAATTGGTCGGCCAGCTCAAACAGCACATCGTAGCGCTCGGCGCGCAGATGCAGGATCAAATCACACTGGGTAATCGGGGCCGGATGAATCGCGCCGGCAATGCGGGGAAAGGCGCGTAATTGGGCAGGTTTGCTGTTGGCGCCAAAAAATTCGGGCCATACTTCCGGGCCGATGCCAAGCGTGGCGTAGAGCTCGGCATCGGGGTTGGCTTGCGCGAGCTCCGCCACGCGGGATGGCCAGCTGGCCACGAGTTGCTTACACGCCTGATCCACGCGCCGACCCAAGCGGCGGTGAAACAGCATAAATAATCCATTGCTGGAAGCCGGTGGCAGAATGCCGGTTTGTGGCGTTGTCATTCTTCTGTATTCCCTTGTGCTGCTGCCATGCCGTTGGCAAAGGCCCAGATTGCGGGCAGCCAGTCGGCATAGCCGATAAAGCCGTGATCGCCGCCTGGCAGGATGGTTTGGCGGCATCCTTGGTAATAGTCCACCGCGTGCCGATAGTCCAATACCTCGTCGCCGGTTTGGCTCAAGAGCCAGTAGCGCTGCGCTTGGCTGGGCCTTCTTTCGTGATGGCGTAATTCTAATGCAAACGAGGCGTCAATAATGTGAATTTCGCCGGTCTGGTAATTTTGCTGTGGCCCCAGATACTGCTCGATCAGCGTATAGGGATGCACCGCGGGGTTGATCAGCACCGCCCGGCCGCCGTACTCCTCGACGGCCCAGGTGGCAAAAAAGCCGCCCAGCGAGCTGCCGATCAGGCAAAAATCCCCCGCCAGCGGTGCCAATAGCTCGTGCAATTGGTTGATGGCCTGCTGTGGATTCATCGGCAGCTGTGGGCACAGATACTGCTTTGCCAAGCCTTGTGTCTGCATCCAGGCCTGCGTTTGCTGGGCTTTTTCCGACAGCGGGCTGGATAAAAAGCCGTGCAGATAAATCAGGGTGGTCATGGCAACAACACCGTGCCGCCGGTGGTGCGGCGGGCGGCCAAATCACGGTGCGCTTGGGCGGCATCGGCCAAGGCATAACGCTGGCCGACGGTGGGCTGCACCAGGCCGCTGAGCAGGGCCTGGAAATAATCATCCGCGCAGGCCACAAGTGCCGCCCGGCTGGCGGTGTAGTGGCCAAGCGTGGGGCGGGTGACAAAGAGCGAGCCTTTTTGCGCCAGCAGGCCCAGATTAAAACTTTCAACCGCGCCTGAGGCATTGCCAAAGCTGGCCAGGAGGCCGCGCGGGGCCAGGCAATCGAGTGAAGGCAGGAAAGTCGCCGCCCCCACGCCGTCATATACTACCGGCACGCCCGCGCCAGCAGTGAGCTCGCGTACAGCGGCCACCCAATCGGGCTGGGTGTAGTCCAGCACTGCATCGCACCAGCCCTGCGCCAATTCGGCTTTGGCGGCGCCACCCACAGTACCCAAGACCCGCACGCCCAGTCCTTGCGCCCATTGGCACAAAATCTGCCCCACACCGCCCGCGGCCGCGTGCACCAAGATGGTCTGGCCTGCGCTGACCGGGTAGGTTTGTTTCAGCAAATACTGCGCCGTCATGCCGCGCAGTAGCGTGCCGGCAACCAGCTCATCAGGTATATCCCTAGGCACGTTGACCAGCTTGGCTTCTGGCATAATACGGTGCGTCGCATACGCGCCGGGTGTGCCCCCCGCATACGCAACCCGATCACCGGCTTGCAGGGTTTTTACCCCCGGCCCGACCGCCTCGACGATGCCGCAGGCTTCCAGCCCCAGCCCACTGGGCAGCGGTAGCGGATACAGGCCCGAGCGATGATAGGTATCAATGAAGTTCACCCCGATGGCGGTTTGCCGCAGTAGTACTTCTCCCTGGCCCGGTGCGGCCAGCTCGCGCTGCGTCAGTTGCAGCTGATTTTCATCGCCGTGTTGTTGAATCAAAATCTGGTCGCAAATCATCGGGTGTCCTCGTCGGGGCGCGTGAAGCGTCTATTGTGCCGTTCATCGGCGTCCCCTGCAGCATAAGGCTGGGGGTTTGACGAGGTGAATAGTGGCATTGCGGGCGCTTTTCGACTTTTATTAGAGCTATGTCATGATGCTATAGCTGCTGTTTGTTTATAGTGCGCACTTGTCTGCGTACGCCATTTGGAAAAGACACCATGCAAACCTTTTTTATTGCGCCAACCCGCCACAATGTCGGCCTGACCTCGGTGACCTTGGGTGTGGTTCGCTGCCTGCAAAACCAAAGCTTGAAAGTAGGGTTTGTTAAACCGGTTGCCCAGGATCAGGCTGCCAGCGATGTGGAGCGCTCTAGCCACTTTGCTCGCCGCATTTGTTCGCTGGAAGTGCCCGATGCCCTGAATGCCGCCTATGCCATCGAGCAAATTTCCATTGGCCAGACTGACGATCTGCTCGAAGAAATCGTCACCATGTGCATGAATGCCGCCAACGACGCCGATGTGCTGGTAGTGGAAGGCCTGCACCCGGATGGTGGCAACCCCTATACCAGCCAGCTCAATACCTCGATGGCGCTGGGCTTGCAGGCCACGGTGATTCTGGTGACCGATGCCAGCGCCAAACACGCCGCCGAAGAAGTCAAAGTGGCGGCGCGCCAGTTTGGCAACGAAGGCGTGCGCGTGGGCGGGGTGATCTTTAACAAAGCGCCGGTTGATTTTGATAGCGCGCAGATGCAAGCCCAGCTGGATGGTTTGCCGATCTGGGGCGTGATCGAATTTGATCCGCACCTGCTGGCGCCGCGTACGCTCGATGTGGCGCTGCATCTGGATGCCGAGATTCTGGTCAAGGGCGAGCTGACCAAACGCCGCGTTACCGAAACCGTGGTGGCAGCCCGGGCCGTACCCGAAGTGATTCGCCGCCTGCAGCCGGGCGCGCTGATTGTGAGCTCAGGTGATCGCGATGACGTGATTCTGGCCACCGCGCTGGCCGCCAGCAATGGCGTGCAGCTGGCCGGGCTGGTGCTAACGCACAATACCGAAATCAACCATACCGTGCGCGATTTTGTGCACATGGCCTTTAATACCGGCATTCCGGTCTTGCGCACCGATGGCGATAGTTTCGGCACCGCGCTGGCCATCAGCAAAGTACCGACCGTGGTGCCGGCCGATGACAAAGACCGCATGACCCGGGTGATGAATGCCGTGGCCGAGCAACTGGATGTCGATGCACTGGTAGCCGGGGTGAATACGCTGGGTGTGCATCACTTAAGCCCGCCAGCTTTCCGCTATCAGCTGATCCAGAAAGCGCGTGCTGCGAACAAACGCATTGTGCTGCCCGAAGGCGAAGAGCCACGCACCATTTGCGCAGCGATCATTTGTGAGGAAAAAGGCATTGCCCGCTGCGTGCTGCTGGGTAAACGCGCCACGATCGAAGCGGTGGCACAAACCCAGGGCGTGACCGTGCCGCCAACGCTGGAAATCCTTGATCCGGACGAAATCCGCCAACGTTATGTGCCACCGATGGTTGAGCTGCGTAAGTCAAAAGGCTTGACCGAAATTCAGGCCCTGCGCCAACTGGAAGATAACGTCGTGCTTGGCACCATGATGCTGGCGATTGATGAAGTGGATGGCCTGGTTTCGGGCGCGATCCACACCACCGCCAACACCATCCGTCCGGCGCTGCAGCTGATCAAAACCGCACCGGGCAATTCGATTGTGTCCTCGGTGTTCTTTATGCTGATGCCCGAGCAAGTGCTGGTGTACGGCGATTGCGCGGTGAACCCGAACCCAACCGCTGAGCAACTGGCCGAAATCGCCGCGCAAAGCGCCTACTCGGCCAAAGCGTTTGGCATTGATCCGAAAGTGGCGATGATCAGTTATTCCACTGGCCAATCTGGCTCGGGTGCGGATGTGGATAAAGTGCGCGCGGCGACCGAAATCGCCAAAGCCCGCCATCCACAGCTCACCATCGATGGCCCGCTGCAATATGATGCGGCCTCGGTAGCGGAAGTGGGTCAGCAAAAAGCCCCGGGCTCGCTGGTGGCCGGTCAGGCGACGGTGTTTGTGTTCCCGGATCTGAATACCGGTAATACCACCTACAAGGCGGTACAGCGCAGTGCCAACGTGGTGTCGGTGGGCCCAATGCTGCAGGGCTTGCGCAAGCCGGTAAATGATCTGTCGCGCGGGGCGTTGGTGGATGACATCGTCTTCACTATCGCGCTGACGGCGATTCAGGCGCAGGAAATGATCTAAGCGCCAAGGCGCCTAGCCAAATAAAGCCGGGGTATTGCCCGCTATGCATTGATATTCATGCATCGGCGGGTAATACCCCGGTTTATTTTTATGCGGCTAATTCACTGTCAGGCCGCATCGACCGTGATGGCATCATCGGTTTTACCACGGCGACGGGTGGGCAGCAGGGTTTTGCGCAGGGCGCTCAGCCGCTCGCTCAGGGCTAGATCGGCTGCATGCTCTTTGGCCAAGGCCTGATACAGCTTAAACGCCCGCTCCAGCGCCGCTTTGCTGCCGAATAGCGTCGGCAGCGTGTCGATCGCGGCTTCCCGCCAGTGCCAGAGCAGCAGGCTTTGCTGGTGAATCAGCGTGGCCAGCGTATCGTCATCCAACTCCGCCAGCGGGGTGTGCGTGCGCAGCCAGCTCACGCTAAGCTGCCGTTGCTGTACATCGATCTGCTCGCCCTGCAGCAACAGCCCCAGCCGGATTAGACCGGTATTGGCATCCCCCGCTTGCAGCTGCTCTTGTAAATCCAGCGGCGTGGGCGATTCTTGCACTGTCGTTGGCGCCGTGGCTGGGCTCGGAGCCGCAGCTGTCGTTTCGGCGGTGGGGAGTTGGCCGGCTTGCTGATGCTCCTGCCCCACCCCCAGCAGGGTGAGTGTGCCATAGCCGAGTAAAAAGGCCGTTTCGGTTTGAATATCGCGCAGCGCACCCAGCCAATCCAGCCCGGCGGCCAGCTGCTGCACGCTTTGGCGTTCTAGCGCCCGCCATGGCAGCGTCTCGGTTGGTGCTTGGCGCTGCTGGCGGATTTGTTCGGCCCAGATGCTAGTGGCCAGCGCCAGCGGGTTGAGGCTGCTCCACACCCAGCGCTGCAGGCGCAGCGGATGGAATAAGCGCCCCAGCGTGGCGGTGAGGTCATTGCTGCAGGCTTGCACCCATGGGCGCAGCCATTGCTCATAGGCGGCCATATTGGCGGCAGAAACGCTCTCTACCGCGGCAAAGGCCAGCTCATCGCGGCGCGCAAAACGCTGATGCGCATGCAGCGATTCCACCGGGTGTTCCTGCAATTGCGCGCGCCAGCCGCCATCGGCGGCCGCTTCGATCTGGAGTGCATACAGGCCCGGCGGCAGCGTTTCGATGATGGTCATCAGCTCGACAATCTGCGCATGCTCTTTGCTGGCCACGCCGGCGCTGACAAAAATCCCCAAATGGCCAATAGACTCATGCACTAGCCCCACCACCACTTGCCCAGCGGCTTTCAGCGCATCGGTGCTCGGGTAAAGATCCAGTATCCAGTTAAAGGCTTGCTGCGGCGGGGTGATGTTGTCGCCCAGCGAGGCAAAAATCACCACCGGCGCATGCACCGCGGTGAGGTCGTACGCGCCGCTGGCGGCTTGCGCTTTCCCCTCAACCAAATCATTACCAATAAACAGGTGATCGACAATCCAGCGGATTTCCGCCGCATTCATCAGGTAATTGGCGCCCCACCAGCGCTCGAAATCCAGAAAGCGTGGAGGCTCAGTGTCGATCTGGTCATACAGGTGGTAATGCTTGCTCACCAGCGTATTGCTCAGATCCAGATTTTCAAAATTACTGACCAGATGCGCGCCATCAAAGAGGCCATTGCCCAGATCGGCGGCCAGCAGCGCCAGCCAGCTACCGCCCAGCATGCCACCGGCGTAGCGCATCGGGTTGTTATCGTTGCCGGCCCAATACGACACCGGCGCGCCATTGGCCACCACCGCGCCGACCAGCTCAGGCGAGCTGGCCGCCACCAACAGCGCTGCCCAGCCGCCTTGGCAATTGCCAATCAGCACCGGTTTGGGGGCATCAGGGTGGCTCTGGCGCACATAGCGCAAAAATTCGGCTTCGGCCGCGGTGACATCGGCCATGGTTTGGCCCGGTTCGGGGATCGGGAAGAAAATCACCGCATACACCGGGTGGCCGGCCTGCAGCGCTACGCCGATTTCCGATTCGGCTTTGAAGCCGCCAATCCCGGGGCCATGGCCGGCACGCGGGTCGATCACCACATAGGGGCGGCTGGCCGGGTTGACGGTGACGCCGGCCGGCGGGGTAATGCGCACCAGCGCGTAATTCACCGGCTGGGCGAAAGTGCGGGCATCCACCACCAGCTCGTAGGCAAATTTCAGTACCGGCGGTTTGCCGGCAGCCTCGTGCTGCAAAAATTGATCACCACGCTCGCGCAGGGTATCCCAATACAGCGCTTGTCGCTCAAGACTATCCTGCCAATACACTACCCCGGTATTGAGCCAGCTAGCCAGCGGGTAATCACGCAGCGGAGCGGGCAGCAGCTTGGGCAATTGGGTTTCGCAGGCGCGGCGCAGATTCTGCTGGGCCAGTGCGAACACTTTCTCGTTCAGGCGCCACCAGAGCGCCGTTTTTTCCTGTGAAACCAGCATCTTGCACCTCATTCGGGGGTGGGAATGGCGATTGTTTCACGGTTGTATGAAAAATTGGCGACAGCCATGTGTAGGCTCAAAGTAGGGCTGGCCGCCGGCGGCATGCGTGTGGCGGGTGGCGTGGCTTGGTTTACGCGCTCACGCTCAGCTGGCTGGGGGCGGCCAGCTCGGGCTGATAGGTTTGCTGCAGCCAATCGCGCTGCTGCTGGGCGCTGAGTGTGCTCTGACGGCTAAGCGGCGCTTGCCCGCTCGATTGCAGATAAATATCCACCAGCCGGTTCACATGGTCGGCCTTGGCCAGCTCCAGCAACACCGGTTTGGCAGCGCTGGGAAGCTCGGGTTTGCTCAGCGTCGGCAGATCGGGGCTGCTGCTGTACAGGTCTTCCTGCCACAGGCTATGCGCCTCGCTTTGCGTGGTGGTGGGCAGGCCGCTGCTCATGCTGCGCGGCTGGATGGTGCTGTAAGTCGGGGTGAGAGAGCGGATTTGCATCGGCGTCACCTTTCAGTTGTGGATACTGAAATGCTAACGCGCTGCTGGTAGCCAGCGCTGCGTACTTTGCCGCGCTGGATTTGGTAATTTTCAACGGAACCAAGTACTTGGCGCAGATCTTGCCTGCGCCAAGTGCTTGGGTGTGGGGCGCTTAGTGCAAGCGGAATTGCCCCACCGTGGTATTTAGCTCCGTAGCCAGGCGCGATAATTCCTGCGCGGTGCTGGCCAGCTGCTGCACGGTCTGGCCGTTTTCTTCGGCCATCTGGGCCACTTGCTCCATCCGGCTGGCCAGATCCTGGCCGGCCAGTTTTTGCTCGTTCAGCGAATGGCTAATCTGGTTCACCGCGGCCACCACGGCGCCCGCGTTGCCCTCGATTTCTTCCATGGCCAGCGCGGCCGAATCGGCGCTGAGCGCGGCTTCATCCACGCTGTGCACGCTTTCATTCATCCACTGGTTCACCGTAGCGCTGCCATTTTGGATGCGGGTAATCATCTCGCTGATTTCATGCGCCGAATGCGTGGTGCGCTCGGCCAGCTTGCGCACTTCGTCGGCCACCACGGCAAAGCCACGGCCGGTTTCGCCAGCGCGGGCGGCTTCAATCGCGGCATTCAGGGCCAGCAGATTGGTTTGGTCGGCTACTTCACGAATAATCGTCGCCATCTTGCCGATTTCGCTCACATCTTGCTCCAGCGCCGACATCTGGCTGGCCGACTGGCTGACATCGCTGCCCACCGCGCTCATTTGTTTTGAGGCTTTCACCACAAATTTGCCCCCCAGCTGCGCCGTTTCGCCGGCGTTTTGCGCCTGTTGCGAAGCTTCGCTGGCGCTATCGGCCACCAGATGAATACTCACGGTCAGCTCTTCCAGCGTGGCGGCTGCGCCGGTGGTTGAGGCCGATTGCTGCTGTGCGCTCACGGCCACTTGCTGGGATGAGCTGGCCAATAGATGCGCTGCGCCGCTCACGGCCTGGGCATGGCGCTGAATTTGCTGCGCCATGGTTTGCAGATTGCCGCGCATGGTGTGCAGCGCCTGCAAGAGGCGGGCCGGTTCGTCATCTCCGTCGATATTTTGGGCAGGGCCTGCGCGCAAATCGCCAGCGGCAATGCGTTCGGCTTCGCTCAGCGCCTGGGCAATCGGGCGGGTAATCGCGTGGGCAATCAGCAGCGAGGCGGCCACACCCAGCGCCGCGGCAATCCCGCCGCTAATCAGCATCAGCCAGAACAGCTGGTCGATGCTGTCGGTGGTGGCTTGGCCGGCGGCGTTCATTTTGCTTTTTTGCGAGGCCAGCATGGCATCCACTTTTTGCTGGAACAGCTTATAGGCCGGATCGTATTGCGTGCGCAGATATTGCATCGCCTCGGCATCCTGATTGGCGCGAATCAGGCTAAACAGCGCCTCGTAATGCTGGGCCAGTGGCGCGCGTGCGGCGTTAATCTCGCGCAGTACCGCCTTGCTCTCCGCGCTTTCAGTGTGGGTTTCTAAATACTGCAGTGCCGAGGTCGAGCTTTGGCGCAATTCGCCAATCCGGTTTAGGCCCTGTTCGATTTCGTGGGCTTCGTTATCGATGATGGCTTCGCGCAGCAGCATGCCAATCGCCAGCGTATTGGCGGTAATCAGTTGCTGTTGCTCGATTTTGGGATAGCGGTCTTGCAGTAGCTCTTCAACCTTGCTGCGATTAAACGAGAGCTGATACAGGGTGAACAGAATTTGCCCAGTCATTAACAGCAGCAACGTGCCGCTGAGCATAAAAAGTTTGTTACGGGTGGACAGACGGGATAACACGGTGGATTCCTCTTGTTATTGTGCTTTGTGTCAGCTTTATGACAAAAGCGTGAGTCTACGACAGGCCGGACCATTTGGGGTTCATGGTTTCCTAATTTTCTGTCTGCGGCCTTGTGGTAAATCAGTTGGGCGCATCTTGCGGCGTGGGGTGCCGATCGGCGGCCGGCACACTGGCGCTAGGGGGCGTAGCTTACGCAGCTTGGCCGTGCTCATGGTAAACTAGCCGATTGATTTTTTTACTGATTGACAAGCCCCATGACGCGTGCCGAACACCTGAAAAAACTGCTAGCCGAAAAAATACTGATGCTCGACGGCGGCATGGGGACGATGATTCAGCAATACAAGCTCACCGAGGCGCAATATCGCGGCGAGCGCTTTGCCGATTGGCATACCGATGTCAAAGGCAATAACGATTTGCTGGGGCTGACGCAGCCGCAGATCATCAGCGAGATCCACCAGCAATACCTCGATGCTGGCGCCGACATCATCGAAACCAATAGCTTTAACGCCACTTCGATGGCGATGGCCGATTACGAGATGGAAGGCCTGGTGTGGGAGATCAACCACGCCGCCGCCAAATTGGTGAAAGATCTGTGCGTGGCGCAAACGGCGAAAGACCCCAGCAAGCCGCGCTTTTGTGCCGGTATTCTTGGCCCCACCAGCCGCACCGCGTCGATCAGCCCCGATGTGAATGACCCCGGCTACCGTAACGTAACGTTTGATGCGCTGGTGGAGGCTTACCTCGAATCGATCGATGGCCTCGTCAACGGCGGCGCCGATATTCTGATGGTCGAGACGATTTTCGACACGCTAAACGCCAAAGCCGCCGTGTTTGCGATTAAGAAATACTTCGCCGATCGCCCAGAGCTCGAAGAGCTGCCGATCATGATTTCCGGCACGATTACCGATCAATCGGGCCGTACGCTCACCGGTCAAACCACTGAGGCCTTCTACAACTCGCTGCACCACGCCGATGCGGTGTCGTTCGGCCTGAACTGCGCGCTCGGCCCTGATTTGCTGCGCCCGTATGTGGAAGAAATGAGCCGCATCAGCGACACCTATGTGTCGGTACACGCCAACGCCGGTTTGCCGAACCCACTGGCGCCAACCGGCTATGATTTGCTGCCCGAAGATATGGCCCCGCAAGTGCGCGAATGGGCGGCCTCGGGCTTGGTGAATATCATCGGTGGCTGTTGCGGTACCACGCCGGCGCATATCAAGGCGATTTACGAAGCCGTAAAAGATCTGCCACCGCGCCAGCTGCCCGCGATCGAGCCTAAATGCCGCCTGTCTGGCCTCGAGCCCTTCAACATCGGCGATAAAGATCTATTCGTGAACGTTGGTGAGCGTACCAACGTCACCGGCTCCAAAGCCTTTGCCCGCCTGATTCTGGCTGGCGATTATCCAGCTGCGCTGGAAGTCGCCCGCCAGCAGGTGGAAAACGGCGCGCAGATTATCGACATCAATATGGATGAGGGCATGCTCGATGCCCATCAGGCCATGGTCACCTTCCTGAACCTGATCGCCGCCGAGCCTGATATTTCGCGCGTGCCGATCATGATCGACTCATCAAAATGGGACGTGATCGAAGCCGGCCTGAAATGCGTGCAGGGCAAGTGCATCGTGAACTCGATCTCGATGAAAGAGGGCGTTGAAGCATTCAAACACCATGCGCGCTTGCTGAAAATGTACGGCGCTGCCGTGATCGTGATGGCGTTCGACGAAGTCGGTCAGGCCGACACCTACGCGCGTAAAGTCGAGATTTGCGAAAAATCGTACCGCATCCTCGTTGACGAAATCGGCTTTAACCCGGCCGACATTATTTTCGACCCGAATATCTTTGCGGTCGCCACCGGTATTGAAGAACACGCCCGTTATGGCCTCGACTTTATCGAAGCTACCGGCTGGATCAAGCAAAATCTGCCGCACGCCAAAATCAGCGGCGGTGTATCGAACGTATCGTTTAGTTTCCGTGGCAATAACAAGGTGCGCGAAGCGATCCACGCCGTGTTCCTCTACCACGCGATTCAGCGCGGCATGACGATGGGTATTGTGAACGCTGGTGCGCTGGAAAACTACGACGAAGTGCCGCTGGAATTGCGCAACGCCATTGAACGCGTTGTATTGATGGACGGTGCCGACCCAATGGCGGATACCGACGCGCTAATCGCGCTGGCCGAATCATTCCGTGGCGATGCGGCGCAAAAATCGGGCGAAGACCTCAGCTGGCGCACGCTACCGCTGCAAGAGCGGATTACGCATTCGCTGGTGAAGGGCATTACCACCTACATCGTGGAAGACACCGAAGAAGCGCGCCAATCCGTCGAGCGCCCGATCCACGTGATCGAAGGCCACTTGATGAACGGCATGAACGTGGTGGGCGATTTGTTTGGCGCCGGTAAGATGTTCCTGCCGCAGGTGGTGAAATCCGCCCGCGTGATGAAAGCCGCCGTGGCGCACCTCGAGCCATTTATCGAAGCCGAGAAAATCGCCATGGGTCTGGCCGACGCGCCGGCCAAGGGCAAGATCATTATGGCCACGGTGAAGGGTGACGTGCACGACATTGGTAAAAACATCGTTGGCGTCGTGCTGCGCTGTAATAACTATCAGGTGTTTGATCTGGGCGTGATGGTGCCGTGCCAAACGATTCTGGATAAAGCCCGCGAAGTCGGCGCCGACATTATTGGCCTGTCTGGCCTGATCACGCCATCGCTGGAAGAAATGGCGCACGTCGCCAAAGAAATGCAGCGCCAGGGCTTTGATATTCCGCTGCTGATCGGCGGCGCAACGACGTCGAAAGTCCACACCGCGGTGAAGATCGAGCCGCATTACCAAAACGGCCAGGTGATCTACGTGGCCGACGCCAGCCGCGCGGTGGGCGTGTGCTCGAACCTGCTATCAGATGATCTGAAAGCGCCATTCGTGGCCGAGGTGAAAGCCGAATACGCCAAAGCGCGTGAGCTGTTTGAAAACAAAGATCGCACCAAGCTGATCAGCATAGATGAAGCGCGCGAATACAAATTCAAACAAGATTGGGCGTGGTATACGCCGGTAGTGCCTAGCTTTACTGGCGTACGCGAATATACCCAATATGATTTGAACGAGCTGGTGCCCTATATCGACTGGACGCCGTTCTTCCAAAGCTGGGAGCTGTATGGCCGCTATCCGGCGATTTTGAACGACGAAGTCGTCGGCGAAGCGGCGCGCCCGTTGTTTGAAGACGCGCAAAAAATGCTGAAACAAATCGTCGAAGAAAAATGGCTGTCTGCCGCCGGCGTGATCGGCTTCTTCCCCGCCAATGCGGTCAACCACGACGACATCGAAATCCGCGACCCAGCCACGGGCGAAACTGCGATGCTGTGGCACAACCTGCGCCAGCAATTGCCGAAGGCCAAAACCGACGAGCGCAACGCGGCCGATGTGAAGCCCAACTGGTGTCTGGCCGACTTTGTCGCGCCGAAAGAAACCGGCTTGACTGATTATATTGGTGCCTTTGCCGTCACCGCCGGCATCGGCATTGATGAGCATGTCAAACGCTTTGAAGACGCCAATGACGACTACAGCGCGATCTTGCTCAAATCGCTCGCCGATCGTCTGGCCGAAGCCTTCGCCGAGCACATGCACGCCCGCGTGCGCACCGAGCTGTGGGGCTACGCGGCGGATGAGCAGCTGGATAACGAAGCGCTAATCGACGAAAAATACACCGGCATCCGCCCCGCCCCCGGCTACCCCGCCTGCCCGGATCACACGTCAAAAGTTGAGCTATTCAAATTGCTCAACGCGCCAAACATCGGCATGACGCTCACCGAAGGCTACGCCATGCTGCCCACCGCAGCGGTCAGCGGCTTCTACCTCGCGCACCCCGAGTCGCGCTACTTCGGCGTAGGCAAGATCACCAAAGATCAGGTGGAGGATTATGCCCAGCGGCGTGGGGTGAGCGTGGCGCAAGCCGAGCGGGATTTGGCGCCGAACTTGGGGTATGTGGCGTGAGTATGGTGATGCAACTAGATGATTTTCACCAAGTGCTGGCTCACTTTGACACGCAGCATCCACGCCCTCATTTCTCGGTGGCCGAGCTTTTTTTAAGCCTTGAGAATGTTCATCAGGATTGGCCCAAACTATGGCAAGACGAAGGATTGCTGCGTAAGCATGCAGAAGATGCCTGCGTTTATTTTATGTTCGATCACGATTGGACCATCCAGTACATCGGGCAAACCACGTGCTTAGGACGGCGATTTGGCAAACATTTTGCAAAAGATGGGCATGGGCAATCGTGTGTCCATTTGGGCCTGATACCCGTGCCACAAAATTCTTGGTTTGAAATCTTGGCGATTGAAGCTTTTTTAATCAAAGAACTTCGCCCCCTAAAAAACAAAATGTAGTGATATGAGGCTAAGACTGATTGGCTATATCAGCTAATCGGCATGCCTGATCTGCGGTTACGCGATGCTGCCCACCGCAGCGGTCAGCGGCTTCTACCTCGCGCACCCCGAGTCACGCTACTTTGGCGTGGGGAAAGTCACCAAAGATTAGGTGGAGGATTATGCCCAGCGGCGTGGGGTATCGGTGGCGCAAGCCGAGCGCGATTTGGCGCCGAATTTCGGGTATGTAGCGTGAAGCCTTTTTGAGTATTGATTTGGTAGCTATACCTATGAAAAAGCCCCGCGGATGCGGGGCTTTTTTGTCTAACTAAATGATTTAGTTCGTGCTAGGTCTTGTTGTGATAATGATTCCAGAAAGATTCAAATAGCATTCTGTCGTGAGTTTGAAGGCGAACAACCGAACTTGTTTTTTGCTCAATTATTTTTATGTGATTTTTATTGTTAGTTAGTTTGTATTCCATTTTGTTGGTGAATAGTCTTTCAATTATTGATGGTGCTTCGGTCGCGTTGCAAATTATTGCACCAACTGGTGTTCCTGTTGAGAATTGAATAAGTCTAGATAAAGGGTGTACGTCCCTATGGATTTTTTCCCTTTCCTCGTTTGAACAAATAAACAGAACTGGTTTTCCTAGGCTTAAAGCCATTGCGGCTTCTGCATCCTTACCAAAGCTATCTTTTTCCCCGGAAAAATATATAAGAACTTTTGCACATTTTACCATTAAACACTCAATTAATCCTTTGTCCTCGTGCCCATTTGCCGCGCTGAGAGTTGGATCAAAATATTTGAGATTTAATTTCTTTATATTTTCGTAGTTTTCGAATATTAATTCGCATTGTGTTGCTGTGTTGCGAAAATCAGCCCTTGTTCGCATACTTGTTGCGACATAGCAATCTAAGGCATTTGCCATGCTAAGGTAAAATTTCGTATTTTTTATGGCTTTTGATCGTGAGTCGCTGAATTTCTTAATTACCTGTTCGATGTCATCTTCATTCTCTCCAAAAAAGAAATCTAATTCTGCATTTTGCGGTCCTTTTTTTGTTTTTCTTTCCTCAAGTAATTTCCTGAATTTTTCACGAAATTCTTCTTCGTTCGCAATTGTTTTGCAAGCTATTTCTGAAATTAGGTGTCGGTCGTCTTTAGGTATGCGTTCGATATTAAGGTGAGATTCTGATGGCTTGTGATTAATCATTTTCTCTTCAAATTTACTGGCTATCTGAGTATATGAAAGCCCACGTAATTCTCTATATGCAGATCTTATATTTCCCCACCACATCAGCCCGTCGGTATATAGTCGACATAAGCCAAACGCTAGGTGCTCTTTTGATTTGATCGAATCGCAGCTATTGCCTATTGTTAACTCAATAGAGCTAAAATCGAATTTTTCGCATTTAAGTTTTTCAATGGCGTATGGATGGTTTTTTGGCATCTCACACCAATAGTATTTAAAAAAGCCTTCGGATACGGGCGCTTCATGTCCTAGTGCAAGTAATTGGTTTAAAAAATGTCGATCTATATTCTTTAAATGGCTTTCATTGATTGCAGAAATTATTTCATCTGGTGTCGTGGATGTTATCCATGCGCCAATTCCTTCTGTTCCAAAGCGGAAAACAGAAAAGTCATCAATTGTAGTGCTCATCTTTTTTGCCTTTGATATCCTGGTTCTTAATAGCATTATGGATTCTTAAGGTTTGTAGTTGGGTTTGTAGTTGGGTTTGTAGTTGGGTTTGCAGTTGGCTTTATAATCTTACTCGTACTTTGGTTTTCGTTTTTTGGCTTTAATAATTCATGACCTGACTTTATGACTAGCCCTAATCCTGAAATTGCGAAAAAGATAAAAATGCAAAAAAATGCTTGGGAATATTTAAGACGATTCCATTTTACGGTAGCGTCTAAGGCTTTGCGATGAGTAAAGATGTTTGACTTTGTGCAATTTATCTCCGCCTCAACTTCGATTATTCTGTCCTCGCAACTTTTGATAAGGTCAGCAACCCTTTTGTCTAACATCCAGAATATAGTGGAGGCAAACATTATGGCTACCCCTAGGTACATTTCTATAAATAAATGACCATCTTTTATTTCCTTTTCTGTTGTTATTGCGCCTGCAATTATTGCGCCTACTACAAAAATATAGAAATTAAATGTTGATATCCTTTGTGATGCATGATATTGAAAATAAGATACTAAGTGAGATCTGTTTTCGTTAATTGTTGGGCTCATTTATTTTGTTCCATTTAAATTGCTATGCTTTTTCTTGATGCTCTGCATGCAAGTATTCTTATGACGAAATGCTTTGCTATTCTTAATGCCGCTTCGCGTCGAATGCGCCATACCGCTCGTCGGATTTCAACATCTTAACTAATTGAAAAATCAACGTCAGCTACTTGATCGAAAAATGTTAGCTTTGTTGATGAAAAGCGAATCCGGCCCAAGGCCACGGTATGGCGTGCGGTGGTTTTGCGTTTGAGCTGGATTGGCGGCTGTGCGCCGCGGCACTCACTTTTCTTGCTTCGCCAAGAAAAGTAAGCAAAAGAAGGCGACCCGGGCGAAAAGCGCTCCGCGCTGCCCTTGCTTCGTCGTGAGCCAAACGATACTGCAGTTTGTCTCCCTCCTTGCTGCGGTTTTCGCTACACGGGAAACCAAGCCCCAGCTTCACCAGCGCGGAAATACTGGCGGCAGTATGGCGCTGAAGGCATTGTTGATCTTGGCTTTGGTGGATATACCCCCGCCGCCAATTAGCAGGGATTGCCCGTGGAGACGCGCCGTTTGAAAAATGGCCGTCAGGGTTTTAAGCCGCGTAGTGTTTGAGCGTTGCGACGCTAGCGCAACGCGAGTTGTAGCGGCGCCCTGACGGGCTTTTTTCAAGCGGGGTTTCGCGTCGATCGGGCGCGCGGGGGTTGTTAGGGGTTGGGCAAGACCAACCCCTAACTCGACTGGCGGGCGAAACCGCCGGTTTACCGCCTGCGCAGCAGGCCCATCCCACGAATGGCAAAGGCGCAGGTAATGCTTCCTATCTGCCAGCGCCGCCGGCCAGCTAGCGGTCAAAACATATATACATACAGAGGTATAGCCAGCAAAGCTTTAATAGATAATGCCTACTCGGCTATACCCGTGAATATCGCCGCCACTACCTGTATCTACGGGCTAGCAAAATATCCGCCCCATGCCCCGTATCCCATTGAGCACCCCGAGCAGAAACACCACATCCAGCGCGCACGATACGGCGATGCCAATGAGCCGCCAGCGGCGCTCGGTGCGGTGTTGGCCGCGCCAGAGCTGGCCCCAGCTGAGTTTGCCGGCGGGCATCAGCGGCACGATCAGGCCCCATTCAAACCAGCGGATCGGCACATACACCAGTAAATAAGCCAGCGCCTGCACGCCAGTTAGCTCAAGCACCATCGCATGCAGCGCGGCCATCGGTATGCCGCCCCCAAAGCCGATCAGTAGCCGAGTTATACCCAGCTCCCAACTGCGCCGGCGCAGGGCTTCGGCGCCCAGATCAGGCCGCAGCCACCCCAGCCCCACGCTACACCACCAGCAATAGCCCAGCACTTTGGCCGTGCCATACAGCAAAGTACCCAGTATCACCCCGCCTATCCCGTCCATCTTTCCCCCACTCGTCGATGCAGGCCTAGCCTGTGCGCTGCTCAGTATGGTGGGCGGGCGGCAGGGCGACGGTTAGTTTTTGTAAGCGGCGTGGCGGGGTGTGATGTCAGTGATGGTGTAACTGGTCTTGTTGTAGTTTTTAACTGTTACCTGTAACTGGGGTGAGATGTAAAAGAAAATTAAGTAAGCTTTCATTTTTTAGTTAAATTGAAAGGTTTGAAAATGCCTCGCCGCTTGGGATCTGCGTTGTCATTGATGTTGGTATTGGGGCTAAGTGCCTGTGGTGGCGGCGCTGGGGATGGTGGCGCGGGTGGTGGAGCCACGCAGGCCGAGGCGGGTCGCTTGCTGCCTTCGTCAGATGGCATAGCGACCGAGTATTTGCTACCGGATAGTCTATTTAACTGGGTGAAATCGAGTGTCAGCCCTGTTCGAACGATTTATGCCGAGGCCAATGATGATTTTGCTGATTTGGCTGGGTTTGGCGCGGCGGTGGGGGATGCGCGAATTGTCTCGTTAACCGAAGATACCCACGGTGATGCCAATGCTTACGAGTTGATGAACCGTCAGGTGCAATATCTGCATCAGAAAAAAGGTTTCGAAGTCTTGATCATGGAAAGTGCCATGTTTGATACCGAGGCGGTGTGGCGCAGTGCCACCGACAAAGGTGGCAAAGTCATTGATCTGGCGCCGGGGCGATTATTTTTCATGTATTCGAAAGAGCCAAGCGCGCGCAAAGTGCTGAGCTATGTCGATCAGCAGCGTAGCGGGCCTAATCCCCTGCTATTGGCTGGTTTTGACGAGCCGGCAGGCGGGGTATCTTCGATGAATGAGTTGCTGCCCGCTCTAACTCAATTTTTAACTGCACGAGGCTCTGTGTTGCCGGCCGATTCGGGTTGGGCCAATTTTGCCAGTGTGGCCAATATGGCTGCCGCATTGACCATCACTCAGAAAACCAATACCACTAATTTTTTTGCGATGGCGCGCCGGATCCAGGCGGAAATTTGTCCAGCGGTTGCACCCGTGAGTACCAATTTACGTAATGATCCAAGCTGGTGGTGTTTGCAGGTCAATGGCTTGGTTGCTGCTGCCCAGCGCTTGCCTACCATTGCGCTGACCGGTAGGCCGCCAAGCAAAGATCCGCGCGAAGCTCAGATGGGCGCAAATGCGCTGTGGTTGGTTCAACAGCTGTATCCCAATAAGAAGATTATTTTCTGGTCGAATTCAACGCACGGCTTACGGCGATATGCTGACCGCTGTGTTGTAGAGCAAACCCCATGTGGCCCATCTGAAGTGAGTGTGCCAGTGTCGGCCATCAGCATGGCGGCTGAAACATTAGGTAAATCAATCTTTGTGGTGAAAAATACGGCTTTAGCGGGATGGCTAACCGACTATACCGGTGGCGATAACTGGCCAGTATTTAATTTCCCCGATAATGGTTTGCTGACGCTTAGCCAGTTGGGTATTAAGCAGGCGTTTGTGCCAGCGCCAGCTGATCCGATTCTGCGTGCACGTTTTGCTTATATGGCGGTTACCAAACCTTATCCCTCTAAAGCATCGATGCCGGAGACTCTGGCCCGTGAAATGGATGGCATGTTTGTGTATCCGAACTCTAGTCCTGCAGTGAAAACCGACTACCCGGTAGTGCCACTACCCTAAACATGCGGCGCGTTTGCGCCAGGGTGATGCCGCGCGGATCACCCTATGCGCTTAGCCCTGCAAATTCATCGGCGGAATCACGTCGTGGTATTCCGCCGTGCGCCGGCGTGGGGGCGCGCTGGTGGGGGCTTCGATTTCAAAGGCGCGGCTGCGGTGCTCGAATGCCGGCGGGGTGGCCGGGCTGGCAGGGTGAGCGGGGCTGGGGGCCGCGACCCCCGCGGTGGGGGGCTGGGCGGTAAGCAGCCGGCGCAGGGCGTGGCGGATGCTGAAGGGCATGGGGTTCTCCGCGGGGTTTACCAGGTGTATTGCAGGGCGGACATCAGGGCGGCGCTGCCTTTTTCTTTCACCAGCGGGCTATCGGCGGCATCGCCTAAAAGCTGGTTATAGCTCACGGCATTCACCCAGCGCAGGCTATTGCTGAGCGGCACAATGGCGGTGACGCCAACGCTGCCCTGCGTGAGCCCGCTGCCGGCCTGATAGGCTTTAAAGCCGCTCTTTCGGGCTTGCGCGGCGGATACGCCATACCAGCGTTGCTGATAATCGCTGCTGCTGGCGGTGAGCGCGCCATTGATCATCAGCGCAAATTGCGCACTGCTGTAGACGGTGTAATCGGCGCCTAGCGTGATTTGCTGGCCACGGTTTTTGCTATCTAGCCCGGTGGTGGCTTGCAGCGAGAGATTGAGGTCTTGCAGGCTGTAGCTGAGCAGCAGGCCGGCTTGAGCGGCGGCTTTGATTTCGCCCATGCCTTTAAAGGTTTGTTTATCGGTGAGCTTGGTTTTTTCTTTGCGGCCCGGGCTCATGCCGATAAAAATCGCGGCTTGCCAGTCGGGGTTGGCGGCATAGCTCCAGCCCAGCCCTTTGCTGCTGCCCAAAAAGAAACCCGAGCGGTGCGATAAATCAAAACTCGGCAGCGCCGTGGCTTTGTAAACTTCGCCGCCCATAATTTCGGGCGCGTAGCCGATGCCCAGCCCGGCCACGGCTTGCCAGTTGCGGCTATCGCTGGCTTCTTCCCACAGGCTTTGCAGGCGGGGCAGGCCTTGTTCGGTAGCGGAATTCGGGGTTTCGGCCAGTGCGGTGTGGCCAAGCAAAAGCAAAGAAAGTGTCAGTACAGTGCGCATGATTAAATCCTGAATTGTTGGGTTAGACATCAGCCGCAGTGGGCGGGCGCTGGCCGCTCGCCGGCGGGAAGCAACGCTGGCAGTATGTCAAACGCATCCTTAGGAAAAGCTTAAGGTTCTTCAGGTACAGTGTTGGCATGCATATTCTGATTATTGAAGACGACCTCGATCTGGGCTTTGCCCTGCAGCAGGCTTTAAAAGCCGAAGGCATTAGCAGCGATTGGCGGCGTAATTTGGCGACGGCCCCGCACAGCGGGCAAGACATGGACTACGACTGCGTGCTGCTTGATCTCACCCTGCCCGATGGGGTGGGCTTTGATCTGCTGCAGCGCTGGCGCCGGGCGGGTATCGCCACGCCGATTATTGTGATTACCGCGCGCTCGGCGCTGGATGATCGCTTAACCGGACTGGATAGCGGCGCCGATGATTTCATCATCAAGCCCTTTGCCACCGCCGAGCTGATCGCCCGCATGCGGGCGGTGTTACGCCGCTATGCGCAGCAGGCCAGCGAGGTGTGGCAGCTGGGCGAGCTGCAGATCGAGCCGCGCAAACACCTGGCCAGCCTCAATGGCGTGCCGCTGGATTTATCGCCGCGCGAATTTCAATTGCTGCTGGAGCTAGCGCGCGAGCCGGGGCTGGTGGTGCCCAAAAGTGCGCTGGCGCAGCGGCTATCTCCACTGGGCGACGCGCTAGATTTTGGGGCGCTGGAAGTGCATTTATCGCATCTGCGCCGCAAAATCGGCGCGCACCGTATTCGCACTTTGCGCGGTGTTGGGTATTTATTTGAGCTATGAAATTATCCCTGAGCTTATTGGGCCCCAGCCTGATCCGGCGGGTGTTGCTGGCCTTGCTGCTGGCGCTGGTGGCGGTGTGGTTTACGCTGGCGATTTATGGCTATTGGCAGTTCACCCGCACTTCCGAACGCGACCGTAGCTTGCAGCTGTATGGCCAGACGCTGCGGGTGGAGCTGGGCAAGGCCCGCTCCGAGCGCGATGCCATCGGCGTGATGGCAACGGCTTCCGAGATGTTTAATACCGGCCTGCGCGATTCCAAAGTCGAGCAATCAATGCTGCTGCAGCTCAATGACCGGCAAGGCCGCCAGCTGTATTTATCGCCGGAAAGCCGGGGTGTGCCGCTGGCGTTGCAACCGCAGGCTTTTTACGATGTGGTAGTCAATGGCGCCGAATATCGGGTGTGCCTGATGCGCGCCGCGCAGTGGGAAATCCGCCTGGCGGCGCCCAAATTTAGCGCGCAGGTGCTGCTGAAAGTGCTGCTGCCCGAAATGACCATCCAGATGCTGATTGCCCTGCCGGTAATGGCGCTGGTGATCGGGCTGGTGGTGTCGGGCGGCTTGCGGCCTTTGCGCCAGCTCTCGCAGCTGATTGCCAGCAAAGATAAAGATGATCTGTCGCCGCTGAATTTTCATAGCCCCTATGCCGAGCTCAAACCGCTAACCGCGGCGCTAGAGCGGCTATTGCAACAATTACGCAGCAAAATAGCCCGCGAGCATGCCTTTGTGCAAGATGCCGCGCATGAGCTGCGCACGCCAATCGCGGTGATTTCGGCGCAGGCGCATGTGCTGGCGCGGGCCGAGACGCCCGCGGCGCGGCAAGCCGCCGGGCAAGATCTTGAGGCCGCGATTGCCCGTGCTTCGCATCTGATTGCCCAGCTGCTGGAGCTATCGCATATCGATAATGATCGGCTCGAATCACCGCAGCAGATTGATCTGGCCGACTTGCTGCAAACCGAGCTGGCCCGCGTGGCGCCGGCGGCGCTGGCGCGGCAGATCGAGCTGGGGCTGAATGCGCCCGATACCTTGCCTGCCCGGCTAGATGCCCATGCCGTGCAATCGATTGTGCAAAATCTGCTCAATAACGCCGTGGCCTATATTCATGCCGGCGATCAGATCGAAGTGAGCCTCAGCCAGCAGGGCGCGCAGCTGTTGCTGGAAGTGGCCGATAGCGGCCCGGGTATTCCCCCCGCCGAGCAGGGACGGATTTTCGAGCGTTTTGTGCGCGGCACTGGCCACAGCGTGGCTGGCACCGGGCTGGGCCTGGCGATTGTGGCGCAGGCGGTGGCGCGGCTGGGCGGTCAGATTGAATTAGGCACCGGGTTGGCGGGGCGCGGCTGCCGCTTTAGCGTGCGGTTGCCACTGCCGGCCACGCCGGTAGCGCACTAGGCCGGGGTGGGCTGGTGGCTGAGCTTAGATACCGGCTTGGGTATATCTACGAGGCCTAATTAAAATATGGGTTTCTCGGCTATACCCATGCGATTGTGCGGGTGTTTACTGCGGATACAGCAACGGCAGCGCAATGAGCTGCGCGCGCAAAATATCGCGCAGGCGGCGGTCATCGCGGTTTTGCTGGCGCAGATTGTCTAGCTCGCGCTCGTACTTGCGGCGATCTTTATCGGTTTGGGCCGCCCCGAGCTTTTCTTCGAGCTGGCCACGCTGTTTGTTGTAATTATCGATGCGCCATTCCACCTGCTGCAGCTCTTGCTGCACCTTGTAGCGCTGATAGCCCCGCTGGTAGGCGCTTTGAAACGCGGCCTGCGTGGCGGCGGGGCAGACATTTTCAACCTGCGCGCCGCGCAAACCCACCTGATAGCCGTTACTGGCGGTGCAATAACTGCGCAATCCTTCCTCACGGCCGCGATGATAGAGCGCTAAATCCGGGGTGACTTGTTGCTTGCGGCAGGCCTCGGTGTGCTCGGCGATTTGCGAGCTATAGCCATTCTGGCCATCGCGCAGGCCGATGCCATACCAGTCGCCAGAGCGGCATTCACTCTCGCTGAGTGAGGCACAGCCAGTGGTGAGAATCAGCAGAGCAACAGAGAATAAGCGGCGCATGACGAAGGGATATGAGATGGAAAGGGTGCGATTGTAATTGCAATGTCAGCTGCTGGCGCGTAATAGTTGCCACTCTGCCGCGGTAGCATTCACACCGCGCTGCTTACAGGCGATCCAGCAGGCGGGCAAAATCAGCCTCGGCCGTGCCGTATTGCAGGCTGAGGCCATCGGCCTGATACCAGTCGCGGCCAGCTTCCAGATGCGGGCCGACCAGCAGCACTTTGCCGTGGCCAAAGCGGGTGCTCAGCGCGGCGATGCGGCCACTGCGCTGATAGCGGCCTAAAATCTCGGCCCCGGCGGGCGCAGTTTTGCCCAGATGCGGGGCGCTTTGGTGATAAAACCAGCGGGTTTGCCCCTGCCATTGCACTGGCAGCAAGGTGGCGGCGGGGCTGGCGATTTCGGCATCGACTTCATTGATGGGCACAAGGCCAAATGCGGGTTTGCGGCTGGCGGCATCGCTGTAGCGGCCGGCCAGATAAGCGCCGGCACAAATGCCCAGATAGCTGCCGCCCTGCTGCACAAACTGGCGCAAAGCGCGTATCTGCGCCGGGCGAAGGGCATTGAGCGTTTCGTCGATGTCATCCGAGCCACCGGGCTGCACATACACCTGAATCTTGGCCAAGGTGGCGGCGCTGAGGGTTTTCTCATTCAGGTAAATCACCTTGTCCTGCCGCGCCTGAAAAAACGCACCCACCGTTTCGCCGCAGCCTTCGCACGTGCCGGCGCCATTAAAAATCCCGATGGTGCGCGCTTGGGCGAATGGGGTGAGGGCGAGCAGGGCAAGTAGCAGCAGGTGACGCATGGTGGCGATCTTCAGGCGGAAAACCGTAGTATGCCAGCTTTGAATGACAGCGGGCTGACAGTTTTTGCTGGCTTAGCCCAGCTTCACCACGCCGTAAATCACCACCGGAAACGAGGCAAACAGCGTGAGCTCCGACCACAGCGGCAGGTGAAAAGCCGGGTAAATATGCTGGGCACTCACTAGCCCAAAGCCCAGCAATGCAAACGCCAGCCCGGTGAGCAGATAGCCCAGCCAGCGCTGGCGTGGTGGCTGGCTTGGGCGCGGCGGCGGGGCCATGGCGTTGGGGCGGTCTTCAATGATCTTGAGCGGGGGGATGCGTGGGGTTGTCATCGTGGGGTTTCCTGAGTTTGGCGCTGATATTTAGCGTATCGCGCCAACCCCAGTGGGCGCTGTGGAGAAATGCCGATGCCATAAGGGTAAAAATGAACACGCAGGGCGGGAACTCGGCCGGCCGCTATCTATGACAAAGGTGTTGACCTAAACCTGTCTGCGCTGAGCCCCACCCGCCGCAGCGTAGGCGACGACAGGGCTGGTGTGATGTACTTGGTGGGGGTATATCGATGCAGGCATTGATGAATATAATTTATTGGCGGATACCCTTAGTTATTGTTGCTCGAGAACCTGTTGGCCTCTGCCCAGCCTACGCTCAGCCGCAGGCACGGGCGGCCAGCGTAGGCGGCCCGCTGGGGCGGCGCAAGCCCTGCCGCCCGCTGGGGCATGGCTCGCCCAACTTAAAATTAGATAACGCTAATGTTTCAACCGCTGAGGGTGGCTTTTATGCCGCTGACCTAAGTCTTGCAGCCGCTCGCCAGATCCTGCCCCCGCCGGGGGCGGCCACTGGCTAGACTCCGGCCTTGATCAAGGCTGGCGTAGTCCAGCTCTCAGTCTGGGAGGACAAAAAATGAATGCACTATTACAGCGCTGGCGCGTTGGCGCCCGCTTATGGGTCTTGTGTGGCGTGGCTTTATTGATGCTGGCTTTGAGCGGCGCGCTGACCTTGCAGGATTTACGCCGCAGCATGCTCGAAGAGCGGCAGGCCAAGGTGCGGGCGCAGGTCGAATCGGCTGTCGGGGTGGTGAATTACTTTAAAGATCGCGCCGAGCGCGGCGAGCTAAGCCAGGCCGAAGCCCAGCAGCAGGCTGCGGCCGCGCTGCGCGGCGTGCGCTTTGAGCGGACCGAGTATTTTTTCATCATTGATACCGCGATGGTGTATCGCATGCACCCGCTCAAGCCTGAATTTGAAGGCCAGTTTAAAGGCGGCCTGCAGGATGTGAACGGCGTGATGATTTTGCAAGAGCTGGTGAAAGCCGCGCAGCAGGGCGGCGGCTTTGCCTATTTTCATTTTGCCAAGCCGGGCAACCCGCAGCCGCAACCGAAAATTGCCTACGCCCTGCCGGTGCCGGGCTGGAATTGGGTGGTGTGTACCGGCGTGTATGAAGATGATCTGAACGCCGCCTACCTGCATAAACTCTGGCTGGGCGTGGGCCAGCTTTTGCTGTTGGCGGTGTTGCTGGGCGGCGCTTCGTGGCTGATTGCCCGCTCGATTTTGTCGCAACTGGGGGGCGAGCCGCGCGAGGCCATGCAGATTATGCAGGCGATTGCGGCTGGCGATTTGCGCCAGAATATCACCGGCCGCGATCCGGCCAGCTTGCTCGGGGCGCTCAATACCATGGTGGACGGGCTGCGGCAGATGCTGCGTGATGTGCAGCAACATGCCGGCACCTTGGGCACACAATCGGCGCAGATCGCGCTCTCGAGTCGCGAAATTGCCCAAGCTGCCGCGCGGCAGGCCGATGCCACCACCTCGATGGCCGCGGCGATGGAAGAGCTGACCGTGAGCATTACGCATATTTCGGATAATTCGGCGGTGACCGAGCAAGCTTCGCAGGAAGCTACGGCGCTGGCGCATGCCGGTGTGAACCAAGTCGGTGAAGCCAGCGATTCGATGGCGCAAATCGCCAGCAGCGTCAGCACGGCCACCAGCCAGATTCGCGAGCTGGATAGCAAGGCGCGCGAGATTTCCGGCATTGCTGCGGTGATTAAAGATATTGCCGGGCAGACCAATCTGCTGGCGCTGAATGCCGCCATCGAGGCCGCCCGCGCCGGCGAGCAAGGCCGCGGCTTTGCCGTGGTGGCCGACGAAGTACGCAAGCTGGCCGAGCGCACCTCATCGGCCACGGTAGATATCGAGCGCATGCTGGCCACGATTCAGGGTGAAACCACGCAAGTGGTCGAGCTAATGCAAGGTGCCTTGCCAGAGGTGGAGCGCGGCGTGGCGCTGGCTGGCCATGTGTCGGCCTCGCTGGGGCAGATTCACCACGGCGCCGAAGCCACACTGGAGCATCTGCGCGAAGTGGCCGCCGCCACCCGCGAGCAGAGCGTGGCCAGCAATAGCATTGCGGTGCGGGTGGAAGATATCTCGCAAATGGTGGAAGAAACCAGCGTGTCGATCCGCCATACCGCCGATAGCGCCACCGGCGTGGAGCAAGTGGCAGCCGAGCTGCAAAGCTTGGTAGCCCGCTTTAGAATCGAATAGGGGGATTAGGTATTGCCATAGAGGTATTGATAGATATGCATCAGGCGGCAATACCCATGGCTTAGCTGCGCACGGCGCTGCGATATTGCGCTGGTGGCAGCGCCTTGAGCTCGATAAATTTGCGGTAAAACTGGCTCACGCTGGGAAAACCACTGGCGGTGGCAATAAAGGCAATACTGCGCTCGGTGGTCAGCAGCAAATGGCAGGCATGGCCAATGCGCAGGCTGGCCAGCAAGGCGCTAAAGGTGGTTTTCATGCCGTCATGAAATAGCCGCTTCAGGGTTGCCGGGCTGGCCCCGGCCACTGCGGCCAATTCGGCCAGCGCCAGCGGGCGGGTGTAGTGCTGTTGCAGATGCGCCAGCGCCACCTGCAGGCGGCGATCTTCGTGAAACACCAGCCCCGGCCCATCGATCAGTCGCGCGCCCGCATCCTGCATCAGTGCGTGCAAAATATTCAGCAAGCAGGCTAGCCGCGGTACGCCGCGCAAGCTATGCAGCTCGGCAAAAGCGGGCTGCAGCGCCACCGCCAGCGCCTGGCTAAACACCACGCCGGTGCGCACACTGGCCAGCCAGCTGCGCAAGGCGCGCAACTCGGGCAAGCCCCCTTGCGCCAGCCCATCCAGCCATTCGAGGCGAAATAACACCACCTGCACCTGATGCAGCTGGCCCTGTTCAGGCGGATTAGCCTGCCAGGTGTGCGGCTGGCCGGGTGCTACCAGTGCCAGATCGATTTCGCCAAAGGGGTCAATATCGCTGCCGATATAGCGCACCCCGCGGGCACGCAGGGTAAAGGTCAGCTCGAATTCGGGGTGATAGTGCCACTGAAATGGGCACAGGGTTTCTTCCAGACATTGATAAAACCAGCCCTGCCCCTCGGTGGGGGAAATCCATTCCCTGACCAGCATCATCGCAATCCATGGCTAAGTATTGAGCTGATTGTAGAGAAAATCCGGCCAAAACTCGATTTTATCCGGTGCCAGATCGTGAATACTGTGCCATATCACAGGCGAAGGAGTGAGTGGCATGTTATTGAATTCAAACTATTTTCTGTTTGATATGGATGGCACTTTGATTGATTCAACGGCCAATATCGAGCAAATCTGGGCGCGCTGGTGTCAGCGGCATGGCATTGCGCTGGAGCGGGTGCTGGCCGTATGCCATGGTATCCCCGGCAGCAGTACGGTGAAATTAGTCGCCCCCGAGCTGGATGCTGCGGCAGAAAGCGCGTGGCTAGATCAGCTGGAAGCCAGCGATAGCACGGGAGTGGTGGCGATAGCAGGCGCAGCCGAGTGGCTGGCGCAACTGCCGCCCGAGCGCTGGGCGGTAGTGACTTCTGCTTCGCGGGCGGTGATGGAAGCTCGCTTGGCGCATTGCGGCCTGCCGCTGCCCCGCTACAGTATTTGTGCCGATGATATTGAGCACGGCAAGCCGCACCCCGAGCCTTATTTGCGCGGCGCCGCCCTGCTGGGCGTACCGGCCAGCGCCTGCCTGGCGTTTGAAGATGCCAGCGCCGGCATGGCCAGCGCGTTGGCGGCGGGCTGCACGGTGATGCAAGTGGGGCAGCAGGTACCCAGCCCGGCCGGCATCGCTGGGCAGATCAGTGATTGGCGCGAGGTGCGCTGGGCGCCAAATGCGGAGGTGGCCGCATGAATCCGGTTGAGCTATTGGGCCTATTTGCCGCCGCCTGCACCACCAGCTGCTTTGTGCCGCAGGTGGTGCAAGTTTGGCGCACGCACAGTACGCAGGATATTTCGCTGGGGATGTATGCGCTGCTGTGTGTGGGGCTCTTGAGCTGGCTGGTTTATGGTCTGTTGATTCAGTCGGCGCCGATTATTTTATCCAATGCCTTTACGCTGCTTTTGGCCAGCGGGGTGTTGCTGATGAAGCTGCGCTTTGAGCGGGCGGGCCAGCTCCAGCATAAGCCCTAGTGGCGCGGTGCTTATTGTGCTGGGCAGAGTGGTTGCAGCGGGGTTTTATTGAGCGGCTGGGTGACTTCCCAGCTGCCATCCAGCTTGCGCCACACCACGGTTTGATATTCCTCGCCATTGCTCAGCCGCAGGCGCAGCGCGTAATTCAGGCCGGCCACCACCTGGGTGCGTACTTCTAAAATTTGCTCCAGCTTGGCGCTGGTGTTCATTTGTCGCAGCGCCACGGCGGCGGCTTCTTCGGCTTCGGGCGATACGCTGGTTTGCGGGTGGTAGCTGCCGGCCAGATTGGCGGGCAGGCAGTTAGTAGGTGGAGTTGGCGTGCTGGCGGCGCAGGCGCTCAGGGTGGTGATGGCCAGTACGCTTAGTAGGGCGGTGCGCATATTGAAGCTCCGATAGTTGACAAGGTTTGCAAGGATGGGAGCATGCTGCGCCGGGGTGGGCCGCGCGTCAAGCCGGCAGCCTAGCGAGGCCGGATTTACAGTTACAATACCGGCATGACAACGACGACACTTTCTTTGCCAGAGGCTTTTGCGGCCCGTCTGGCCCAAATTGTGCCGGCAGCGCAATTGCCGGCGGTGATGGATAGCTTTGCCTGTGAAAAGCCGGTGGCTTTTCGGGTGAATACGCTCAAAGCCGAGCCGGCGGCAGTGCTAGAGCGTCTGCGCGCGGCGGGCTTTACGCTCACGCCGGTGGATTATTATCCGGCTGCTGCCATTGTGCCGGCAGCACAAAAGCGCGCGCTGACCGAAACCCCCGAGTTTTACGCGGGCGAAATCTATCTGCAAAATCTTTCTAGCCAGCTGGCCGCCTTGCTGGTGGCGCCGCAGGCCGGTGAAGCGGTGCTGGATCTGGCCGCTGCGCCCGGTGGTAAAACCACGCTACTGGCCGCGCTGATGCAAAATGACGGTCGCCTGTCGGCCGTGGAGCCGGTGAAAGATCGCTTTTTCCGCCTGAAACGCAACCTGGACGAGCAAGGCGTAACCATGGCCCGCTGCTATATGCATGATGGCCGTGCGGTCGGCAGCAAAACGCCCGATACCTTCGATCGGGTGTTGCTGGATGCGCCGTGTTCATCCGAGGCGCGCTTTGATCTGAACGACCCGGAAACCCTCACCCACTGGACGCCGGCCAAGGTGAAAGAATGCAGCAAAAAGCAGCAGCGGCTGTTGCTCTCGGCACTGCAGGCGGTGAAGCCGGGCGGGCTGGTGCTGTATTCCACCTGCTCGTTCGCCCCTGAAGAAAACGAAGGCGTGCTGACCTATGTGCTCGACCGCCTCGGCGATGCGGTGACGCTGGAAGCGATTGAATTGCCCATCAGCAATACCCAGCCCGGCATCACGCACTGGCAAGGCAAAGATTGGCCCGCGGCCGTGGCGCTCGCGCGGCGGATTTTGCCCAATGAGGTGTATGACGGCTTTTTTATTGCCAAATTGCGTCGGTTGAAATAAGGCAAGCTATTTGATCTAAATGGGGTATAGCGACAGAAGCTTTGATTTTAGAGCTTCTTGTGGCTATACCCCTTTTGTTTGGATGCGGTGGCCGTGTGCAGCCCGCGCTGCTGGCGCGCAAGTGCCTACCTACTGGTGGTTGTTCAGCGCTCGCTTGGCCAGCATGTCATCGAATTGTTGTCTCCGTCTGCTAGCTTGAATGACATGCACCCGCATGCAAATGACCAACTAGCACCTGGAGAGCACGACAATGGCCACGACCCGCCCAGTATTGATTGGCTTGCTGATTGCAAGTTTGTTAGGCACTGCCAGCCCTGCGCTGGCATACAACGAATCGAGCGCCCGCCGCGATTGCGATGACAAGATTGTGCATTGGGGCAATGAATACAGCGATGCCCGCTATGACGATGTGCAAGATACCGGCTGGGATTCGTATGATTTGAATGGCCGGGTGCGCGCCAATCGCGATGGCAAAGACCATGCCTTTACCTGCAAAGTGCGGTATCGCGAAGTGGTGAGCTGGAATGTGAATCAGGATGCGCTGGGCGGTAAAGATGATTCGCACAAAAAACGGGACCGCGCGCTGGCGATCGGCGCGGGGGTGGTCGGGTTAGTGGCATTGGCCGCGATGATGAGTGGCAATAAAAACGGCGATAAGGCCAACGAAAAGCCCAGCGACAGCGAGCTGGCGCAAAACCAGAAACGCGAGAGCTACGCCGCTGGCACTGGCGGTAATCCGCTGAGCGATACGCAATATCTGCGCCAGGAATGCAGTCAGGTCTTGCAGCGCCATCTGGATGATGATCATGGCGCAGTGAAATCGCTTAGCCTGTTTAGCACCAATCTGAATGGCCGTAATTTAACCGGCGATGGGCAGGTGATTTTTGTGCAGGGTGGGTCACGTAACTTGACCTATAGCTGCAATTTTGACCGCACCGGCCGGATTTATGATGGCTTTTACAACTACCGGCGCTGAAGGCTAAGTGCTTGAATTGATGCGCCGTATGGTATTTTTACCCGCCTGACATGCTTGCCCCGCCCGCAGTGGCCGGCGATAATGCCGGCCGCTGCCTCTTGCGGGTTTCCGGCAGCCTCGACCTTCCGAGCCCGTTGTTCAAGGCCCCGTAGGAGGTTGTGATGTCCGGTTGGCTGATTCTGGCTTTTGCCGTTTTTACTGAAATTATCTGGGCGCTGTCGCTCAAGCTGGTGCAGATTTATCCTAGTCGCTGGCTGATGCTGGGCTCGGTGTTGCTGTCGTTTCTGAATATGGGCCTGCTCTCGTGGGCAATGAAAGATATTCCGGCCGGTACCGCTTACGCGATCTGGACTGGCCTTGGTGCAGTGGGGGTCACGATTGGCGGGATTATCTGGTTTGGCGATCCGCTTAATGCTGCCCGCATTGCTTGCCTAACCTTGATCGTGGCCGGCGTGATGGGCTTGAAGCTCGCCAGCTAAAGCGCCGCAGTACCGTAGGCGAAAGCACACTGAACCCGCTCGGGGCATCGAGCGGGTTTTTTTATTGCTGATTGCCGGGCTGTGCGTGCGATCGGCCGCGTGCCAGCCACCGCGCCACTGCGCGCAAAGCCAGCCACAGCAGCCCCGCCAGCAGCAAAACGCTGGGGATAAAGTACAGCGTATGCGCTAGATAATAGCCGCCGGGCATAAAGGGAAACTGCCCCGGCCACAGCCTATGCCCCAATAGCGCCAGCGGCAGTGTATATAAAAAAACAAACAGATTGCCCAGACCATCGGGCGGGGTACGATAAAATAGCAGCAGCACGATGGCGCCGCCGAGTAGATACAGCAGCGGCAGGATCACCGCCGCACCTTGTAGCCAGCGTAATAGGCGAGGGTTGCGCATGGCTATAGCCGCTTAATTCGGCCCTGATACTGGGCGAGGTGGGCGGCATTTTGGGCCTCGCCACCTTCGGCATTGGCGCTTTGCCAGATCGGGGCTGCGTGGCCAGTTTGCTGTAATTGCGCCACGGTGGCTGCGGCCAGCGCTTGCAACAATGCGCTGCCCACCACGGTAGAGGTGGCGGCCACCGCGCTGGCACAGCCAGGGATCTGCACCACGGCATCGCCATCAACGCCGTAGTTGTCAAATACGATCTCGGCGCAGTCGAGCAGCTTATAGCCGCTGGGGTGGCGCGAGCTGACCCGGCGCGAAAAATCCACCGCCGTGAGCGCAAACACCGTTGCCCCGCGCGCTTTGGCGGCCAGTGCCACTTCGATCGGCACGGCATTGCGGCCCGAGTTGGAAATCACCAGCACCACATCACCGGCGCTGACCGGTTCATCCTGCAGCAATTGCTCGGCATAGCCGGGCACTCGCTCCAGCCACGTGGAGCGGCGCGCGTTCACCATCACCGATAGCGGCAAATCCAGAATCGCATTCACCGGCACGAGGCCGCCCGCACGGTAAAACAGCTCGGCGGCCAGTAGCTGCGAATGGCCGCTACCAAACACATGCCACAGCCCACCGCCGGCAATGCAGGCGGCAATGCGCGCGGCGGCGGCCTCTAGCTGGGGCAGTTGTTCATCCTGTACCCGCTGCAGCAGGGCGGTGACCGTGTTGAGGTATTCTGAGGCGTAGCTAGACATAGCGGCTCCAAGCGTTGATCTCTGCGCATTACGCTACGCCGCTGCGGCTGCTTTGCCTAGCGGGCGCAGGCCTGAGGTGGTGCTGCCGCTGGCTTTGTTAAAATACCTGCTGTGGGTATTTAATTGTGAGTAATTTTAAATAAGACTTCTGGCGGTATACCCGTGAGCTTAGCCGGCTGGCGTGGTGATATTCACGCCGCCCCGCGCGGCCCATGATGAATCGCCAGCCATAGCGCACCCGCGCTGGTTGCGAGCACCTGATGCGGCGTTTGCGCAGGGATAAATAGATAATCGCCGGCCTGCAACTGCACGCGCTCAGCGCCCAACTGCACACTGGCTTCCCCCTGCAGCAGCACCACCCATTCGTCTTGCGTTTGGCAATACAGCGTGGGGCTGAGTTGATCTGAGCTGACGATGCGCTCAATCAATAAATCTGGCCGCTCCAGCAAGACGCTAAATAGCTCGCCACTGGCGGGCGGCGTGGCCGCCGCAAACAGATTGCCACTGGGATTGAGTGGTGATGAATTGGCGGGCTCGGAATGGGGGATCGTGGGGGTGCTGGGCATCGCTGACTCTTGGTTTGAATAGCAGGGCCTACTTGGCTGTGGATGTTTGTTGCTGGGTATGCGGTTAAGGCTTCTGATTTATATGCTCTGTGGCGATATACGTTGCCGGGTATTAGATTTTAGCGCGGGCGACTGCTTGGCCGCGGGCCGAAAATCAAACGACTAGCCTCAAACCGCTACTGGTTTACAGCCGAAAATCGGCCCCAAAGTCGGCTTCGGTTTGCGCCGGCAATTCGCCGCGCTGGCAGGCGCTGCGAAACTGTTGGTAGTCGCGCTCGACTTGCGCGCGATAGCTTTGCGCGTAATCGACCAGTGCGCTGGCAAAGCGGTCATTACGTCCCAGATAGCCGCTGATTTGCGCGCCTTGGCCGCCGGCGCGGGCGTGCGAGCGGGCGTGCGAGCGGGCGAGGGCGCGCCCGCAGAGGCGGGCGTAATGCTGTAATAAATCGCTATCCAGGGTTTCGAGCTCCACTGCGACCTTCATATCGCGTAGCTGGCGGAAGTAAAAATGCCGGCCAAACGGGCCGGTACCCCAGCCGAGGAAATAATCACTCGCGGCCTGCATCACCCGCTGCCCGGTCACCACGCGCTGGCCCTGATGCGTAAAGCTGCAGGCTGGGCTGGGGCTAAATTGCGCCAGCACCGAGGGCACGGCTTCTTTAATCTGTAAAAACAGCGGGTTGTCGCAATCATCGGCCAGCAGCAAGACCAGGCAACGTGTACCCACACTGCCAACCCCAACGACTTTAAAGGCCATATCCTGTGGATAAAAATAGCCCAGCAATTGCTGGTGGCTATAGCTGAGCGTGGTGCGATAGCTTTCGATCAGGCCGTCGGCCAGCGTATGCCAATTGCCCAGTGAGAGCCAGTTATCATCTTCGTCGAATAAGCGGTTATCACCGTGGATATGAAATAAATTGGGTGGATTGTCGTTCATAATCCAGCGGCCTTGCTGCTTCTGGCTCATTTTGGGCAGCAGCAGTTCATTGGTGCGTTTGCCGGCTTTGGCGATCAGGCCGTCCAGTAGGGTGGCGGCATCGGGGTCGGTAGCGTCTTCGCGCAGATCGGCAAAGCTGATTTTCTCATACCACAGCGACAGCGCCGGTAGCTCAGCGTAATCGGCGAGGTGGCTTTGATAGCTGCGAATGCCGGCATAAACAATGTCATCAATCTTGTCCTGATGGCAGCCGATGTGGTCGGCGGCGAGGGCAAAGCTGGCCGCCAGCCGTTTTACATCCCATTCCCATGGGCCGGGATGGGTTTCGTCAAAATCATTCAGATCAAAGATCAGATTGCGCTCGGGGGTGGCAAAGCCGCCGAAATTCATCAGATGGCAATCGCCGCAAATCTGTTGATAAATGCCGCTGTGGGGCGTGCCGGCCAGATCGTGCGCCTGAATGATGGCGCTGCCGCGGTAAAAGGCGAACGGCGAGGTGAGCATCCGTCCATAGCGCAGCGGCACCAAGCGTTGCACTCGCCCCTGGCTGGATTGCTTCAAGAGCTGCACCGGGTCGCGTTCCAGATTGCCGGGGTGATGATGGCTGCCGCGGGCAGTTGTGTCGCGCAGGGCGCGGCCGGCGGCGTATTTGGCATCAAAGGCGGGGTGATTGCTCATGGCAGGCTCCAACGCAAGACAGCAGATCTGCCCAGCATAGCGGGTTTGCCGCAGCCTTGCCGGCTTTCACGGGCTAGATAGGGTATATGGCTGGGGCTTTTTCTGACCTTGGCTTGGATGGATATACCCACGGCTAGTGGTTGGCGGCGGGAATCGATTTACGCAGCTGTTGCGGGCCAATGCCAAAACGCTGACTAAAGCGCTGGCTAAAGCGCGAGGCCGAGGCGTAGCCGCATTGCAGCGCAATCTGGCCGATGGGCTGGCGCGTGGTTTGCAGCAGCCCCAGCGCGGTATTCAGGCGCACTTGATCCAGTAGCTGGCGAAACGAGGTGCCCTCTTGCTGCAATTGCCGGCGCAGGGTGGATTCGCCCACATGCAGCTGGCGCGCCAGGGTTTGCACCGTCCAATCATGGCCAGGGTTCAGCAGCAAGAGCTGCTGCACCCGCTCATCGCTGCGGCTGCTACGATCCAGCAGCAGATGGCCGCCACAGTCGGCCAGCAAAAGGCTGAGCAATAAACCACAGGCGCGGTGTTCCAGCAGCGGCTCCGGTTCATGCGTCGCGAGCGCGGCGAATAATTCATCCCATTGCTGGCCAATCACCGGGCTGGCGGGGCAGCTATAGCGCGGGTTGTGGGTGGCCTGCGGCGCTAGCCACTGCGCATGTTGCTGGCGCGCCAGCTGAACCAGTTGCGAGCCAAGGGTGATAACTTCGCAGCGATAGCCCTGCGGGCCGGGCTCATTACGCACAGTCAGCGTCGCGCCGGCGGGCATCAGCAGCAGCTGGCCCGTGCTGGCCACCCCGCTGTGCTCGCCCAGCCACCAGTGTTTCTGCCCCTGCCGCACCCGCATTAACACCGGTTGCAGGCAATGCACTTCGCGCAGCAGCTGGGTTTCTTGGGCCAGGATCAGCCCATGCTGAATGCTGCGTAGCTGCAAATTAGCCATATTTACCCCTATGTTGCGCTGGCAGCGTCCTGCTCGGCCAGCTCGAGCAGATTGCCATCCGGGTCGCGCAGATAGATTGACCACAGCGGCCCGCACGCGCCTTGCCGGCGCACTGGCCCTTGCTCGATGACGATGCCCAGTGCGTGCAGCCGCGCTTGTACTTGCCCGAGTGGCTCGCTCACGAGCCAGCACCAATCCTGGCTGCCCGGCTGTGGATAGCGGGCATGCGGGCTGATTTCGGCGCCAGCCTCATGCAGATTGATCTTTTGCTGACCAAAGTGCAAGGCCCAGCGGCCGGGGGCAAATTCAACCGCGCGTAAACCCAGCTGCTGGTAAAAGGTCAGGCACCTTGCCAGATCGCCAGTGGTGAGCACCCAGTGATCTAGGCTCGCGATCATGGTTGGGCGCGCCGCTGGTAGGTGGCGGTGAGTTGGGCTTTGCCCAGCGCATGCTGATTGAGCAGGTAGCCGACCAGCGCGCCGCTGGCTTGCGCATCCACGGGTAAACGCTCGATATCCAGCGCCCAGACGGTGTGGATATAGCGATGCGGTGCATCGCCCACCGGCGGACACGCCCCGCCATAGCCGGGCTGGCCGTAATCGGTGCGGGTTTCCAGCGCGCCAGCCGGCAGCGCTTTGGCGCGCAGACCATTGCTGGTGGCGGGGAGATTCACCACCAGCCAATGCCACCAACCACTGCCGGTGGGCGCATCGGGGTCGTACACGGTGACGGCAAAGCTGCGGGTGCCAGCCGGGGCGTGCTGCCAGTTCAGCGTGGGGGCGCGGTTATCACCGCTGCACCCAAAGCCATTGAATTCTTGCTGGCGGCTCATGGCCTGGCCGGTCTGTAGATCAGGGCTGCTGAGGGTGAAGTCGGCCGCCTGCAGCATGCTGCTGGCGACCAAAGCGAGGGTGAATTGGCTAAAACGGCGGATCAACATCATCAAGCTCCAAACGGGGTGAATGTGCTGATCAGCATAAATGGGCGGGGGGACGGCGATGATGCGTAAACGCTCGACTTTGATGCAAAAACGCTCAATCTGGCCCGCTCAGGGCGGCTGATTGAGCGTTGTGGGGATTTGGTGTTGGGGTATGGCTTGTCAGGCTTTAATTCATATTGACTTGCGAGCAATACCCTTAAGAGTGAAAGTGCTTAGAATTGGGCGCAGGCATCGCGGTAGCCAGCGGCGATGCGCGCGGCAATGCTGCGTGGCGAGAAATCCAGCGTGGTGCTCTCGGCCTCTGGCATTTGATTGGTGATCACCGTGGGCGATAGCAGCATGCGCAGGCGGGCGATGTCTTTAAAGCCCTCCAGCTGGCGGATCGGAGAGTCGGCCGGCAGGCTCTGGTTGAGCGCCTGATACAGCTCGGCCAAGCCGTTGTAATCGGCCATGCGCCCCATATCACCCAAGACCTTGTTCGAGAAAATAATCTCCAGCATCCGGTCTTGCGTTTCAACCAGATTGCCCGGCACCTGCCCTTTGAGTGGGAACAGATTCACGATCACAAAATGCGCCTCGCTCTGGGGCGGCAGGGCATTAATCATTGCGCCCAGTGGCGCATTATCAAATAGCCCGCCATCCCAGTAATGTTTGCCCTCGATCACCACCGGCGGGAACATCGGTGGAATCGACAGCGACGCAATCACGTGCTCCATCTCCAGCCGCTGGCCGTCGCGATTGCTAAACGTGGCGATCTCGCCGCTTTCGATCTGCACGGCCGAGAGCTGCACAATCGTTTCGGAGGCATTGAGTTTGTCGAAATCCACCAGCTCGGTTAGCAGCTCGCGCAATGGGTCAGCCGAGTAGACCGAAGTCCAGCGCGGCATATTCCACACATCGGTGCGCAACCGTGACATATGCGGGTTGCCCAGCAGCGATAAATTTTGCTCAACGATTTGCGGCGCAAAGGGGATATTAGGCACGGTGAGCTTTTGCCACAGTGTTTCCAGTGCAGTGAGCGGATTAGCGTGTTTGCTACCCACCAGCACCGCGGTATTGACCGCACCAATCGACACGCCAGCCACCATTTTTACCGGCAGCAGGCCTTGTTCGTGCATGCGGCGCAATACGCCCAATTCATAGGCGCCCAGCGCGCCGCCACCTTGTAAGAGCAATGCGATATTGTTCATGACGGGCTTCTCCGGTTAATGCGCGGCAGCATAGGCGGTGGATGTGACAGTGCTGTGAGTGCGCGGCGCCAGCGCGGCGATTTCGCGCATGCCCACCACCCGGTAGTTTTCGCGCGCAATCAGCTCGCGCAGGCCGGCGCTGGCAAACAGGCGCAGATCGGCGACGCGGGTAGCCCAGTCGGGGGCTAGCGCCCGCAGCTCGGGCGTATCGCTGGCCGGATGGCCAATCAGCGCATACACACCGGGGGCGTGGAAATAATATTTGAGCACATGCTCGGCCCACAGCAGCCGTTCTTCGTCGCGCAAATACTGGCCGAACGGCAGTACCGCCCATGCGTCAATCGGCTTGACCTGCTCGGCGGCACCGCTAATCAGGGCGCTGGTTTGCTGGCACAGCGGCAGCGGCATTTTGCTTTCATCTGCAAATAGCTGTGGGTCGCGATAATGCGGCACCAGCACCGGCAATTGCAGTTCGGCGCTCAGGCGCAAGACATGGCGAAAGAGCTCAGGGTGCAGCGCCGTCATCATATGGGTATCGAGATGGGTAAGCGGCAAGCCCAAGGCTTGGGCGCGCGCTACTTGTGCCGCCAGCTCATCGTAGGCGCGGCTGAGATCGGCAATCTGATAGGTATCGGCCGCCAGCGGATGAAAATAGCCGGCTGCATCGGCTAACCCTGCCGGGGTATGCCCACCGGTAATGGGCCCCCAGCGATAATGCTCGCGCCATTCACAATTGAGCGTGAGATGCAGCCCCATGTCGGCTGTGGCGCCTGCGGCGCGGGCAGCGGCCACGGCGGCGGGAAACCATGGGCATGGCGCCATGGCCGAGGCCGAGCTCATGGCGCTAACCCCGTGCAGGCTGCGCCAGGCGCTCACGGTGGCCTCGCACATGCCAATATCGTCGGCATGCACAATCAAAACACGGTCGGTGGGGGCAAATCCCAGGCGTTCTTGCAGCGTCATGGCGGTTTCCGGGCAGAGGGTCATGCCGGAAATTATGGCACGCGGGCTGCGCTGGGCGGGGGCTGAGGGCGTGTGCCGTTGTGCAAACGCACAAGCTGACCGTTAGGTGGCCGTGCCCCATTGGCGCAAAGCGCCGGCCAGCGCTTCGGGCTGGATCGGTTTGACCAGAAAATCATTCATGCCAACGGCAAAGCAGCGGGCTTTTTCATCGGCCAAGGCATTGGCGGTGAGCGCCACGATGGCAATAGCCGGGTCGCGCACTTCGGCGTCGCCCGCGCGGATGGCGCGAGTGGCCTCTATGCCATCCATTTCTGGCATTTGCAGATCCATAAACACAATGTCGAAATCTTGCCGCGCCAGCGCCGACAGGGCATGCAGGCCATTATTGGCGGTGTGCACACTGCAGCCGAGGTTTTCCAGCATTTTGACCGCCACCCGCTGATTCACTGGATTATCTTCGGCCAGCAAAACTCGGTAATGCTGGCCATTGGCCGCTTGCGGCACTCGTGGGGTTGGCTGCGCGCTGGCGGGGTCGGCCACTTGTAGCGGCAGGGTGAAGCTGAATTCGGCGCCTTGGCCGGGTTGGCTGCTGGCGCGGATTTCACCGCCCATCAGCGTCACCAGCTGCTGGCAAATGGCCAAGCCGAGCCCGGTGCCGCCATAGCGGCGCGAGGTGGATTCATCCAGCTGCGAAAAGCGGTTAAACAGCTGCGGGATTTTCTCGGCCGGTATGCCGATGCCGCTATCACGCACGCTAAATTGTAGCGTGCAGTGGCTGGCACTTTGGCTGGCCACGCTGATGCTGAGCTGTACCCCGCCGGTGTCAGTAAACTTGACTGCATTGCCGACCAGATTGAGCAGCACTTGCCGCAGGCGGCCCGGGTCGCCGCGCAGGCGGGCGGGTACGCCGGGGGCCAGCTCGGCCTGATAGTGCAGGCCTTTTTCGCGGATACGCAGCGCCATCATCGAGCCCAGCTCGTGCAGCACCGTGGCCAGCTCGAAATCGATCTGCTCCAGCGCCAGATGGCCGGCTTCGATTTTAGAAAAATCGAGAATATCGTTGATTACACTCAGCAGCACATCGCCGCTGTAGCGCACGGTATCGGCGTATTCGCGCTGCTGGGGGCTGAGCTCGGTATCGAGCAGCAGCCGGGTCATGCCAAGCACGCCATTAATCGGGGTGCGGATTTCGTGGCTCATATTGGCCAGAAACTGGCTCTTGGCCTGATTGGCGGCCTCGGCCGCTTGCTTGGCGTGTTCAAGTTGCAGCTGCACTTGTTTTTGCGCGGTAACATCGGTGGCGATGCCATACCAGATGGTGTCACCTTCTGGCGTGCGCTCGGGCTTGGCATGGCCCTCAACCCAGATTTCACCCTTCACAGGGTGGTTGACCCGGTAAATGGTATCCCAGTGGCTGAGGGTTTCCAGTGCCTGCATATAGCTGGCCACCACAGCGGGCAGATCATCCGGATGCACGACCGCCAATACCCGTGAGGCATCGTTGGCCACGTCTTCAGGTTGCAGGCCGTAGATATCCTCAATGCCGGCGCTGGCGTACAGATAAGCACTGCTGCCATCGAGATTCATCCGGGTTTGGAAAATCAGACCGGGGACTTCCTGCCCAATTTTCTGAAAGCGTTCGTGCAGGCGTTTGCGCTCGCTGCGCGCTTGCTGGCGCTCGAGTGCGGTTTCTACCCAGCGGGCCACCAGCCGCAAAAAGCCGACGTCGATTTCATCGAAGAGCCGGCTATACACTTGGGGCGAAGAAAAACTCAGCGTGCCATAGCGCTGGCCCGCGACCCGCAGCGGTACGCCGATATAAGCTTCCAGCCCGAAACGCCGGTAGCAGGGCGCTTGTGACCAGCGTGAGCTGCCCATGGCCGAAACGCTAAACACATCGTTGGTTTCTAGCGTGAGCTGGCAGTAAGTTTCGGCCAGCGGATAATGCGTGGCCAGCTGCGGGGTTTGGCCATCCAGATAGGTGGCCACCACGCGGTATTCTTGGGCGGTAATCTGGCCGATGGCGCCAAAGGGAAGGCCAAAATAGTCCACCCCCAGCTGCAAGGCGGCCTGCATCAGTGCCAGATCATCATCGCCGGTGAGTTCGGTAATCCGATAGAGTGTGGTCAAGGCCATTTGCTGCCGGCGCTGGCTGGCCTGTTCGGCGGCGGAAGCGGCCTTTTGGCGCTGAAACACAAGTAATTGCGCCAGCGTGGCTAATAGGGGTGCCAGTTCATCCAGCTGCAGTGGCAGCAAATCTCGCTCTTGCACGGCCAGCAGGGCGATGCCTTCTAAATGGTTTTCGCGGTGCAGGGGCAGTGCCAGCCAGCGGGTGCCGGCTTGCGCCGCTAGCCAAGCCAAGGCCGGCTGATTCAGCGCCTGTAGCTGATCCAGCGAGACCCAGCAAGGTTGGCAGCGATGCAGGCGCTGCCAGTCTTCGCAGGGAAGTTGCAGTGGCGCCAGCGCTGCAGGTTGGCTCAGTTGCGGCCCTTCGCTAATGGCCAGAATGCCCAGTGCCCCATCATCGCGCAAGCTGGCCAGCAGCCCGCCGCGCGCCGGGGCGAGTGGCAGTAGCTGGCGCAAGGCTTGTTGCCACACAGCGGGGGCAACACTGTCGGCCAAAAAGGCGGACTGAGCCTGCAAAATGGCGGTCAGAATGGCGGGATTCACGCGGCTGTTACAGTACATTCAAACGGGATAAGTTTCAGGATAGCGGAATGCAGGCTATCACCCAATCAAAATTGCTGTTTTGCCACGGCGCAAAGCGAGTTGAACTACTGCAGGCTGGCGCGAAATTCGCGCATTAGGCGTTCATATTCGCCATTGGCTTTGATGGTGCGCAGGCCTTCTTCGAATAGCTCGGCCAGCTTTTGCCCATCGGGGTGTTTCTTGCTAAAGCCTATAAAGAAGCTGGCCTGATTCACCAGCCCGACTTCGAGCAGCGCGCCTTTGAAGGCCGAGTTTTTCTTGAATAGCAGTTTGGCCGGGGTGGTGTTGATCAGGGCGTAGTCGATCCGGCCGCCCGCCAGTAGTTTGCGCAGCTGGACTTCATCGCTAGGGGAAATATCTTTGCGGATGCGGCTATCCTGCATGATCACCGGCGGATAGGTGTAGCCATTGGTGGCGCCTACCGCATGCCCGGGTAAGTCGGCCGCGCTTAGGCCAGTGCGATGCGGGGCGCGGGCGAAAATCGACAGGCCTTCCTGAAACAGCGGTGTACGGTGAAAGTAAAAGCGCTTGGCGTTGTCGCTATTGATTTCAATATCAAAACAGCCCAGCGCCTGCCCTTCCTCGGTTTCGCGCAGGCAGCGGCTAAAGGGCACGGCCCGGTAATTGACCTTGATTTGCTGGGTGGCAAAGGCCGCGGTGATGATTTTGGGTGCCAGGCCCTGAATGCCCTCTTTGCCCCGCTCTACATAAGAATACGGCGCCCAATCATCTTCGGCGTTCAGGGTGATGGTGGTTTGGGCCAGTGCTGGCATTGCCAGCAAGAGGGCCAGCAGCAACAAGGGCATGGTGGCGCGCAGCAGAATTATATTTACCGTCAGCATGGCTGCTTACGCTGGTGCTGGGGTAGCAAGACGGGCGCTGAGACGATAAACGGCGGGCGTGCAGGCTTTCCTACATGCTGTGCTGGCGCGGTGAAAAATCCCTGCAAGCTGGCGTCGCTGATTTTAGGTCAAACTGTTTGACTGGCTTTGTGGCTGCACTGTGTTTGACTAGGGATAGCCACAAACGACAGCGCAGGGCTTTTCAGGCATCATCAACTGACCATTTTTTAATCAAAACATAGGATGCAGCCCACGTAATGAGTACCTCTTCCTCCCCACCCACCTTGCGGCGCAATCTGAAAGCGCGCCATTTGTCGATGATTGCCATCGGTGGTTCGATTGGTACCGGGCTGTTTGTGGCCTCGGGCGCCACCATTGCCCAGGCCGGCCCAGGCGGCGCGATTGCGGCCTACCTGCTGATTGGCCTGATGGTGTATTTCCTGATGACGAGTCTGGGTGAGCTGGCGGCCTATATGCCGGTGTCGGGCTCGTTTGCCACCTATGGTGCGCGCTTTGTCGAGCCGGGCTTTGGTTTCGCGCTGGGCTGGAATTACTGGTACAACTGGGCGGTGACCATTGCAGTCGAGCTGGTAGCGGCGCAGCTGATTATGGCGTTCTGGTTTCCCGATGTGCCGGGTATTTACTGGAGTGCCGGCTTTCTGGCGGTGATGTTTGCGCTGAATTACATCTCGGTGCGGGGCTTTGGTGAGGCCGAATACTGGTGCTCGCTAATCAAAGTGGTGACGGTGATTGTGTTTATCGCCACCGGCCTGTTGATGATTTTTGGCGTGATGCACGGCGGTGAGCAGGGTGGCTGGCATAACTTCACCTTGGGTGAGGCGCCTTTTGTCGGTGGCCTGCCCGCGATGATTGGCGTGATGATGGTGGCCGGTTTTTCGTTTCAGGGTACCGAGCTGATCGGCGTGGCCGCTGGCGAGGCCGAAAACCCGCATAAAGCGATTCCACGGGCGATCCGGCAGGTGTTCTGGCGGATTTTGCTGTTTTATGTGATCGCCATTTTCCTGATTGGTTTGCTGATCCCTTATACCGATCCTAAGCTGCTGAAAAACGATATTGCCGACATTGGGATGAGCCCGTTCACACTGGTGTTCCAGAATGCCGGCTTGGCCTTTGCGGCCGCCTTGATGAATACCGTGATTCTCACGGCGATTATTTCGGCCGGTAATTCGGGTATGTATGCCTCAACGCGGATGCTGTTTACCCTGGCTCAGCAGGGCCTGGCGCCAAAGGTTTTTGCCAAGCTGGCGGGCAATGGTGTGCCGCGCAATGCGCTGTATGCCACCACAGCGGTGGGTATGCTGTGTTTCCTGACCGCGCTGGGCGAAGATAAAACCGTGTATCTGTGGCTACTGAATATGTCGGGCATGACCGGTTTTATTGCCTGGCTGGGCATTGCGGTGAGCCACTATCGTTTCCGCCAAGGTTTTCTGGCACAAGGCCATTCGCTGGATGAGCTGCCGTATCGCTCGCCGTTTTTCCCGTATGGGCCGCTGTTTGCGTTTAGTCTGTGTGTCTTGGTGATGTTGGGGCAAAACTATCAGGCCTTTGCCGCCGGCAAGATCGATTGGCTGGGCGTTACCGCGACGTATATCGGGATTCCGCTGTTTCTGGCGATCTGGTGGGGCTATCGCCTCAAGCATAAAACCCGCCTGGTGCGCCCGGAAGAAATGAGCTTTGAAGATGCGCGTGAAGCCTTGCTGCATAGCGAGAAACGCTAGGGTATATCGCTCTAAGCATCATATTGAATGCTTTTTAGGTTAATACAGCCTGGCGGTATACTAGAGCAAACCAATAAAAAAGCCCGCAAGCGCGGGCTTTTTTATTGGGCAGGCCCAAGGCAGGCCGGCGCGGTTTACTTCAGTTTCAGTGGGCTTGGCAGGGTGATCAACATAAATTCGTTGTCATCCGGCAGCTTGGTGCCCATGTGGCGACCCACGCTAAATGGGTAGTTGTTGTCGTTGAGTACGCCGAGGGTGTTTTCATCGATCACCACTACGTCTTCGATGGTGACAAACGGCATCGCAAAGACGCCACCCAGGCCGATATCGCCATTGCTGGCTGTGCCGCTGATACCTTTTGGATCTTTAATGTCCATCAGGTTGACCAGTTCGGTTTTCTCAACGTAATCACCGGCTTTGCCCAGCTTGATCTTGAAGAGCTTTTTAAAGCCCGCCAGATCGCCGGTGCTGTTATCGCGCTCGATAATGATGCCTTCTTCGGCGTTAAACAGGATAAAGTCGCCGATATTGGTGCCTTTGGCATCCAGCTTGTATTTGAAGGTTTTGCCGGTGTATTTACGGCTGGCGATATCAAATTCGCTGATCAGCAGCGTTTTGTCATCGTGGCCAGTCAGCGGCTGTTCCAACAGCGGGTACAGCTTGCTGCCATCGCTTGAGAGCGCCATGCCTTCAAAACCGCCAGATTTTTTCGCGCGGAATGGATTGCTGGTGGCGGTGCTGCGATACGGCCAATACAGGCCGGCCATCCACGGCGTGTTTTTGCCGTTTTCATCCTGCATATTGGTGCCGTCATCGGTATTGGCCGGATCTGGATAGATCGGGAAATCGCCAAACAGATACACGGTACGAATGGCCGGGAATTTCTCTTGTACGCGCAGCAGGGTGCGGAAATCGAAACTCTGGATGTCGGCGCGGGCTTCCATCTTGTTGTCGACAATCACTTTGGCCAGTGTGTCGGCCATTTGCTCAAAGCCCACTGTGCGGTCTTTGTAGACTTTATCGTGGTTGTCTTTATCGCTGCGTGGATTGATCTTGGTTTCGATGTTAAAGCGTACGGTCTTGGCGTTGGCCACGCGTTTGGCCGCATCCGGATGGGTTTTGCCCGCGCCGGTGCTGTAGTAGTCGATATAAGCCGTAACCAGATCGAAGATATCCTGCGTTTTGGGCAAGACATACGGGCTGGTGTAGCCCTTGGTCGTGGCCAGCGCGGCCGAAACTGGCGAGAGTGCCACGTCGTTGCTCTGGTCGGCACCGCGGAAGACTTTATCGCAGATATAGTCGGCCTGGATTTGCGCCAGTGTCAGGTCTTTGATCAGCACTTCTTGCTTGATGTCGTTGTACGGCGTGCCATCGGTGCGGCGGCATTTCTGGGTTTCGATGTAGGGGTCGTGCTTCAGTACGGAGATGCCATCTTTGGTGATGCCCGAATCGGTTTCCAGCGTGGTCATCAGATTATCCAGCGCGGCCTCAAAGGCGGGCAGGGTGTTTTCTGGGCGCAGATTGCGCGCGCCACGGTGGCCTTGGGCGTCAAATTTGGCTGGATCAATCAGGCCGTCTTTGGTCAGGTAGTCGCCCGGCACGCCGTCTTTATTGGCATCAAATTCTTTCACCGCCGCCAGCAGCAGATCAGGGCGATCAGAGATAATGCCGCTCACGCCGGCTTTCAGAAGCTCGGTCATTTTAGCTTTATCGTTCACCGTCCAGGTCACCACCTGATAGCCAGCGCTCTTGAGCGAGGCCACATCAAAGATCTCGCTGGTGGCTGGGGTGAGGCCCGGTTGCGGATTTTTGCCGCGGGCGTAGTGGGCATCCGGGCTGGATTTCACGCCATTGGCGTCGTATTTCAGCTGCACAAAGTACGGAGAGAACACCGGCGCGCGTTTGGCGCCAAAGCTCTGCGCATGGGCACGTACCGCATTCATGATACGCACCGCGCTGCCTTCTTCGCTGTATGGGTTTTGCGGCGAGCGGATTTCCTGGCCGGCATTTTCGCTATCCATCAGCTTGATTGGCGCTTCCAGCAGCACGCCGTTGGCGTCGGTATGCAGCAGGAACGGCCCAAATTCATCGCCAAACCACAGTGTGCCATCGGGGGCGCGCTGCATTGATTCGATGTCAAAGTCGGCGCCGGTGAGTACGCGCTCTTTGCTGAATTGATTGGTGATCGCAAATGGGATCAGTTTATTCGGGTCTTTCAGCTCGATGAATTTCTCGGTCTTGATGCTGCCATCGCCGCCAGTGGCGGTTTTGAAATTCGGGCGGATGGTGTACACGCGCAGATTAAAGTCGGCCGAGTTTTCGATGCTGCCGTAGCCATTGTCGGCCATTACCAGGAAGCTGCCATCAGCATTTTTCAGAATCGCTGAAAAGCCTTGTACCGGCTGTTTGGCAAACGGCGCGCTGTGGCCGTTAAACAAAGTTCCGCCCAGATACTGGCCCGAGATCGGGCCATCGGCGAAGGTGGCGGCGGGCAGGATCGCGCGGCCGCTGAGTGTGGGCGCGGTGACGCTGCTGGTTGGAGTTTGCAGTTCGCCACCGCCGCACGCGGCCAGTAGCAGGGGAAGCAGGGCCAAGCCAAAAAGGCCGGCGCGGGGATGGGCAGACATATGCACCTCGTCATCAAAAAATGCCGCGAGCATAGAGGGCGCAGTTTGCAGGCCGTTTGCAATTACGCGACAAAGCGATGACGTCTAGATGGCGAAACGATGAAAGGTATCTGCTGCAGAGTTATAGCTGGAATAGGCTGTGGTGATATACATCACTGGGGTATTTGATTGGGCGACGAAAGGTAAAAAACCTTGACCTGATACTATGCGGTGCCCACAGCACACCGGCCCGCCGCAGCGAGCCGTTGTTGGGGGTGAAGCGCCAAGCCTAGTGATGGCGATGCGGGCGAAAGCGGATCGGGTCGATACTCATCTGGCTCAGATACATCAGGCCAATATAAATGCCGCCAAAAATCAGCATCCAGCCCAGCGGCAGGAGCAGCAATACGAGGCTGATTTCGCGCAGATCAAAGGCGCTGCTGAGCACGCCATACCCCAGTAAGCAGGCGATCCCGAGCAAAATCGGGACGGCACACATTTTCATTGAGAGCTGCATTTCGGTATCCCTTGTCTTGATTGATCATGCTGTTTGAATTTCAGTAAAGACAAGAAAATCACTTCGGCCTAGTGGCCGCCGCCCGTCGCGGGCTTGGCTTGCTTTTTGCGCGGCAGGGTATCGCCAGCCGCCGCTAAGCCCTGCCGATTTCGCCCACCGATACCGTACCGAGGTATGGCTTATCAAAACTTGAATGTAAGCCGACGAGTGGTGACGCTCAACGGCAAACGCGCGCGTGGCTGAAATTGTAACTATGGGTATGTTAGCAGAGGCTAATTTTTGCAAAGTCTAGGTGTATATACAGGGTATAGGTATTTGATATTTGGGTTTTTGCTTAGCCTGCACGCGGGCGCTTGCTGACTAGCGGCACCTACCCAATTTGTCATCGTTTCGTCATCGCCGCTGCGTAATATTGCAAGCAGATTTCATTTAACGAGGTGGGTATGCAGCAATGGGCATGGATGCTGGCGGCAGTGCTGGCAAGTGGGGCGCAAGCGGGCGAGGCTTTTCGCGCTGAGAGCGTCAATCATCCACAGGTGGCGGCGGTAGAGCGCTATGCGCTGCAAAGCCCGGCCAAGTTCAATCTGCCGTACAACGGTGCTTTTGCCAGCGAATTCCCGCAGGGGCTGCCGTTTGCACCGGGCTCGGGCCTGGCGTTTAAGGGTAAAGATGCGCAGGGTAATTTGCTGTTCTGGGCCACTGGCGATCGCGGCCCGAATGGCGATGCGCCGCGCGTGCAAGAGGGGGGCAAAAAGCTGGAGAGCAAGATTTTCCTCACCCCGGATTACCAGCCCCGTTTTGCCCAGATCAAGCTGGTGCGGGGCAAGAGCGCCAGTGTGATTCAGAGCCGGCCGTTCCAGTTTGCTGAAGGCCCGGCGAGCGGTTTGCCGCTGCCCGCGGGTACGGTGGGGGCGACCGGTGAAGTGGCGCTGAGCGACACGCTGGCGGTGCTGCCGGCGCATCCGCGTGGGGTAGATCCTGAGGGCATCGTGCCTGATGGCAAAGGTCATCTGTGGGTGGTGGATGAATACGGCCCCTTCCTGCTGAAAGTGGAAGCCAAAACCGGCAAAGTACTGCAACAGCTGGCCCCGGGCCGCGGCCTACCCGAGGTACTGCAATACCGCCAGCCGAATCGCGGCTTTGAAGCCGTGGCGCGCACCCCGAATGGCAAGATCTACGCCATGCTGCAATCCACCCTCAATATCAATGGTGAAACCAAACACAGCGCCGGCATTATCCGCTTGCTGGAGCTAGACCCGACCACCGGCGCGACCCGCATGCTGGGCTACCCGCTGGATAGCACCGCCTACAAGAAAAATGGCGATGCCAAAATCGGTGATCTGGTGGCGCTGGATAATCAGCGCTTCGTGCTGGTGGAGCAGGGCAAGGGCAAAGATAAACAGATGCGCAATGTGCTGTATGTGATCGACATTGCCGGCGCCGAAGCGTTGCCGCAGCTGGAGGGCAAAGAGGCCGAATACGCTACCGCCGAGCAATTGGCCGGCCTCAAGCTGATTCGCAAGCAGCGGATGTTTGATCTGCGCGAAATCGGCTGGCAGGCCGAGAAAGCCGAAGGCTTAACGGTGGTGGATGGTCAGCTGGCGCTGATTAACGACAACGATTTCGGCCTGAAAGCCGAGCTGGCCAGTGGCAAAGATCTGGATGATGTACTGATCAAAGATGGCCGTTTGCCCGAAGGCGAAGCGCTGCAGGTCAAAGCCACCAAAGAAGACTCCGAGCTGTGGCTGCTGAAACTGAAACAGCCACTGAGCGCGTATTACCCGCAGTAAAATAGGGCGGCACCGGGCTGAGCTGAAATCAGTCAGGTGCCTTTACCTAGTTATGTTGCATTATGGGTATTGGCTTGAGTGCTAATTAATATAAGGCACACAGCCCAATACCCTACATGCCCATATAGCGGCCAGGGCGGTGATTGATGGCAATGACCAGATTCAGCGCCACTGCGCCCATGATCGACAGCAATAGTTTCTCGCCGCTCACCGTCATGGCGCCCGCGGCCAAAATACACAGATCAAACACCAGCTGGATATGCCCGGCGCGCCAGCCATGGCGCTGCTGCAAAAACAGCGCCATCACGGTTACCCCGCCCAAGCTGGCCTTGTGCCGGATCAGCATTAAAATCCCGATTCCGGCCAAGAGGCCGCCAATAATGCTGGCAAACCAGGGCTGTAGCTGGCCAAATTGAATCCAGTGCGGCAGCCAATCGGCCAGCACCGACAGCATGGCGATGCACAGAAAGGTTTTGAGCGTAAATTCGCGCCCCAGCACACGGTAGGCAAACAGATAAAACGGCAAGCTAATGGCGAAAAAGATCGCGCCATAGGCCCAGTGGGTGGCGTAATACAGCAAAAAGGCCAGGCCAGTAATCCCGCCAGTGAGCAAACCGGCGTGCTTGAAAAACTGGATGGCCAGCGCCATTAACAAGACACCGGTGAGTAAGCCTTGGGCGTCTTCCAGCCAGGTATGGCGTTTGGGCATGGTGATGCTCCACAGCAGCAAAGGTGCGGCACGATAAGGGAAAATCACGCGCGGCGCAGTTGGGTTTTTCCACAGTTAGTAGCACGCTAGCCCGCGCGCAGGCGGCCGTGCGGCAAATTCCCACAGCAACAAGTGACGAGCGGCAGGCGCAGGGGCTTGCTACTAGACCAGTCGTCTAGTAGGATGGCGCCATGATGAAAACCAGCACCGACGATACCCGCAGCCATCTTCTGGCCACCGCTGAGCAAATTATCTTGCATAAAGGCTTTGCCGCCACCGGCTTGGCCGAAATTTTGCAAACAGCGGGCGTGCCCAAAGGCTCGTTCTATCATTATTTCCGCTCGAAAGAAGGCTTTGGGGTGGCGATGCTGGAGCGGTATTTTGCCGATTACCAGGCGCGCTTGGCACAGCAGCTCTCGCCCGCGCAGGGCAATGTCCGCGCGGCTTTGTTGCAGTATTTTGGCGGCTGGATCACCCATCAGCAATGCCAAGCTGGCGGCTGTCTGGCGCTGAAATTGGGCGCGGAAGTGGCCGATTTATCCAGCGCCATGCGCACCACGCTGGCTCAAGGTACGCAAGCCATCGAAGCCTTGCTGAGCGAAGCGATTGCCCGCGGTCAGCACAGCGGCGAGCTGGTGGCCAGCCAGCCGCCCAGCCAGCTGGCCAGCACTTTGTATAGCTTGTGGATGGGCAGCGCCTTGCTGGGCAAGATTCAGCAGAGCAGTGCGCCGCTAGAGCGCGCTTTGCAACAAACCGAATGGTTATTGCCGGCAGGGCCGGCCCAATAAACCGCGCCGGCCTACTGGCCGGCAGATGTTTCGTCGCCTCACGGCGGCTTTTTTTGAGTTTTAAACTAGACGACTGGTCTAATTGATTGACTGTACTTTGGAGATACACCATGAATGCCACGCTGGAAGTGATGCACCAACACCGCAGTGTCCGTAGCTATACCGAGCAAGCCATTGAGCCTGCGGTGCTGGATGCCATTTTGGATGCGGCCTACAAAGGCCCAACCTCGATCAATGGCCAGCAAGTGTCGCTGGTGGTGGTACAAGATGCTGCCCGCCGCGCCAAAATCGCCGAAATCGCCGGTGGCCAGCCTTGGATTGCCCAAGCGCCGGTGTTTGTGACGGTGGTGATCGATTTCCACAAAACCAGCCAAGCTTTGGCCAAGCACGGCATCGAACATGTGATTCAGCAAAGCGTGGAAGGCTTTGGCGTGGGTGCGGTCGATGCCGGCATTGCCCTGGGTAATCTGATGACCGCGGCACGGGCGGCTGGTTTGGGCGTGGTACCCATCGGGGGTATTCGCCGTGATCCACAGGCCATGATTGATTTGCTGCAACTGCCAGCCAATACCTTCCCGATTGCCGGGGTGGTGATCGGCCATGTGGCCACCGATAGCCCGCTGAAACCGCGTCTGCCCCGCGCCAGCTTTGTGCATCACGAAACCTACCAAGCGGCCGAGCTGCCGGCGCACATCGATGCCTACGATCAAACGCTGAGCGAATTCTGGCAAAGCATTGGCCGTGGCGATGGCAAACCATGGTCGGCCAATACCGCACAGTTCTACTCGCAATTCTATTTTCCGCAAGTGGCCCCAGTGGCGCGCAAGCAGGGTTTTGGGTTTGACCAGTAAGACATGAGTGAGCAAATAAATGAGGGGGGTATTTTGCCATAGACCATTGATCTCGATGGTTTATGGGCAATACCCCTTTATGCTTGCCGCCATGGCCAGCGAATCGTGAGCCTCAGGCCCTGGCCAAGATCACTTTCTGCATGCAAGCTGCCGTGGAGCTGCTGTGTGACCAGTTGATAGACACGGGTGAGTCCCAGCCCATTGGTGCCTTGTCCAAATTTAGAAGTAAAAAAGGGATCAAAAATCCGTTTTACCTGTTTGGCCGCTACGCCATGGCCATCATCCTGATACACCAGCTCGATCTCATCCCCTACTTGTGCCCAGCTCAATTGCAAGCAACCCGCTTGGCGGCCACTGAAGGCGTGTTGGGCCGCATTTTCAAACAGCTGCCCCAAAATCTGCGCTAGTACCACCACTGGCACTGCCGTGTGTAGCGTGGCGCCATGTAGTTGCAGCTCGATAGTCGGGGGCAGCATCGTGTATGCGAGTTCGGGGGCTAGGCTGTTGAGTAGTTCGCCTAGATTTACGCTTTGCCATGGGTCACTCGCGGGCTGTTTGCTCAGATTGCGAAAGCGCTCGATCAACGCCACGACTCGGCTCAGATTGCGTTCGAGCGTGTCGCTGGCGCTGCTGTGCTGGGCGAGGAACTCGCTCAGTACCGATTTGGCCAGCTTGCCGCGGCTGAAGTCATCTTGTAAACGCTGCAGGTTGCTGCTGAGGATGCTGGCCGTGGTGACGCACACGCCCACGGGCGTATTCAGCTCATGCGCCACGGCCGCGACCAAAGCGCCCAGCGCATGGACCCGCTCGCCGCGTTCGAGCGCCTGTTGTAGCTGTTGGCGTGCATCTTCGGCCAGCTGGCGCTCGATGAGTTGTTGCAGCAAGCTGGCGCGAAATAGATCATCGCGGCTCCAGTTGTGCGGGAGTGCCGCTGGGCCTTTGCCTTGACTGAGTACCAGTAGCCCGCATTGTTGTCGCTGCCGTACCGGCACAAATAGCAGTGAGGTAATGGGCTGGCCTAGCAGGCGGGCAAATTCAGCCGCAGCTTCATGCAGGGTGGCACGCGAAAGCGGTAATGGGCTACTGAGTTGCGTGAGTAAACGCTGGGTGGCGGGAAATTCATCCGCGCGTACAGTTTTGGCAGCTTGGCCTAAGGTTGGCGCTTCGGCAGCAAGTATTGCTGCCGCTCGCTGGGGATGGTGAAGCCATAGGCCCAGCCATTCCACTTGCAGCAGTGGTTTAGCCTGCACTAATAGGTTGGGCAGTGCGTCTTCAAGGTGGATGTCGCTCAATTCTTGTAGCGACAAGGTCAGCAGTTGTTCGTGCGCATCTTGCTCGCTTAAATCCAGCGCTTTCATGTTGCGATGAACCGGTGCCAAGCTGCGCTTGAAATGCTCGGCATTGAGCTGCCGTTCCAGGTGCACCCAGTGCATCGCCTGCACCAGATTGCCCTGCCGCTCGTAGGCGTTGACCAGGGCGGTGACATAATCCAGCTGGCGCGCTAGGGAGCCGGTTTTCTCGGCTAGGGTGTAGGCACTCAGCAGACAGGTAATTTCGTCGCTTAGCCGCCCGCTATGACGAAAGAGCGTGGCCAGCGAATCGAGGCTGACACTTTCAAGCCACAGGCAATGAATTTGCCGTGAGAGTTCAATGGCCTGCTGCAGATTGGTTTCGGCGCTAGCGAGCTGAGTGAGTTCCATTTGCGCATGGCCAATATGCCAGTAGGCTTCGGCCACGTATTCACGGATGCGCCCCGCCTGCGCATGCGCCAAGCCGGTTGTGAAATGCTGCAATGATTCAGCCCATTGCTGATACTGCACACACATCACCCCGAGATTTAGTGCAAGTTTGGCGGCGAGGTAAACGCTACCGGCGGCAGCCACCGGTGCGCTGGCGGATAGCAAATAGCGACGGCCTTCATCCGGGTTTTGCAGCTCGATATTGGCATGGGCAAGGCCAATGCGGGCTTCAGCCTGTGTTTCGTGATCCTCGACCACGGTGGCGAGTTCGAGTGCCTGCATCCAGGCCTCAATCGCCTGTTGATAGCGGCCCTGAATCTGGGCGATACGTCCCCGCGCCTGCAGTAGCCGCGCGCCTTGGGCGGTAAGCCCTAGGCGGTTGGCGGTCGCGATGCCAGCCTCGATTTCACCTTGGATCAGGTGGATCTCACCTCGTCGTTCATGAATCAGATAGCGCGCATAGCAGGCATCTAGGAGTAAATCATCCCGCCCAGCCGCCTCCGCTTCGGCGGCAAAATGCACTGCCAGCCGGAAAGCCAAAAAAGGATGCTCGCGAGAAACGCGATCAATGCGGGCGAGGGCGGTGTGCACGGCAAGTCCTTGCGCATCAGGGCATTTTAGTATGGTGTGCAGGCAGAGCATTCGCCGCTATCAGTGGCGATAGTCGGCAGAATGAACCGACGAAATGCAATTTGATTGCTGCGAGCCCAGACTTCTCTAGGTGGGCTAACCAAGGTGGTATACGTGCTCATAAAGGGCTATGGGCACGCTCACCATCACTGGCCTCGCTGTGGATAAGGTCTGCACTGAAACTTCTTTGCAACATTCACGTGTGGCTTACTTAGGTGAGCCGGCGTCACCTCTATACTGGTGCAACCTAGGTATCAGGCCATTGGCTTAGTTTATTTAGGAATGACGAATAAAACCAAGAAGGTACGCGCAAATGAAAACAGGAATAGCCCGGTTTGTATTGGCCGGCATGATGATCGGGGCTGTGCAGCTCGCCGGTGCTGCAGAGGCAGATTACAAAGTGGTAGGGTACTCAATCTCTTGGGGAGCCTATACCCGTAATTACATGCCCAGTGACGTAGACCCAACTAAGCTCACGCATCTGAATTTTGCCTTTGCCAATATTGAGGGCGGCAAGGTGGTGATTGGGGATGGCAATGTGGATAGCAGCGGTAAAAATAATTTCCGTCAGCTACGGCAGCTGAAAAAGAAAAATCCAAACCTGAAAACGCTCATCTCGGTAGGGGGCTGGACCTGGTCGAAACATTTCTCCGATGTGGCGCTAACCCCGCAAAGTCGGAAGGTGTTTGCCGATAGTGCGGTTGAATTTATTCGTCAGCATCAGTTCGATGGGGTGGATATTGATTGGGAATTCCCTGTCACTGGCGGGAATGCTGGCAATATCGAGCGCCCTGAAGACAAACAGAACTACACCTTGCTGATGACCGCCCTGCGTGAAGCACTAGATGTCGCTGGCAAGGCAGATAAAAAATCCTATCTGTTGACGACAGCGATTGGGCCGGGTGAGCGCTGGATTAAAAACACCGAGATGGGCAAGGTGGCGCAAGTGGTCGATTTCATGAACTTGATGGCGTACGACTACAATGGTGGCTGGAATAAGCATTCCGGTCATGTTGCGCCGCTATACCATGATCCAGCCTATACCCGCGAGAGTAACAGCCCGAACAATAACATCAGCAAAGTGGTGGAGATGCTATTGGCTGAAGGAGTGCCGAGCCAGAAAATTGTCTTAGGGGTGCCATTTTATGGGTACAGCTGGAAGGGTTGTAAGGCCGAAAATAATGGTGAGTACCAAGATTGCGCGGGCAAAGGTCGTGGGAGCTGGGAAGCAGGCAATCTGGACTATAGCGAGATCGAGAAAAAACTCGTCAATCAAGATGGTTTTACCCGTTATTGGAACGATGTTAGCAAAGTCCCATTTTTGTTTAACCCTAAAAGTGGCGAATTCATTACCTATGAAGACAACCAGTCGCTGGGTTTGAAGCTGGATTATCTAAAGCAGAAAAAACTGGGCGGTGCGATGATTTGGGAGCTATCCGGTGATCGCAAAGAGACCTTGTTAAAACAAATCAACCAAGCGCTGCGGCCCGTGAGCAAGTAAGCTCGCGTGCAGTGAAAAAACGGGCGCTAAGGCGCCCGTTTTTACTTGCTGAGATCACTACACCACCCAGCCCCCCTGCTGGTAGAGGTTGTCTTCCCCCAGCCATACCCCACCGGCAATATCCACGAAGACATCGATGTGAAAGCGGGTGTCTTTGCGCTTGAATTGAGGTTTGTTGTAGCTGCCGTGTTTGGCGCCCAAGGATAGGTGCACGCCGCATAGGCGCTCGTAGGTGCCAATATCGCTCACGGTGTTCTCGCGATCAAAGGCGCGGTTGAGCCCAAGGCCCAGCTCGCGCAGCCATACTTCGCCTTCTACTTCGCGGATCCGTGCCAGCACTGCGTCGAATTCGGGTGTGCTGTCTTCTACGGCCACAATGCGCCCGGCGGCTACCTCGATGGTGATAGGGGTGGCGGGGAAATTGCAGTGGAAGGTGGTATCGCCAAACACATACACCTGCGCGCGGCCATGCACGCTGGTGAGGTCGATGGCTTCGGTAAATACTTCGCCAATCGGAAATTGCCCGCCAATATTGTTCAGCTGCCGGTAGTCGCCGACATTGAGCTTGGCCGGCTCGAGCGGGCCGTAATGCAGTACATCGCCGCGTGCACTGATCAGCCGGGCATGCGGGGCGCTGGCGATGCGCGCCTGCAGCGCCTGGCCGGTGCCCCGATAGTAGTCGGCATCGTAAGCGAGGGCGGCGATATAGCGCGGCGCCTCGGCGTTAATCATGCGGGCAAGGTGTACGTGTTCGATGACCTTCAGCCCTTGCGCAAACAGCTGCACCCGCAGGCGATAGGCATCTAGCCGAAAATGCGTGGATTGAATCAACACCACCAGCGCGCCAGCAGGCAGCGCGGCAAAACGGGCCAGCACTTCTTCGTTACTTACCGTGCTGATTTCCAGCCGCGGCGCTTGCGGCAAGGCGGCCTGATACGCGTCGGCCAGCAGCGGGGCGAGCGGACATTCGGTATCAAACACGATCAGGGCGGGCGCGCCGGGCGGATGTTCAATCGCTTGTTCCACAATTTGCGCCACATGGCGCTGGGCTTGTTGACGATGTTCCGTGCTCAGTTCGCAATAATAAGGTGTGCTGCTCATGGGTATGGCCTGGTTCTTTATTTAAATCATTGTCTCTGGGCTTATACCCTTGTGGGGTATTTTGGCAATGCTAGATCGCTGCAAAAGCCCATTATCGCATGGGCTTGTGCAGCGATGTTTGCCTTGGCGCAGAACGGTCATGCTAGCTTCGCCGCCATAACCGATGCCGGGCAGGCGGTGCTTATTTCAGCTTGGGCAGCAAACCGGCCACAATCCCCAGTAGCGGCAAATAGGCCAGCGCCTGATACACCGCCACAATGCCATAGTGATCGGCCAGCCGCCCCACCACCGCTGCGCCAAGGCCGGCGATGCCAAACGCCAGACCAAAGAATAATCCGGCTACCGTACCCACCTTGCCCGGCATTAATTCTTGCGCGTAGACCAGCATGGCGGAGAACGCCGATGACATAATCAGCCCTACCACGAAGCTCAGCAGCACGGTGGCGACTAGCCCCACCTGCGGCAGCCACAGGGCAAAGGGCGCGGCACCCAGAATCGAAAACCAGATCACCACTTTGCGCCCCAGCCGGTCGCCAATCGGCCCGCCGGCCAAAGTGCCCAGCGCCACGGCAAACAAAAAAACGAACAGCAGCAGCTGCGCCTGTTGCGGTGCGAGGGCAAAGCGCTCGATCAGATAAAAGGTGTAGTAGCTCTGAAAGCTGGCCATATACACAAATTTGGTCATCAGTAGCGTGAGCAACACGCCCATAATCCAGATGGTTTTCCCGCGGCTGAAGGGCATGGCTTTGGCCCTGGCGTGGCGTGTTTGCGCCTGGTGTTGGGCGGCAAACCAGCGGCTAATCCAGTGCAAGACGGCCATGGCCAGCAAGGCGGCGCCAGAAAACCACGCCAAGCTGGGCTGCCCGAGTGGAATCACAATCAATGCCGCCAGCAAAGGGCCGCAGGCACTGCCAGCATTGCCGCCAACCTGAAACAGCGACTGCGCCAAGCCATGCTGCCCGCCCGAGGCCAGGCGGGCGATGCGCGAGGCTTCCGGGTGAAAAATCGACGAGCCGGTGCCCACCAGCGCAGCGGCCAGCAGCAACAGCGCAAAGGTGTGCGCTTGCGACAGCAGCAGCAAGCCCGCCAGCGTAAAGCCCATGCCGACGACCAGGGCGTGTTGCTGAGGACGGCGGTCGGTGATTTGCCCCACCAGCGGTTGCAAAATCGATGCCGCGAGCTGGTAGGTGAGGGTGAGCAGCCCCAGCTGGGTAAAACTGAGGTGGTAAGTGCCTTTAAGCATGGGGTAAAGCGCCAGAATCAGCGATTGCATCATGTCATTTAAAAAATGCGCGCTGCTGATGGCCCCCAGAACGCGGTATTGGGTGCGCTGCGCCGCATCGCTAACGGCGGCACGCACGGTGGCGGCGGTGGTCATGGTTGTACTCCTGCGGGTGAATGAAAACGACAAGCGTCTTGCGCAAGACAAAGCCATCTTAGGGCGCTAAGCTATGTCTGTCTCACGCAAATATGACAAACACCATCGAGAAAACGACATGCTGGTTGAACGAGTTGGCCCCCTGCGGGCGATGCAGGGCGCCTTATTGCATGGCAAGGCCGCCGATCATCCGCCCGGTTCTTCCACCCCGCGGCATTGGCATGAGGTGACCCAGCTGCTGTATGCCATTAGCGGGGTGATGCGGGTGATTACCCCGCACGGGCAATGGATCGTGCCGCCCAACCGCGGGATCTGGGTGCCGCCCGGCGTGTGGCATGAGGTGCTGATGATTGGGCATGTGGAAGTGCGCTCGCTGTATGTGCGGCCGGATGCGGTGCCGGGCTTGCCTGCGGAATGTTGCGTACTGGAAATCACGCCGCTAATGCGCGAGTTGATTCTGGCCGCGATCAGTATTGATTATGAAGTGCAGCCTATGCCGCCGCGGCAGCGGCTGATTGCCGAATTACTGCTGAATGAAGTGAAATCGCTGCCCACCTTGAGTTTGCAGCTGCCAATGCCGGCTGACCCGTTGTTGGCCCCCATTTGCCGTGCGCTGCTGGCCGAGCCGGATGATGCGCGCAGTAGCGAAGATTGGGCGAACCACGCCGGGCTGGAAGTGCGCACTCTGCAGCGGCGGTTTCGCAAAGCCACCGGCATGACGTTGGGCGATTGGCGCCGGCAGGCGCGGCTACTGAATGCGCTGGAGCGGCTGGCGCAAGGCGAGCGGGTGCTGGATGTAGCGCTTGATTGTGGCTACAACAGCCCCAGCGCTTTTAGCGCGATGTTTAAGCGCCAATTTGCCTGCTCGCCCAGCGACTTTTTTGCTTAGGTCCGTCGACTTGACTGGTATGGGTATTGCCTTGTGACCATTACTAGAAAACGCCTGTGGAGATATACCCTGGGTTAAGTATCAGTTTTCGCCGCCTGCATGTATTTTTACCAGCCCTAGCCGGTAAAAGTCGCCTATTGCCCGCACCGGGCGCGCGATATGCTTTTGACATTCTATTTTGTCTGCTCAGGAGGTGCCTTATGGCCCATGTTCTCATCATCAACGCGGCCAAAGCCATGGCGCATTCGGCGGGGGGCCTCAACAATGCGCTGACGGCGCTGGCGCAAGACGAGCTGCGTCAGCTGGGGCATCAGGTCAGCGTGACTGAGCTGGAAGCAGGCTACGAGATCGAGGCCGAAGTCGAGAAAATCTTGGCCGCAGATGTGCTGATTTACCAAATGCCAGCGTGGTGGATGGGTCCACCATGGACGTTGAAAAAATACCTCGATGAAGTCTTCACCGCCGGCCACGGCCGGCTGTATGCCAGCGATGGCCGCAGCCGCCACGATGCGAGCAAAAAATACGGCTCGGGCGGGCTGTTGGCGGGTAAACGCTATTTGCTTTCGGTCACCTGGAATGCCCCTACCGAGGCCTTTAGCGACCCGGCGCAGTTTTTTGAAGGGCGCGGGGTGGATGCGGTATATTTCCCGCTGCATAAAGCCAATCAGTTTCTGGGCCTGCAGCCACTGCCCACCTTTATGTGCAATGACGTGATCAAAGCCCCGCAAATCGAGAATGATTTTGCCCGCTATCGCGACCATCTGCACGCGGCACTGCGCCAGCTCGGCTAATCCTCCGCCCGCACTGTCGGGCTTAGTTGTTTCCCTAACAGGCTGCTGTCATAAATTGGCCTACACTGCGCGACTTGCATCGCCTAGCTTCACCTTCGCAGGATGGAAAAGGCGCTGCAGTTCGCCGCAGAACGGCTACATTAAAAAGACCATCGCACCGCAAGGGGAAGCAGTATGTTTCGTTCCTTATTGGCCATCGTATTGCTGGCCATGACCCAATGGGTTCAGGCTACATCGCTGGAAAGCATCCAGCGCAACGGCACCATCGTGATCGGGGTGCGTGATTCGTCGCCGCCGTTCTCGCAAATGGATCCGCAAACCCGCGCTTTGCGCGGCTATGACATTGATTTCGCCCTGGGCATTGCCAAGCGCCTGAATGTCAAACCGATCTTCAAAACCCTGGAATCCAATGATCGTCTGCCGTGGCTGAAACAAGGCAAAGCTGACATCGTCATCGCCGTGCTGTCGCGCACACCTGAGCGGGAAAAAGAGATTGATTTCAGCGTGGGTTATTTTGTGACCGATACGCGCATTCTGGCCAAAAAAGGCCGTTTCAAGAGCGATAAAGACTTAGCCGGCGCTTATCTGGCGGCGGTAAATGCCTCAACCGGTGCCAAGCTCTTGCGGCAAAACTTCAGCAAAACCAAGCTGGCCGAGTTTGATGATGTGCCGGAAACCATCAAGGCGCTGAATGCCGATATCGTGGAAGGCGTGGTGGATGATGCGCCAGTGCTGGCCATGGCGCTGAACAAACTGCCGGAAGCCCAGCGCAATCGCTATGCGATTACCGATTTCGCCCTCGCACTGGAAGTGTATTCGGTCGGCCTCCCTAAAAACGAGAAAACCCTGCAAACTGCGATTAATAATGCGCTGGTGGATATGGAAAACAGCGGCGAAGCGCTGACGATTTTCAACCGCTGGTTTGGCCCGGCCAGCAGCGCGCCGATTGCGCGGATTTTCAAAATCAACCCAAGCCGCAATTAAGCCTTAGCCAGTACTGATCGCCAGAATAAAAAGCCCCGCAGTGCGGGGCTTTTTTGTGGGCAGGTGTCGCCAGACTTGGTGGTATAGGGCGCGCTCAGCGTGGCTTTTTCGCACCACCGGCGGGCTTGCCCGCGGCTGGGCGTGGGCTGGCAGGTTTAGCGCCGGCCTTGTTGTTGGCCGGTTTGCTGCCGGCGAAGTTGCTGGCGTGAGGGCTGGTGGGGCCACCGGCTTTGCCCAGGGGCTTGCCAGCGACATTGCGAGGTATTGCCCCAGCAGCATTTCTTTGATTGCCACTGCTGGCCTTACCCCGGTTGGGTATCCGGCCCACAGAACCTGGGCCACCGCCACCGCGGGCATTGCCTTTTGGTGCGCTCATGGTTTTCTCGGCGGCGCTTTCCGGCGGGATCAGCTGGTGCTGCCCCGGGCCGATCAAATCGGCACGGCCCATATTGATCAGCGCTTCGCGCAGCAGCGGCCAGTTTTTTGGATCGTGATAACGCAAAAAGGCTTTGTGGACTTTACGGCGTTTTTCATCCCGAATGATGTCCACTTTTTCCGAGCTACGCGCAATGCGTTTGAGTGGATTGCGCTTGGTGTGCCACATGGTGGTGGCCATGGCCATCGGCGTGGGCGTAAAGGCCTGTACCTGATCGGGGCGGAAATTATTTTTCTTCAGCCACAATGCCAGATTCAGCATGTCTTCATCGCTGGTGCCGGGGTGGGCGGCGATGAAATACGGAATCAGATACTGCTTTTTGCCGGCCAGCTTGCTGTAGTGGTCGAACATGTCTTTAAAGCGCTCGAAGGTGCCGATACCCGGCTTCATCATCTTCGATAATGGGCCTTCTTCGGTGTGCTCCGGTGCGATTTTCAGATAGCCCGAGACATGGTGGGTGACCAGCTCTTTCACATATTCGGGCGATTCCACCGCCAGATCGTAGCGCAGGCCCGAGCCGATGGTGATTTTCTTCACGCCCGGAATCTTGCGCGCTTTGCGATAGAGCTGGATCAGGCTGCTGTGGTCGGTATTCAGGTTTTCACAAATACCCGGGTAAACACAGGACAGCCGGCGACAGGAGCGCTCGATGGCCGGGTCTTTACAGGCCAGCCGGTACATATTGGCAGTGGGGCCACCCAAATCACTGATATGGCCGGTAAAACCGGCGGTTTTGTCGCGAATTTCCTCGATCTCCCGCAAGATCGAATCTTCCGAGCGGCTTTGGATCACGCGGCCTTCGTGCTCGGTGATCGAACAGAAGGTACAGCCGCCAAAACAGCCGCGCATGATATTGATCGAGAAGCGGATCATGTCCCAGGCCGGAATCACTTGCTGGCCATAGCTGGGGTGCGGATTACGGGCAAAATACTGGTCAAACACGTAATCCATTTCATCCGTTTTCAGCGGAATCGGGGGCGGGTTAATCCAGACATCGCGCTCGCCATGTTGCTGCACCAGCGCGCGGGCATTGCCGGGGTTGGATTCCAGATGCAGGGTACGGCTGGCGTGGGCGTAGCTGACCGGATCGTAGGTTACCGTTTCGAATGACGGAATCCGGATTACCGTGCGACCGCGGATTTCCCGCCGCGCGGCCAGCCGTGCTTCACGTGAAACAATACGGATTGGCTGTGCGCCATCTTTGGGGGTATCGCTCTGCGAGCTTTGCTGGCGCTCGCTTTCGTCGGCATACGGGTTGATTAATGGATCAATCTTGCCGGGGTTGTCGACCACGGAAGAGTCCATCTCCACCCAGCCTTCGGGGCGCCAGCCCTGCGGCACCAGAAAGGCCGTGCCCCGCACATCGCGGATTTCGCTCATTTTCTCGCCGGCGGCAACCCGCTGAGTTACTTCCACCAGCGCGCGTTCGGCATTGCCATACAGCAGTAGATCCGCCTTGCTGTAAATCAGCGCCGACTGGCGGATTTTGTCGCTCCAGTAATCATATTGGGCAATCCGGCGCAGGCTAGCCTCGATGCCGCCGGCCATAATCTGTACGCCCGGATAGGCCTCACGACAGCGTTGGCAATACACGTTGAGCGCGCGATCGGGGCGTTTGCCGGCCACGCCACCCGCGGTATAGGCGTCGTCCGAGCGCGGCTTTTTGTCGGCCGTGTAGCGATTGATCATCGAATCCATATTGCCGGCGGTGACGCCGAAATACAGCCGCGGTTTGCCCAGCTGTTTGAAGTCTTCGGCGGAAGTCCAATCCGGCTGGCTAATCACCCCCACACGAAAGCCTTGCGCTTCAAGCAAACGGCCCAAGAGCGCCATGCCAAAGCTGGGGTGATCGATATAGGCGTCGCCCGTCACGATGATGATGTCGCACTCATCCCAACCCAGCGCATCCATTTCCTTGCGGCTCATCGGCAAGAATGGGGCGGGCTGGCGGGCTTGCATGCCGGCCGGCAACTGGTAAATCGGGGTGAGGGGGGCTTGAACAGAACTCATGGCGACAACAAAACAGACTAATCGCGTATTGTCGCAGATTTGCGGCGCTTGCGGCAGCTAAATACTTGTTTTTTATCGGAATAGCGCGCTATTTTGGCGCGAAAAGACCGTAAATTTTTTAGGGGTTTCGCCGCTTGGGCGAGTTTTTGCTTGCAGATCAGCCAGTTGCCGGGCTGATCACAACATGCGGGCCGCCAGCAGGGCCAGCCGCTCGGCGCGCAGGACATCCGCACGTTGCCAATTACGTTGCGGGCCGAGATGTTCAAAGCAGATGGCCGCAATTAAGCGCTCATCTTGCCTAATCGGGAAAAATAACAGCGCCCCGATGCCTTGCGCTGCCAGCGCTAGCTCGCTCCATTGCCAGGTATAAAAATGCCGCTCGGCGGCATGCGCAATAATGGTTTCCCCCGCGGCCAGCTGTTCAAGCAGCGGCGTAAACCGCGGGCGGGCTAAATCGGGTCCGCAGGGTAGCGGCAGCCCGGCTTGGTTGTGGCGGAGTTTGCATTGCAATTGCTGCCCATCGGCAGCCAGCTGCCACCAGCTGGTTTGCCCCACTTGTAGCACCTGGCATGCTACTTGGCATAGCCGGCTACGCGCTTCGGCGCTGGCGGGGCCGGCCAGTATGGGGCTGCAAGCCAGATCAAGCAGTAGTTGATCTGGGCTTGGCGTGCTGGCCGTGAGCTCACCTAGCGCGGCTAAGGGGTCGCGCTGGGTGGACTGGCTGATTTGCTGCTCGAGCTGCCAGGCGCTGTGCAGGGTGTAGTAGGCGGTGGCAAATTCATTCAGCTCGGCGTTGATTTCGCCGAGTAGCAATTGGCATTTGAGCTGTAGATGTTTGGCATTGGCCTGTTTGGCGGCTTCGAGCGCTTGAAAACCCATTTGCAGCGCCTCTTTGGGGCGTTGCAGCCGCAACAGACACTCGCTGCGTTGCAGCCGCGCCTGCCCCAACGCCCACCAATAGCTGCTGCGCTCGGCCAGCGTGCAGGCGGCTTCCAGCGCGGTTAAGGCCAGCGAATAGGCTTGTTTATGCAGATACAGCCCGCCTACACGCAGCAGGGCTTCGGCTTCATCGTCGGCATGCTGCAGGCTGCGGGCGAGATCGAGGGCATGATTAAACGCTGCCAGCGCCTCATCCAGCCGCTGCAATTTTTGTAGATTAACGCCCAGATTGATTTTGGCCTGCAATAGCAGCCATGCATCGGCCACGGCCTCGGCACGCTGGATGGCTTCGCTGTGCAGGGCAATGGCGCGGGCCGGATCGCCCAGCGCATCGTAGATTTGCCCCAAGCCCATTTTGGCTTTGATCCACGGCACCACTTCTTGCGCCAGCTCGGCCACCGCCAAACAACGAGCCCAGTGCTGCAGCGCTTCTTGGTAACGGGCGCTGGCGTACAGGGCGCGACCAATCAGGGTAAGTAAGCGCGCCTGTGGCGCCAGCAGATGCTGGCTTTCGGCCATTTGCAGGGCTTCGTATTGCAGATTGAGCAGCTGATCGCCATAGCTAATTTGCGACATCAGCTCCACGGTGGTGATCAGCCCGGCGGCGTCATGCTCTTGCCGGCAGCGCAGCAGCAGGCTGTCGAGCTGGGCCTGCGCTTGGGTGCGGCGATTGTGCAGCTGGCCATTGATCTGGGCGATCAGCTGGCTAAATTCAGGGGTGGCGCTAAAGGGCTGCTGCAGCACTTGCATGACGAACACCGGGGAAGGAATGCTTCCCAGTGTAGCGCCTGAGCGCTAACTTGCCACCGGCATGCGTTGCTTGTTGCATTGCCGCAAAATTGGGGTAAGCTGGGCGCCGAATCAAATACCTATGCGGGTATGGCTCGCCGGGGTATATGTATCAATGGCTGCAGGTCTATACCTATCGATTGTCAGCGCTTAAACAGAATCGTCATGCCATCACCGGTGGGCAGCATGCAATGCTCTACGCGCTGATCATCACGCAGCTGGCGATTGAATTCGTGCAGGATCGCCACGCTGCGCGGATGATGCTCTGCGGGTGTGGCTACGCGGCCATTGAGGAACATATTGTCCAGAATAATCAGCCCGCGTGGGCGCACCAGCTGCAGCGCGTATTCAAAGTAATTAGGGTAGTTGGGCTTGTCGGCATCGATGAGTATGCAATCGTATTGGCCGGCGTGACCCTCGGCCAACAAGCGTTCTAAGGTATCCACCGCACGGCCCAAGTGCAGCGTGGTGCGCTCGGTGATGCCGGCTTTTTGCCACCACTGCTGCGCTTCTTGGGTGAATTCTTCGCACACATCGCAGGCGACGACGTGCCCATCTTCCCCCATCGCCAGCGCGGCGGCAGTTGAGCTGTAGCCCAGAAAAGTGCCGACTTCCAGGTAGCGCTTGGCATTGATCAGCCGCAACAGCCAGATCAACAGGGCGCCTTGCTCGGGTGCGAGTGACATTTTGGCCACCCGATGATTGGCGGTGCTTTCGCGTAATTCGCGCAGAATCGGCGGTTCACGCAGCGCCATATTCAGGAAGTAATCCTGCAGTTCGGCCGACATCGAGGTGGTTTGAATCGTCATGAGGCAAGGGCTGGGGCAAAAAGCGGATTATACCCCAAGCCGCTCAGCCTACCGGCGGGCTGGGGCTTAGTGGCGGGTTGGTGCGGTTTTGCGCAGGCGTAGCCAGCACTTATGGGTTTCCAGCTCGCGTTCGAGTTTGCGCAGCTGGCTGGTGGCTTGCCGGGGTAACTGCAATGGCTGCCCCCGTTCTTGATGCTGTGCAGCGATCAAGGCGTGCAAGGCTTTGCGGTGAACAAGGGCCGGCTGGTAGCGGCCTGCATCGATATATAGCTCGGCCAGCTGGCTATGGGCCTCGATGCTGATTTCCGGCCACTGGCCGGCTGCCCCGAGGCGGGCCGCTTCCTCCAGGCATTCTTCGGCCAGATCTTGTTGTTGTAGTGCGCGAAAACTGCGGGCAAGTGCCAGCATGACTCGCCCTTGCCCGGCAAGCTGTTGTAGCTGGCGATAGCGCTGGTAGGCTTGGCTAAGTAACTCTTGCGCTTCTTCGTATTGGGTTTGGCGCAGTGCTAACAGGCCGCGCACCGTGAGCGCTTCGGCCGCCCAGGCGGGCGGCAGGCTGTGTTTGGCTAGGGCCTGCTCAACCAGCTGTAGCGCACTGGCGGCTAAATGATCATCGCCCAGCCGATAGGCCGAGGTGGCGATATTCAGATTTACTTCGCAATCGAGCTGCGCATCGGCCAGCGGCTGACAAAGTTGCTGGGCGATTTGCTGGCATTCCATCGCCCTTGCATCATCGCCAAACGCCAAGTGCACTTTGCCCACCCCGATATAGGCACGGATGCACCCTTCGGTGGCTTGCAGCTGGGTGGCGATTTCTAGCGCTTTGAGCCATTCATCCAGCGCGCGGAAGTAGTCCAGCTGGCTATATAGCCAGTTGGCCAGTTCATCATGGCACTGCAGCTGTGGATGCAGCTGTTGCTGGCGCTGATAGGCGCGGATGGCTTGCTGCATTTGCTCGCAGGCGAGGGGGACTTCGCCCAGCTGGTAGCTGGCGCGCGCCTGTAGTAGGTGCGTGAGCCCCAGCCATTCGCTTTGCTTGGCGCGGCGGATGGCTTTCAGGAGCTCGGGTGCGGCAGCTCTGACATACGCCGGATCGCTATCCAAGCGTAAATCCAGCTCGGCCAGAGTGTGGAGCAGATCTTGTGCCTCGCTCATGGGCGATCCTCATGCAGACAGACCCGATTGCGACCGCCATTTTTCGCGGCATAGAGGCCCAGATCAGCGTGCTGAATGAGCTCGGCTGGGCGCATGCCCTGATGCCATTGTGCGCAACCCAGACTAATCGTGACCTTAAGCCCAGCGGCCACTTCGTTCCAAGGGTAATCGGCAATTTTCCGCCGCATGCGTTCGGCGATTTGCATGGCCTGGCCCGCATGGATTTTGGGTAGGGCCAGAACAAATTCTTCCCCGCCAAAGCGCGCCAGAATATCGGTATCACGAATCATGGCTTGTAATAGCTGCATGCCGGTTTGCAGCACCACATCGCCAATCTGATGCGAATAGTGGTCGTTCACCTGTTTGAAATGATCAAAGTCGATCATCAACAGACACAAAGGCAGGTTTTGCTCGGCGAGTTGCTGGATCAGTTGCGGTAGCTGTTCATCCAGCGCCCGCCGATTGTAAACACCGGTGAGGGCATCTCGGTAAGCGGCGGTTTCCAGCCGCTCTAGCCGTTCTTGTTCCTGATGTCTTTGCTGACGTAGCTGGCGGATTTCCAGCTCGCTGCGCAGCAGCCGTAGTTTGATTTCGGCTTGCCGCAGGCGACGGCTGGACAGCGCCGCGAGGTTTTGCCGCGTATGTTGCCGAATCTGTTGTTGATAATACTCGTGATAGCCAATGTGATGCATCGTGGCGCGGATAAAGTCGCCGCGCTGCTCGTACAAGGCGGATAGTTCACGGTGGATTTGTAAACGCTGCTGATTACTTTCGTGCGTTTCGGCCAGCGCCAGTGCCTGCGTTAATAGCTGTTCGGCAGCGTCGCTTGCGCCTTGCTGAATTTTCAGACGGCCTAGGCTCAGCAGGCTTTGGGTTTGTCCCCAGTGGTAGGCGGTGTGCTGGTTAATATCATGGGCCGCCTGAAAAAACACCTCGGCGCGTAAATCATCGCCGCGGGCTTGATAGAGTTGCCCCAGATAATGGTTTACTTCTGCTAGCCAGCTTAAGCGCGCAGGTAATTGCAACTGATCTTCGGTGCGAAACAGCAGTTGCTCCGCCAAATCGAATTGCTGGCATTTAATCAGTGTGGCGGCTAGATGCAGCTGGCTTTGGGCTTGTAGGTCGGCATCAGCGCTTAATTCGGCCCAATCGACCGCCTGGCTTTGGTAATACAGCGCTTCATTAAAGTGCTCGTGCTGGAAATACAGATTGCCCACGCCAAGAAAGCACTGCACAAAGCATTCGCGGTCATCAAAGGGCTGCGCCGCCTGCAGCGCCTTGCCCCAAAACTGCATGGCTAAACTGGCGTCTTGCTGATCAGCATGGCAGCGGGCCATTAGCTCAAGGATGTTGCCCAGTGTGTCTGGCGCCGCCAGCTGGCTGGCTTCCTGCAAATGAAGTAGCGCTTCGCTGGTTTGTTGTAATACCTGCTCGCAGCGCCCCAATAGATGCAGGGTCTCGCTCAGTAGCTTGGGCTCGGCATGCTGCCGTGCCTGTGGCAGGATTTGCAGGGCTAGACTCTGGCTATGCTCGCAACAGCTGGTGAAGTCCGCCTTGGCCTGCGCCAGCATATCGTGCAACGAGGCTAGCGAGAGGAGGTGAGGCGCGCTGCCTATGGGTTGAGCCACGGGCGAGCTCCCTGCTAGCTATTGAGCTGCTGCAGCAACTGCCGCAGCGTGTCTTCATCGTCGGCTTTCAGCATTTTGCTAACGATGGGTTTGATCCGGCCAAGCTCGGCGCCCAGTAATTGCTGTTTTACTTTCAATAATTGAATCGGCAGCATCGAGAAGCGCCGCAGCCCCAAACCCAGTAGCAGTCGGGTCAGGCTGGGGTCGCCGGCCATTTCACCGCACATAGATACAGGTTTGCCGAGTTTGTCTGCGGTGCTGATGATGTGTTTGAGTAGCTGCAAGACCCCGGGGTTGAGCGGGTCATACAAATGGCTCACCGAATCATCATTTCGATCGACCGCTAGCGAATACTGAATCAGGTCATTGGTGCCGATTGAAATAAAATCGAGGTGTTGCAGGAATACGCCCACTGCCATGGCCGCGGCGGGGACTTCGATCATGCCGCCAAGCTCTATCTGCTCATCAAAGGCAATGCCTTCTTCGCGCAGTTGCTGCTTGATGTCTTCGATATGCTGGCGCGTTTGTTTGGCCTCGCTCAGCGCCGACAGCATCGGAATCAGCAATTTAATTTTGCCAAATGCCGAGGCGCGCAGCAGGGCGCGCAGCTGGGTGCGGAACATTTGCGGCTCGGCCAGGCACAGGCGAATCCCGGTAAGCCCCAGCGCCGGATTGGGGGCTTCGCGCTCGGCCTGCCATGATGGGATTTTGTCTTTACCCAAGTCAATCGTGCGGATCACGACGGGTTTACCCGCCATGGCTTCGGCGGCCGCTTTGTAGGCGACAAATTGCTCTTCTTCGGTGGGTAGATCGTCTTCTTTCAGAAACAAGAATTCGGAACGGAACAGACCCACGCCGCTGGCGTTGTTTTCTAACGCTAGCTCGCAATCTTCAGGCAGCTCGATGTTGGCCGAGAGATCCACTTCGGTGCCGTCATAGGTGACGGCTGGCTTGGTACGGATATCTTGCAGCTGCTGCTGTTTGATGAGCCATTCGGCCTGGCGGAACTGGTATTCGGCCAGCGTTTTGTCATCAGGATCAATAATGACGCAGCCTTTGATCCCGTCGACGATAATGAGCTCTTGCTCGCGGATAATCTGGTGCGCAGTGCGCAGCGCCAAGACGGACGGCAGATCCAGCGAGCGCGCCAGAATGGCGGTATGCGAGGTCAGGCCACCCACATCGGTGATAAAAGCCCGGTAATTGGTGTCTTTGAATAGCACCATATCGGCCGGCGACAAATCATGCGCGACCAGAATGCAGTCATCTCCACCACAATGCAGGGCATGGGGGCCATGCTGATGGCCGGCCAGCGCTTTGAAAATCCGCTCCGTGACCTGAATGACGTCGGTGCGTCGTTCGCGTAAATATTCTTCTTCAATTTCGTCAAATTGTGCGAGTAGCACATCCAGCTGCTGCTTAACGGCCCATTCGGCATTGCAGCGCTCGGTTTCAATGATGTGGCGCGGCTCTTTCGACAAGGTGTGGTCATTGAGCAGCATGATGTGCAGACTCAGAAAAGCGCCCAGCTCGGCTGGCGCATTGTCCGGGATGCTGCCCCACAGCATTTCCAACTCTTTGCGGGTATTGCGGATGGCCTCGTCAAAGCGTTGCAGCTCGGCGGCGATGCCATCGGCCGGGATGACGTAATGCACGATCTCGATATCGGTGTGCGATACCAAATGAGCATGGCCGATGGCAATGCCACCTCCCACGCCCAAACCGTGTAGGCTGATACTCATCCCTGTTCCTCCTGCTGGCGTTGCCGCCGGTTAGGCCAGCGCACGGGCTGGCGTGCCGGTTGCCACTCTGCAGGCGGCAATCCGGCGCAAGTCTGCGTTTATTCGCCTTCGCCGAAGCGATCTGCCACCAGCGCGGTGAGCGCTTCCAAGGCTTTGTCTTCGTCCGGGCCGCTGGTGTCGATCAGAATCTTGCTGCCTTTGCCGGCGGCTAACATCATCACGCCCATAATGGATTTGGCATTCACACGTTTCTGATTGCGGCTAATCCAGACTTCGCTTTGAAACTGGCTGGCCAGCTGGGTAAATTTGCTCGAGGCTCGCGCATGCAGGCCTAATTTGTTGACGATTTCGACTTCAAGCTGCGGCATAGTGTGTTCCTGCTTACAAAGGGTTGCCGGGGAGCATGTACAACACGCCTTCCAAGCCACCGGTGATGGCTTTACTCACGGCAATCTCGAGAGATTGATGGCTATACGACAGCGCCCGCACCAGCATGGGTAGATTAACGCCGGCGACGGCTTCGATCTTGCCGGCTTCGATCAGCCGGTTGGCGACATTGGAGGGTGTGCCGCCGTAAATATCGGTCAGCAACAAAATGCCGTCGCCATCATCCAGCTCGGCAATCAGTGCTTTGGCGCGTTGCAATACCTGCTCCGGGTCGTCGGCTTTGCTCACGGCAAGCTGGCCCAAATTGGGCAATGGCCGACCCATGATGTGCTGCGCACAGGTCATCAATGCCTCACCCATCGAATAGTGGGTAACGATGATTATGCCTACCATGAACCAGTACTTCCTTCTTCGTTCCCTAAAGCCTTATGGGCATTAGGTTTTCAGTCAATTAATGCATCATATAACTGTTTGCCTGATTCGAGCAGTAGCAAAAATGACAAACAGCCGTGCTGCAACACTGTGCCTACCTGTGGGCCAGCTGACTGGCCGTAGTATACGCAGGGCAAATTGCAATTTGCCGTCAGCCTAGCGCAGGCGGTAAATCCGGCTGGGGGCATCCAGCCATTTCAGGCGGGCCTGCATGCTCGGCGACAGATAGGCTTCGCCTTGCTCGTTAATCACCAGTACATCGCGCACACCAAAGCGCTGTGCATACTGCCAGCTGGTGGCCAAACCACCGATGAACATCGGCTTGGTCGCCACATCGGAAATCGTGCCCGCGCTCTGGCTCGGGGGGGCAATAATCGAGACCGCCTGAATACCGTGGGCTGACTGGCCGGTGCGTGGGTCAATCAGGTGGCTGTGCCGCTCTTTGCCTTGCATAAAGTACCGCTGATAATCCCCCGAGGTGCCAATGGCTTCGCCGCTTTTGAGTTGTAACACCGCCATCGCTGAGGGTTTGCGCGGGTGTTGCAGGCCTACGCTCCACGGCTCCTGATCTTTTTTGCCCAGCGCCAAAACATTGCCGCCAATATTGATCAAGGCATTAAGCACCCGTTGCTGGCGCAAATACTGCGCGGCATGATCCAGGGCCCAGCCTTTGGCAAAACCACCCAGATCAATCTGCACTGCCGGATTGCTACTGCTGATGCTGCTGCCTTCAATTTGCAGCGCGTCCAGCGTGGGGGCCGCGCTCAGTACGGCTTGCAGCTGCGCGGGGTCAGGGGTGACCGGCGCAAAGGTGTCTTGGTGAAAGCCCCACAGCCGTACCAACTCGCCCACGGCTGGATTAAACAGCTGATCACTCTGGCGGGCATATTGCTGGGCACTGCGCAGCATTTCGATGAGCTCGACATCCGCCTGCACGCTCTCTCCGCGTGCAATGGCGGCGTTGAGCTTGGTGAGCTCGGAAGGCTGCCAAGCGTGCAGCTTGCGGTGTAGCCGATCCAGTTCGGCTAGTACGGCGCCGGCGTGTTTGGCGGCTACAGCTTCATCCAGACCATAAATACTGATCTGCACGCGGGTGCCAAACACATAGCTTTCCTGCTGATACAGCTCGTTTTTACCGCAGGCACTGAGCCACAGGCACAGCAATAGCACCGAGCCAGCGCGCAGCAGGCGGGGCAGGGCTGCGCTTAGGCGCACCGGCGCTCCAGCGCATCGATGAATAATCCCGCCACATTGATGCCTGATTGCGCGGTGATTTCCTGAAAGCAAGTCGGGCTGGTGACATTAATTTCCGTCAGATGCTCGCCAATCACATCGAGCCCCACCAGCAGCAGGCCTTGTGCGGCGAGCTTGGGCCCCAGCTGCTCGGCAATCGCGCGATCACGCGGGCTTAGTGGGCGGGCAACACCGGTGCCACCGGCGGCCAGATTACCGCGGGTTTCGCCGGCGGCCGGAATTCGCGCCAGACACCAATCCACAGGCACCCCATCAATCAGCAAAATGCGTTTGTCGCCGTCTTTGATGGCGGGCAGGTATTGTTGGGCCATCACTAGGCGACTGCCATTGTGGCTCAACATCTCCAGTATGCTGCCCAAGTTCTTATCCTGATTGGTCAGGCGGAAGATACCCGCCCCCCCCATACCATCCAGCGGCTTAACGATCACATCGCCATGCTCGGCCACAAAGGCGCGAATATCGGCCATATCCTGGCTGACCAGCGTGGGGGCAATCAGCTCTGGGTATTGAAAGATTGCCAGCTTTTCGTTCAGATCGCGCAGCGCCTGCCCGCGGTTGAATATCTTCGCGCCGTGCGCTTCCGCCAGGCTAAACAGCTGAGTGGCATACAGATAGGCCTGATCAAAGGGCGGATCTTTACGCATGATCACCGCCGAGAAATCCGCCAGCTCGCGATCGACTGTGTCGGTAACCTTATACCAAGAGCCAGCGTCTGCCTCGCTCTGCAGTTGCAGCGCCTGCGCCCGTGCGCGCACCCGACCTTGGCTAAGGCGCAGATCATCACTCAGGCAAGCAAATACCTGATGGCCGCGCTGCGCCGCTTCGCGCATCATGGCGTAGGTGCTGTCTTTGTAGATTTTGAAGCCATCCAGCGGATCGGCAACAAACAGGATATGCAGCTGGGCCATCGGGTGCTCCGCTTAGTTGGGTTCGGCTTCCAGTTCCAGCGCGCCAGCCAGCAGGGCCAGTCGCGCCACCACGCCGTAGGCGTAGAAGCGGTTGGCTTCGCAATCGGGCGAGCCATCGCAATCGGGGGTGGTCAGCGGGGTGGCAAAAGCCAGTGGCTGGAAATGCATGCCCGGGGCGTTCAGGTTTTCATCAATGCCGCGGCCGGTGTGTACGCGGTAGAAACCACCAATCACAAAGCGATCCAGCATATAGATCACGGGCTCGGCTACGCCTTCATCGATGGTTTCAAAAGTCGGCACCCCTTCTTGCACGATCACATCGTGCACGGTGAGGCCTTCTTTAATCACCGACATTTTATTGCGCTGCTTGCGATTCAGATTCACCAGCTCGGCGCCGGATTTCACGCTCATAATGCCCATGCCGTAGGTGCCGGCATTGGCTTTTACGATCACAAACGGGGTTTGGTCGATGCCATGCTGGGCGTATTTGGCAGCGATTTTTTCGACCATCGCGTCCACCGTGGCGGCCAGCTGCTCTTCGCCTTCGCGGGCGTGGAAATCCAGCCCATCCACATGCTCGAAATACGGGTTAATAAACCACGGATCGATATCAATCAGCTTGGCGAATTCGTCAACCACCTTGTCATAAGCGCTGAAGTGGCCGGTTTTGCGTCGCACCGCCCAGCCCGCGTGCAGCGGTGGCAGCAGGGTTTGTTCAATGTTTTCCAGGATGGCAGGGATGCCGCCGGACAAATCGTTATTCAGTAGCACCACGCACGGATCAAAATCCGCCAGACCGACGCGATTGCCTTGGCGCACCACCGGCTCTTGCAGCAGGGTGCTGCCATCAGGCAGCGCTAATTCAGTCGGGGCGCTGATTTCGGGGCTGAGGCTACCTACGCGGACCACCATGCCGGCCTGGCGCAGGATTTTCACCAGTGCCGCTACGTTTTGCAGGTAAAAGGCATTACGGGTGTGGTTTTCGGGAATCAGCAAAATGCGCCGCGCATCCGGGCAATAGCCTTCCAGCGCCATCATCGCCGCTTGTACGGCTAGCGGATGAAATTCCGGATTCAGATTATTAAAGCCGCCGGGAAACAGATTCATATCCACGGGCGCCAGCTTGTAGCCGGCATTGCGCAAATCCACCGAGCCATAAAACGGCGGCGTGTGCTCTTGCCATTGATTGCGGAACCAATGCTCGATTTCCGGTTGGGCATCGAGGATTTTGCGTTCCAGCTCCAAGAGGGGGCCAGTCAGGGCGGTGGTGAGGTGTGGCACGCTCATGGGCGGCTCCAGCGGCAGTGATGATTCGTCAGCATATGGGGGCCAAGCGGCCAATTACAAGCCGACCGGTCTAGGCGCGGCAGTTTGGCTTGAGGGTATAGGCTGGCGAGGCTTGTTGTCATTGATTTTGCTTAAGATACCTAGGCTTTTTTCGGTAAGTACTGGCGAATGTCGCTCAGGTCGATCGCTGGAATATGCCAGGATTTGCTGTTTTCCAGGTGAATCTGATCCAGTTGCTGGGCATAAAAGCCCACGCCATCGTGGTCTTTCAGCGCGGCGCAATAGCCGCTGGCTTGGGCATGAAAGCGGGCTTCGATATGCCGCATGCCATCTTGGCGCGCCAGCCGCAGGGCCCGCTCGATGATGTCCAGTGACATGCGCGGATTGCCGAGCAAAAAATGCACTTCGGCCAATTGGCCCAGCACATTGCATTCGGTCCAGTGGGCCGGAGTTTGCTCGATGGATTCCAGCGCCTGAGTCAGATACAGCTCGGCCTGATCCAGGTGGTAGCTTTTCAGGGCAATGGTGCCCAGATGCAGCAGGCATTCCGAGACAAAATGTTGCAGCCCATTGGCCTGGCTGAAATCGGCACAGGCTTGCAGGGTATTGATCGCCTCACCCATCTGGCCGGCGTGATAGAGATCCCAGCCCAGGCTCAGCTGCGCTTTGGCTTGCTGCTGCAGCTGTGGATTTAAGCGCAATAATTGCAGCGCCGCGCGATGAAATTCCACCGCTTGTTCGTAGGCGTTGTAGGCGCTGCAGACATGGCCCAGCCCAATCAGCGCATCGGCGTGGGTGGGGCCGCAGTGGCGCAGGGTGCGGCAGACCTCGATGCATTGCTTCCAGGCCGCCAGCGATTCGGCGTACAGGCCGCCGGTATAGTAATCGCGGCCGAGCCGCTCAAGGACGTCCATCGCGAGATGGGGTAAATCGTGGTGCTGGCAAATCATCAGAGCTTCAAGCAGACGTTGTTGATCGTCGCAGCGCACGCCCAGCTGATTGTGGGTGTTGGCAATAAACACGGTGGCCTGCACCAGACTGGCCATATCACCGATCTGCTGACTTTCGCGGAGCAATTGCTCGCTTAGCTGCAGCGCCTGTTCGGGCGCGCTATGCAGCAGGCGCTGAATATCGCGCAAACGTTGGTCAGCATTCTGGACAGTGCGGGTCATGGGCGTGTGGCGCTGCGGATAACGATTGAGCCTACGCAAGCCGCGCGGGCAATGCCAGTAGAATACTTACATTGACACGATTGGCGGTAAGACGGCGCACACGCCCGGCGCGCCCGTCAAGATAAGTGGCTTAGAGCCAGCCTTTGCGCTTGAAGAAGACGTAGGGCGCAATGCCCGACAAGACCATCAGCAGCAGCGCCAGCGGATAGGCCCAATCGTATTGCAGCTCGGGCATATGCTGGAAATTCATCCCGTAAATCGAGGCCACCAGCGTTGGGGGCAGAAACACCACGCTGGCGATCGAGAAGATTTTAATAATCTTATTCTGGGCCAGATTAATCAGACCCATCACTGCGTCCATCAAGAAGTTAATCTTGTCGAACAAGAAGGCGCTGTGGTTATTCAGTGATTCCAGATCGCGCAAAATCTCGCGCAGATCGTTTTCCTGCGCGGCGGCCAGCTGGCGTGAGCGCAACAGGAAAGACAGCGCGCGGCGCGTGTCCATCAAGTCCAGCCGCACTTTACCGTTGATGTCTTCGTGGCCGGCCAGCTCGGCCAGCGCCTGGCCCATCAGCTCGTCGGTCATCTCGGCGCTATGGTCCAGCACGCGGCGGCTGACATCGTCGAGCTTGGTATAGATTTCTTCCAGCACGTCGGCATCGTATTCCACCGCGGCATCGTAAATCGCCAGCAAAATTTCCTGCGCGCTGGCCACAAAGCCGGGCTGCACCCGCGCGCGCAGGCGGAATAAACGAAATACCGCCAGTTCTTCCTGCCGGATGGTGAGTAGACGGCCTTCATTGAGCAGGAACGATACGGTGACGTTCTGGTGTTCGTCCTCCGCGTGGGTGAGGAAAAACGAGCTGATGTGCACGCCATTGTCGTCGACATAACAGCGGGCCGATTCTTCCAAGTCTTTCAGCTCTTCATCCTCGGGCAGTTCCAGATGAAATACGCTCTGCACCAGCTGACGTTCATCATCCGTCGGGTCAACCATATCCACCCACAGCACTTCGGGGCGTGAGAGATCTTCTGGCACCAGCGCCGGCACTTGAATCAGGCGGCCAGCAGAAAGGACAAAGGCATTGAGCATAAGAAGCGCCCCGTAATGAAGATGCAATCAATCAGCGGCGGCGATTATACGCCGCTTGCTCCGCTGCGACATTGCTTAAACCGGTAATCCTAATTATCGCCATCATTTTGTGCTTTTGCGCGTGCTACACTGCGCGCGCCAGATTGGCGCCAGTTCACCTTGCCCGAGTTTGCTTATGAATGTGACCACCCGCAAAGCCCAGGAAAGCCTGCAAGAAAGTCTGCAGCAGGTGATTCATCTGCTCGAACGGCACAAGATCGTCGAGAGCATGGTGCACAAGCAGGCCATGGCCAAGCACGATCTGGTCGAGCAACTGGTGCATCGGCAAAACGAAGCCGAGCTGAAAATGAAGCTGGCGCATCTGCACCCGGCCGATATTGCCCACATTCTCGAAGCTCTGCCGCCGGCCGATCGTTTAACGGTGTGGAGCCTCGTTGATGCCGACGACGACGGCGATATTCTGCTAGAAGTCTCGGATGCGGTGCGCGAACAGCTGCTGGCCAGCATGGCCCCGCACGAGATCATCGCCGCCGCCGGGCAGCTCGATACCGATGAGCTGGCCGATCTGGTGCCCGATCTGCCGCAGGCGGTGCAAAGCGAAGTACTGCAAACGCTGGATGCCGACGATCGCGCGGAAGTGCAATCGGCGATGTCCTACACCGATGATCAGGTCGGGGCGCTGATGGATTTCGACATGGTTACCATCCGTGCCGATGTGAAGCTGGAAGTGGTGCTGCGCTATTTACGCCGCTTTGATGAGCTACCCACCCATACCGATAAGCTGTTCGTGGTGGATGATGATGAAATCATTAAGGGGGTATTGCCCCTGAATAAGCTTCTGGTGAGCGATCCAGACGCATACGTAGCCGGGGTAATGGCCAGCGATGTGGTGATCTTCCAGCCGTTTGATGATGTGGGCGCGGCGGCGCAGGCCTTCGAGCGCTATGACCTCGTGTCGGCGCCGGTGGTGGATAGCAATCACAAAGTGATTGGCCGGATCACCGTAGACCAGATGGTGGATGTGATCCGGGAAGAATCCGAAGCCGAAGTGCTGTCGCTGGCGGGCTTGAAAGAAGAAGACCTCTTTTCCAGCGTGGGCAAAGCGGTGAAAAACCGCTGGCCATGGCTGGCAATCAATATTTGTACCGCTTTTGTGGCTAGCCGGGTGATTGGCGCCTTTGAAGACACCATTGCCCATCTGGTGGCGCTGGCCGCGCTGATGCCGATTGTGTCCGGCATTGGCGGCAATACCGGCACGCAAACCACCACGCTGATTATCCGCGGCCTGGCGCTGGGGCAAATTACCACCAGCAATTCGCGGCTGCTGGTGGCCAAAGAGCTGGGTATTGCCGTGATCAATGGCCTGGTGTGGGGCGGGGTGCTCGGGGTGATGGCCTGGGCGCTGTACGGCCAGCTCTCGCTGGGCCTGGTGATGATGGGCGCGATGATGCTGAATCTGCAGGTGGCGGCGCTGGTGGGCTTGTTTGTGCCGCTGACCATGCAAAAACTGGGTCGCGATCCGGCTTATGGCTCATCGGTGTTGATTACCGCCATGACGGACAGCCTGGGCTTTTTTATCTTCTTGGGCTTGGCGACGATTTTCCTGATGTAAAGCGGCGCTAGCAATAAAAAAAGCCAATGGGTAAACACCATTGGCTTTTTTGTTGGCGTGACGATCGCGCTTAGCGGCAGCGGGCCTGCTTGGTGGGCCACGAGAGCAGATCAAACGTGACTTCGCTGTCGCTAGTCTCGGCGGCGGGTACGCGCAGATCAACAATCTGCAGGCATTGCCGCCATTGGCCCTGCCGCCCAATCACGCCATCTGCCGGCAGCGCTTGCAGGCCGCCTTGGGCATCACTCAGTTGCAGCGCGCCATCGCGCCACACCAGCTGCTGCTGTGGGTTGAGCGCTACGCCGCTGGTGAGATTGCGGCCCAGCAGCCAGCGTTGCGGCTGGCCATCGCGGGCTTGGCCTTCCAGCGTCAGCCAGTCCTGCGGGCCCGCCGGATGAGCGCGGCGCGCCAGCGTGGCGGTGAGGCCTTGCGGGGCCACGGCCCAGCGGACGGGCAGAGGACTGACTTCCATGCGTTGCTCACCCACCTGTACCTGCAGGCGGCCCTGACGCTGTTTGAACTGCCGCAATGGGCCGCTGAGCTGCTCGCCCATTTGCAGCGTGCTGTGTACTTGCAAGGGTGCGGCGCTGGCCGGGCTGGCCAGCCACACCCCAGCCAGCAGGCTGGCCAGGGCACACGTCAAGTTGATTGACTTGGTCATTCGAGATCCAGTTATGGGCGATAAGGGGAAGCCTGCTGCAGCTCGGCAAAGAAGCTGGCATCGGGTGCATGCTCTTCGGCCGCTTCAAATTCGTCATGCATAAAGGCTTTCGAGGCCGGTACCTCACTCACTGCACTGAAGCTGCGCAGCATGGCTACGCCGGCATTCCCCGAGCTAGTACGGGCAAAGCGCAGATTGATATTACCCCAGTCATCGTAATCTTGCAGATAGCCTATGCTGCCATCGGCATTCAGATCGAGGGCGTAGCTTGCGCCATCTTGCGTGCGGCTGTTATTCCAGTCTGCATACAGGCCCGCACTGCTGCCGCGGCCGATTAGCGCGCTTTCGAGCAGGGCGCTTTCGTTCAGGCGCTCGCCGCTGCCATCGGAATAATCAATGCGGAAGGTATTGCCGCATGGGCTGCCTTCGATACTGCAGCTATTGAGGCTGTAATAACCGCGCTTGAGATAATACCGCTGCAGCGCGCCGGAGCTGGTGGCACTCTGGCCCAAGCCCTGCAACTGATACAGGTAATTCATGATGCTGTAGTAGTTAGGCTTGTCATTGGTGTTTTCAAAGCCGCCATGGCGCAGGCCCAGATTATGGCCCAGCTCGTGCATGATGGTGCCGGCCTGGAAATTGATCAGCCGGTAGCGATTGCTGGCCGTGCTGCTATTGAGGCCCCATTTGCCCAGCGACACGACCAGATCATTGCCATTGATTTCCGCCACGCCCGATGAGCCGGCGCTGCCATCGGCATTGCGGCTGCTGGCCATCAGCAGATAGTGGAAAATCTGCCGGCGGCGTAAATCCATGCTGTTGGCTTTGTAATCGGCCAGCCGGCTGCAGCCAGCGGGTGGGCTCAGATCCACGCAGGCCGCAAACGGCACCGCTTTCCCGCCACCCAGATTGAAATTCACTGGGCTAAAGCCGGCCGCGTACAGATTGCCGGTATCAAACAGCACGTCGATATTGCGCCGCGCAAAGGCATCAACCACCGCTTGCAGGGCTTCGCGCTGTGGTTTTACGCCTTCATCGCTACTTTGCATGTAGTCGACCTGAATCAGGATCGTGCGGCGGCCCGCTCGGGCGCCCATGCTGTATAAATCCAGCCCGGCATAAGTGCCGCCCGCGACTTTGGCGCTGCTGGGGATGCCATCCCCATCGTCGTCGTTGGCATTGGCAGGCACATCATTGCGCCCGGCCGGGGTCGAGAAGGCCACATTGGTCCAGTCTGCGCTGCTGCGGGTGTTTTTGCTTTGGGTGAAATAGCGAACTAAGGCATGGCCAAACTGATTGCTGATCGCCGGCGCGTTGCTGCCATTCCAGCTGTTGGCGCTGCTGGCGGCATCGCTATTGCTGCCAAAGCGGACAAAATCGGCGGTTTGGCCATTGCGCAGCAGCTCCAGTGCGCCGCCGGCGCTGCTCCAGCGCGGATAGTTACTGCTGCTGCCCAGATAGCGGATCTGATTGGTATTCACTTGCCCGGCGGCACCGGTGCTGGCGGCCAGCACCAAGATGCCCTGCGCGGGCAGCGTGCCGCTACCAAGGGCAAAGGTGGTGAGCGTGCCGCTGTTATTGCGGGTGCGCAGGCCCAGCTCGGCCAGATTAATGCTGGTGGCACTGTCGTTGCGGATTTCCAGCCAGCTGCCGCTACCGTATGGGTCGCTGGCGATTTCATTAATCACTAAACCCAAGCCGCTACTAGGTACCGGCGTTGCGCTTGGGGCTGGCGTTGGGCTGGCCGTTGGTGCTGCGGTGGGGACTGCAGTTGGCGTTGCCGTCGGTTTAGGGGTAGCCGTTGGTGCTACGGTAGGTGTGGCAGTTGGTTTGGGTGTTGCGGTCGGGGCAACGGTGGGTGTTGCCGTTGGTTTGATGCTCGGACTCGCACTCGGTTTGGGGCTGGCGCTTGGCGCGGTGCTGGGTTTCGGCGTCGCGCTTGGCGCGAGGGTCGGGGTTGCTGTTGGTTTGCTTGTGATGACTGGGGTGGGGGTATTGCCTGGAGTGCTTGTTGCGGCTGGGTTAGCCGCACATACCCCTAGATCTTGCCACACGCCCCACTGCCCGGTGGTGCCGGGGATTTCGCCTCGCGTCCACCATTTGGCTTGATAGAGACGACCGTTGTAGCTCACCTGATTGCCACCCACATAGGTGGCGCTGCTGCTCCAGACGCTAGGGCAGCTGCCGGCGGCGCCATTATTGGCGGGCGCGGCGGGCGTGCTGGTGGCGCGGGCGGGGCTGGCTTTGAGCGCCAACCACAGCGAGGCGGCTTGCTGCGGATTCCAGTTCGCGCCGCTAATGGCCTCATGGGCTACGCGCGCGCGATACACCTGACCCTGATAGCTCACTTCTTCGCCGGCCTGATATTGCCGGCCTTCTTGCCAGGGGCTGGCGGCCCAGAGCGAGCCGCTAATTAAACTGAATAACAACAGGCCGCTTGCACGCAGCGGGGTGATCGGTTTGCGCATGTCATCTCCTTGTTATAAGCAGGGCATCCTACACCAAATATGCTGCGCGAATTTTTCTACGCCGATAACTGGAGGCTATGTGTGTGAGTTATTTCATAGCTTTCATAAAAATTACCTTTTGCTGTTTTTATGTGGATAAGTTTGCCCGCGCGGGCTGCGTTGTGGGCGGGCTTTCGGTATGCTTGAAGGCTGCTTATTCTGGCTGGGCTGACCATGCTGCAAACCTTGGCGATTGCCAATTACCGCTCTTTGCGCGAGCTGATCGTGCCGCTGGCGCAGGTGAATGTCATTACCGGCGCCAATGGCAGCGGCAAATCCAGCCTCTATCGCGCTTTGCGCCTGCTGGCCGAGAGCGCGCAGGGGCGGCTGGTGGCCAATCTGGCGCAGGAAGGCGGCTTTGCCGCCACGTTATGGGCTGGGCCCGAAACCATTAGCCGGGCGATGAAGGCCGGCGAAGTACCGATTCAGGGTACGACCCGGCAAGACACCATCGCCTTGCGCTTGGGCTTTGCCGCCGACGATTATGGCTATCTGATTGACCTAGGTTTGCCCGCGCCCGATAGCACGACCTTGTTTGGGCAAGATCCGCAGATCAAGCGCGAATGTATCTGGGCCGGCCCGGTACTGCGCGAAGCGGCGGTGCTGGCCGATCGGCGCAATGCCTTGTGCCGGGTGCGCAGCGGCCGCGAGTGGCAAGTGCTTAGCCGGCATTTGCCGGCCTACGATAGTTTGTTTGCGCAGTGCGCCGACCCGTTGCGCGCGCCCGAAGTGCTGCTTTTGCGCGAGCGGATGCGCGGCTGGCGCTTTTATGATCATTTGCGTAGCGATGCGCAGGCACCCGCCCGGCAGAGCCAAGTGGGCACTTATACGCCGATATTGGCGCATGATGGCGCCGATTTGGCCGCGGCGATCCAGACCATCCGCGAGCTGGGGCGGGGGGATGAGCTGGCGGCGGCGATTGAAGATGCTTTTCCCGGCTCACGGCTGGAGATTGAGATCGAGCATGGCCGTTTTGCGCTGCGCATGTGGCAGCACGGCCTGCTGCGGCCTTTGGCGGCTGCCGAATTATCGGATGGCACCTTGCGTTACTTATTGCTTTGCGCGGCTTTGCTCAGCCCGCGCCCGCCGGAATTGCTGGTGCTGAACGAGCCGGAAACTAGCCTACACCCCGATTTGCTACCCGCGCTGGGGCGGCTGATTGTGGCCGCCAGCGCCCAGGCGCAGATCATTGTGGTGAGTCATGCCGCCCGATTGGTAACCGCTTTAAGCCGTCAGCGTGAAACACAGGTGATTACCTTGGTGAAGGAACTGGGCGAAACGCAGATCGAAGGGCAAAGTGCGCTGGAGCGGCCCGCCTGGTATTGGCCGGTACGCTAGTGCTGGGGTATTGCCCTGCAAGCACTATCCAGATTGCATTTGCAAGCTATACGGTGCAATAAAGGTGGCGCGGGTCACACAATTAGGGTTAAGCTGCTAGCCCCCTTGCTGTAGTGTTTGTCTGTTATGTCTGCCTTTCCGGTCAGCCTGTTGCTCGATGTGCTTGGGCAGCAGCGTTTCGGTGTTGAATATCAGCCGCTGATCAATCCGCACAGCGGCGAAATCGCCGCCTATGAAGCTTTGGCGCGTTTTTACGATGCCCAGGGCCAGATTTTGCGTACTGATCAGGTCTTTCATGCGCTGCACGATAGCCCGCTGACGATGTTTCAGGCCGAATACCAGATGAAGCAGCTGCAGCTCGATTACGCGCCGCCGCTACCGTTGTTTGTGAATCTCGACCCCGATGTGTATCAGGTGGCCGATGAAGGCGAGCAAATGCATCCGCTGTTGCAGCTCTTGTCGCGCCGGGGCGATGTGGTGCTCGAAATCATTGAAAACAGCGACATCAGCGCCGCCGGCCGCAGCATCAAAATGGCCGATGATTTTGCCCGCCAAGGTATTCCGCTGGCGCTGGATGACATTGGCGCGCCGCAATCGATGCTGTCTTTGCCGCTGCTGATCAAGGTGGATTGCCTAAAATTTGATCGCAGCTGGCTCAGCCTTTTGCATTGCCCCTTCCATCGCGCCGCCATCTCCAGCCTGATTGCCTATGCCCAAGCCACCGGCAAACAAACCGTGCTGGAAGGCATCGAAACCGAAGCCCAGCGCGCGATGGCCTGCACGCTGGGCGTGGATTTGGTGCAGGGCTTTTTATACCGACCGGGCTTTATTCATATCCAGCCCTAGGTATTGGGCTGCAGGCCATGCAAGGTAATGCTTGGCGGCCGATACCCTTTTGCTGGCTTATTTCTTGCTGTATTGCTGAATGTGTTGCTGTACTTCGGCCGGCTGGTGCAGGGCTTCGCCGGCGCTGCTAAAGGTTTTGACTTGCCCTTGCTGAATCAGCCCGGCTTGCAGCTTGCGGTTTTCCGGATCGATGATCAGCCATGCGGTATCCGGCTTGCCGGCGGTGGGCTTATTGCCAATCAGGTAAAGCACCTTGTCGTAATGCAGCGGGCTGGGCGCGCTCATCGCGGCGAGCCAAGCGGGCAGCTGATCACCCAAAATCTGCTCCAGCCCCGGCATGATGGGGCTAACGGCGGTAAATAGGCCGATATCTTGTGGGAATTTGCCTTTAAATTGCAGTAACGTGCTCCAATCGGCTTGCGGGCTTAATACTTGTTGCACCAGTTGCCCGGTTTTTTGTTTAACCGCGCTGGCCAGCTGATTGGTATCCACGCCCAGTGGCTGTAGCACTTCATTGGCATCACTGGCCACTTGCTCGATCACGCCATCGGTCTGGCGTTTGACTTCTTCACCCACAATCCCCACCACGGACGAGGCGGCTTGCTGAGTGAGCTGGGTGGCTTGCTCGCAGCCGGTAAGCAATCCCAGCAGCAAGACGGGGAGCAGGGCATGGCGAGCAGCAAAGCGGGGCCGGTGTTCAGGCATGATGGGCATCCTATCGAAATACATTGATTGCCCACTTTGAGCGGTGGGGTGGCGGTGAAGTTCCGAGTGCGGGCGCACATTTGCGGTTCAGCGCAGATTCAGCTGGTCAGAGGCATAGTGCAGCTGTACCCACGCAGAGGAGTCACCATCATGCGCACCACCACCTTGCTTGGCGCCAGCCTGCTGGCGCTGATGACCACCACCGCCATGGCCAGCGATGGCTGGTATGGCGAGCGAACCAACAACAGCACTCCACGCTGGCAGCAGCGCGATTACGCCATCGTGCGCAGTGTCGAGCCGCAGTATGAATCAGTTCGCCAAGAGCGGCAGGAGTGCCGCAGCGAATGGATCACCGAACAAGTGCCGCGCAATACGCTGGATAACAGCGCTGGTACGATTTTAGGCGGCGTGGCCGGCGGGGTAATCGGCCACCAGATCGGCAAAGGCCGTGGCAAAGATGTGGCCACCGTGGCCGGGACACTGATCGGCGCCATGCTGGGCGATCATGTGGCCAGCCAGTACAACCCCAGCCCGCGCTACGACACGGTCAGCCGCGAGGTGCAGCGCTGCCGCCCGGTGAGCGATACCACGCAACGTATTCGCGATTATCGGGTCAGCTATGAATACCGCTCGCAAATTTATACCACCAATCTGGCCTATGATCCGGGCCGGCCCGGCTCGCGGATTCCGGTGCGGGTGCTGGTGGAGCTAGAGCAGTAAATAAGCCCGCTTGGGCGTGTGTAAATTATCTCAGTAGGCCAATGGTGCTTGCGGTTACAATGTGCTGATCTTGGAGGATAAACCGATGAAAACAGCGTGGAAAACAGCGATTCTGGTGGTGTGTCTGAGTGCCAGTGCCTTGGTGCAAGCGGCGGTTGGCCGTGATGAAGCCGCCGCTCTGGCGCAACAGAAAACCAACGGCGGCAAAGTGCTGAACGTGGAAAAATTCGTCGATGGCAATAAATCGGTCTGGCGCGTGAAAGTGCTGACCTCGGCGGGCGATGTGCGCGCCGTGTTTGTCGATGAAGCCACCGGAGCCGTGCGCTAAGCTGCCCGGCACAAGGAGTGCGCCATGCGCATTTTGCTGATCGAAGACGAAACCCGCCTGCGCGAAGCGCTGGCCCGCGAGCTCACCGCCGCTGGCTATCGCGTAGATACCGCCGCTGATGGCGCCGATGGCCTGTATCAGGCGCAGGAATACCCGTTTGATTTGCTGATTGTCGATCTGGGCCTGCCCAAGCTCGGTGGGGTTGAGCTGATTCGCCGCCTGCGTGCCGCCGGCAAAGACATGCCGATTTTGGTACTGACTGCCCGCGCGGCCTGGCAAGATAAAGTGGCCGGGCTGGAAGCCGGCGCCGATGATTACCTCACCAAACCCTTTGAATACCCAGAGTTGGCCGCGCGGGTGATGGCGCTATTGCGCCGCGCGCTGAAAGCCCAGCCCGATGGCTTGCAGCTGGGGCCGCTCAAAATCGACATTACGCGGCAGCAGGTCAAGATGTTTGACCAACCCATCGAGCTGACCGCCTATGAGTTTCGCCTGCTGGAATACCTGGTCGGCGCGCGGCCCAATATCGTCAGCAAGCAGGCGATCAGCGATTATCTCTACCCGCATGATGAAGACCGCGATAGCAATGTGATCGAAGTGCTGCTGGGCCGTGTGCGGCGCAAGCTCAGCCCCGATGGCAGTCTGGTGGTGATCGAAACCGTGCGCGGCCGCGGCTACCGGCTGGCACTGGAAGACGCATGAGCAGTGCCATCCGCACCCGCCTGCACATCGGCGCCAGCGTGGTGATGCTGACCTTTTTCTGCCTGGCTGGCTGGACGGTACAGCGCATTTATCTCAGCCATTTGCAGCTCAGCCATTTTGAGCGGCTGCGCAGCGGCGTGTATACGCTGCTGGCGGTCAGCGAGCTTGATCGTAGCGGCCGGCTGCAAATGCCCAATAATCTGACCGAGCCACAATGGGTGACGCCCGATTCGGGCCTGTATGGGCAGATCGAATTTCCTCAGCAGCCGCAGCCGATCTGGCGCACACCCTCGGCCGCGCAATTGCCCGCACTGCCCAAGCTCAATCTCGCCACCGGCCAGTGGCTGCAACAGCCCTTGCAATTGGCGGGTAGGGAGTATCTGCTGGCAGCCTATCAGGTACGCTGGGTGGCGGCTGATACCCCGCAGGTGGTGCGCTTTATCGTGTATGAAGACACCCGCAATCTGCAGCAGCAATACCGACAATTTCAGCAAGCCTTGTGGGGCTGGCTGGCCGCCGCTGCGCTAGGTTTATTGCTCGCGCAAGCCTTGCTACTGCGCTGGGGGCTGCGCCCGCTGCGCCAGCTGGCGGGCGAATTGCGCGAGATCGAGGCCGGCCGGCAGCGGCAGGTGAGCGGTGTTTACCCGGCCGAAATCGCGCCACTGAGCCGGCAACTGAATCAGCTGGTGGAGCAAGAACACGCGCGCCAGCAACGCTATCGCGAGGCGCTGGGCGATCTGGCGCACAGCCTGAAAACCCCGCTAGCCATCTTGCGCGCCGAGCAGCAATCGGCCGAGCTGGCGCGCCATGTGCGCGAGCAAGTAGCGCGGATGGATCATATTGTGCAGCATCAGCTGGGCCGCGCCGCCCTGCGTGGGCAAGCCGCGCTGGCCGCGCCGCTGGCGCTGCGCCCGATTGCCGAGCGGCTGATCGCCAGCATGGAAAAAGTCCACGCCGCGCGCGCGCTGCAATTTTCGCTTAGCTGCGCGGGCGAATTGCAATGGCCGCTGGATGAAGGCGATGCGTTTGAAGTGATTGGCAATGTGCTGGATAACGCCGGCAAATGGGCGCAGAGCCAAGTCGAGCTGCGGCTCTTTGCCGCCCGCGAGCAGCTCACCATCGTGGTGAGCGACGATGGGCGTGGTTTTGTCGATACCAGCGCCCCGCTGCAGCGCGGCGTGCGGCTGGATGAGCGTGTAGCGGGCCATGGCATTGGTCTGGCGGTGGTGGCCGATATTGTGCAGGCCTATGGCGGGCGCATCGAGCTGGGCCGCAGCGGGCTAGGTGGCGCCAGTGTTACGCTGGTCTTTCCCGCGCCGGTGGGCTAGCGGCGGCATGCTAAAATCGGCGGCTTAACGCTATTTCGCAGAGTAGAGCATGAGCACCGAATTAATCATCGAAGACCTCGTCGTGGGCGAGGGCAAAACCTGCGTGCGCGGCGCGCTAATCACCGCCCACTACATCGGCACCCTGGAAGACGGCACGGTGTTTGACTCATCCGTCGCCAAAGGCCAGCCGTTTCAATGCGTGATCGGCACCGGCCGGGTGATCAAAGGCTGGGATCAGGGCATGATGGGCATGAAAGTCGGCGGCAAACGTAAACTCTTCGTCCCCGCGCATCTGGCCTATGGTGAGCGCCAGATCGGCGCCCACATCAAACCGAATTCCAATTTGCTATTCGAGATTGAATTGCTTGAAGTACTGACGCGGGACGACTAAGTGGCAAGCTGGCGAGAACTACTGCAAAGCAGCGGCCTAGCGCGGATCGATGCGCAAGTATTGCTGCTGCATGTATTGCAAAAAAATCGCGCCTGGCTGATCGCGCATGATGATGAGCCGGCTAGCGAAGCCGAGGCACAGGCCTTTGCCACGCTGGCGCAGCGGCGCCGCGATGGCGAGCCGGTGGCGTATTTGCTGGGTAGCCGCGAGTTTTATGGTCGCGAATTTGCCGTGAGCCCGGCGGTGCTGATTCCCCGCCCGGATACCGAATTGCTGGTAGAGCTGGCGCTGGCCCGCGCGCCGCAGGGTGGTGCGGTGCTCGATCTGGGTACGGGCTCTGGCTGTATCCCGATTACATTGCAGCTAGAGCGCCCCGATTTAACCGTCAGTGCGGTTGACCTATCGCCGGATGCTTTGGCGATCGCGCGGCAGAATGGCCAAGCGCTGGGTGCCCAGGTGCGCTGGCTAGAGTCAAACTGGTTTAGCGCGCTGGGGGCGGAGCAATTTGCGCTAATTGTGTCCAACCCGCCGTATATCCACGCCGAAGATGATCATCTGCATCAGGGCGATTTGCGCTTTGAGCCCAGTGGCGCGCTCACCGATGGCTACGATGGGCTGCGGCATTTGCACACCATCATTGCCACTGCGCCGGCCCACCTGCGTGCCGGGGCGTGGCTGCTGCTGGAGCATGGCTGGGATCAGGGCGCGGCTTGCCGCGAATTATTGCAGGCGGCCGGCTTTGCCGAAGTACACACCTGGCGTGATCTGGGCGACAATGACCGAGTGAGCGGCGGCCGCTGGTGGCCGGCGACCGACTCTCCGTCGCCACACCTTGCGAGCGGCGGGTAGCGGCTTTACAATTCCCGACTAATTTATTCAGGCTTTGCGAGCGAATCATCATGAGCATTCAAGACACCATCCGCCAACAAGTGAACGAAAATCCGGTCATCCTGTACATGAAAGGCACCCCGACTTTCCCACAATGCGGCTTTTCAGCAGGCGCGGTACAGGTTCTGAAAAATCTGGGCGTGAATTTTGCGGCGGTGAACGTACTGGCCGACCCAGAAATTCGCCAAGGCATCAAAGAATTTGCCAACTGGCCGACGATTCCGCAGCTGTATATCAAGGGCGAATTCGTAGGCGGCAGCGACATCATGAAAGAGCTGTACGCAAGTGGTGAGCTGGCCGAGATGGTTGCCGACATCAAGGCCGCCCAAGGCGAATAAGCCGGGCCTTCGCTAATAAAAAACGCCCCAGGGTTTTCGCCTGCGGCGTTTTTTATTGCAATTGTTTGTCGATTTTGGGTGGCTGCTCCCGACCCAGAGCTGCCGACTAGGTGACAAATGCTTAGTTGCAGTATTTATGCTCATTCTGAGATTTACAGAAGTATTCTGTTAATGCATGGTCAATACCAAGCGATTGCATTTTTGCAATCAGAGTTTTTGCTTTACTTCTATCAGTAACAGTCAACATGTCATAGGCCTGATTTTTATTTTTCGCGGCCTCAGCCTTGGTTGATTTCTCTGTTGAAAAAGAGAATAATGCATAAGCAACTACAATATCTTTTTTAACTCCATTACCTATTGCATATTGCATTCCAAGATTGTTCATAGATAGATAATTACCTTGACTGGCAGATTTTCTGTACCATTTAGCAGCTTCCAAATAATTAATTTTGGCGACCGCACCCTCCGAATAAATTTTACCCAAATTGAACTGAGCCTTATCCCAGCCTTGATTGGCAGATTTAATCAATAACTGTTCGGCGAGCGGATAATCTTTATTAACTCCAGTCCCATTGATATATAAAATAGCCAAATCATTCTGGGCAATTGGATTTCCTTGCTTCGCTGCAGCAATATAATACTCTGCAGCTTTTTCATAATTCTGCGCAGTGCCAAGGCCTTTTTCATACATCTGTCCAAGGGCCCCTTCTGCATCTGGCTGGCCTTTTTTAGCGGCAGCAGTTAGAAAAAAAATAGCTTTTTCATAGTTTTGGGATACGCCTGAGCCATTTTTATATTGAACACCCATCCAAGCTTGGGCAAAAGTATCACCTTGTTCAGCAGCTTTATTTAGCCAATAAATGGATTTTGAAGAATCGACATTGACGCCAATTCCAGAGTTATACATTAAACCCAACATACCTTGAGCTCGAGCATCGCCTTTATTGGCAGCTTCTGTAAATTCACGAAGAGCAACAACATAGTTACCTGTTGAATATGCCTTCTTTCCATCTTCGAAGCTTGCGTAAGAATAAGAAAATAACGCCACAGATAAAAAGGTTGAAACAATAAATTTACGCATCTATTTTCCGGTAATTTTGATTAAAAATCGCGCTAGATTCTACGTCCGTCCGCTTATGGCCGATAGCTGTCTGTCACCAAGTTTATCTGAGCCACCGATGCTTGGCACGCCGAGATGCGAATCGTTAATCGGCCATCGACCTAAGCGCACCCGCCTTTGAGCAATCCCCAGCCACGAGCTGGCCGTAACACCGTAAAATACCGCTTTTGCTTCGCGATCTGCCCCCATGTCTATCCTGCTTTGTACGCTCAACGCCCGCTACACCCATGCTTCGCTGGGTTTGCGCTATTTGCTGGCCAATATGGGCGATTTGCAGGCGCAGACCGAGATTGTGGAATTTGTGATCGGCGGCAAAACCACCGAGTTTGCCGAGCGGCTGCTGGCGCGGCAGCCCAAGATCATCGGCTTTGGCGTGTATATCTGGAATTTGGAAGAAACCGCGCGGCTGGTGGCGCTGCTTAAGCGCATTGCGCCAGAGGTGAAAATTATCCTCGGCGGCCCTGAGGTATCGTACGAGAGCGCCGAGCAGCAGATTGTGAAAGACGCCGATTATGTGATCACCGGCTGGGGCGAGGTGACGCTGCCCAAGTTATGCCGCGAGATTTTGCAGGGGCCACAGCCGCTGATGAAAATTCACGCCGGCGTGCAGGCGCAGCTCAGCGACTTGGTGATGCCGTATCAGCTGTATAGCGATGAAGATATTCGCCACCGCACCTTGTATGTCGAGGCCTCACGCGGGTGTCCGTTTAAGTGCGAATTTTGCCTGTCGGCCTTGGATAAAACCGCCTGGCCGTTTGATCTGGATGCGTTTCTGGCCGAGATGGAAACGCTGTATCAGCGCGGGGCGCGGCTGTTTAAATTTGTGGATCGCACTTTTAATCTGAATATCAAAACCAGCCAGCGGATTATGCAGTTTTTCCTCGATAAGCTGGCGGCCAACCCGGCGGACCCGGTGTTTGCGCATTTTGAGGTGGTGCCCGATCATTTGCCCGATGGGCTCAAAGACAGTATTCGGCGGTTTCCGGCGGGCACTTTGCAATTCGAGATCGGGATACAAAGCCTGAATCCGGCGGTGCAAACGCTGGTGAGCCGCAAGCAGAATAACGCCAAGGCGGCGGAGAATATCCGCTGGCTGATGCAGGAATCACACGCGCATTTGCATGTGGATTTGATCGCCGGCTTGCCGGGCGAAACGGTAGAGAGCTTTGCCGCCGGCTTTAATCAGCTGGTGGGCATAGGCCCGCATGAGATTCAGTTTGGGATATTGAAACGCCTGCGCGGCACGCCGATTATTCGCCATACCGCTGAATTTGCGATGGTGTACGACCCGTATCCGCCGTACACCATCATGGCCAACCGCGATATTGATTTTCCGACCATGCAGCGGCTAGTGCGCTTTGCCCGCTATTGGGATCTGGTGGCCAATTCGGGCCGCTTTGCCAATACGCTGCCGGTGATTTTGGGCCATGAGCCGTTCGAGCGCTTTATGGCGCTGAGCGATTGGCTGTATCAACATACCGATGCTACCCACCGTATCGCCCTAGACCGCTTGGCCAAGCTGGTTGGCGTGTGGTTACAGGAGGGGGGTATGTCGGCAGAGGCGGCCGAAGCACTGTTGGCCAGCGATTATGCCGGCAAGCAAGGCAAAAGCAGCGAGAAAAAAAGCAGCGCGCCACAACGCCAGCAAATGCATCTGGCGCACTAAAGCGCCCCGGCCACGCACCGCCAGCCGGTGCTTAGGCAAACAAATGCTGGCGGGCCGTTTCGGTCACGGCCACCACGGCCGGGTGGCGCAGATGGCGCTGCGCGCTGATGGCATAAAACTGCTCTTTCAGCTCGCTAATCACCCCCAGCGCTTGCACGCCGTATTCCTGCCCGATGCTGGCGGCCAGCACGGTGGGCACGGCAAAAAAGCCGGCGCCGGCTTTGCCAAAGGCCTTGAGCAAAGCGCCATCATCACATTCAGCCACAATCTGCGGCCGCACTTGTGCGCGTTCGAGCCAGGCTTCTAGCCGCGGGCGAATTACGGCATCTGGCCCCGGCAATAACAGCGGCGCGCCCTGCAGCGCCTGCGGCAGTGGCCCTTGCCAGCGCGCACAAAGTGCGGGGGTGCCCATCAATGTGAGCGTGCTTTCGCCTAACAAATGATTAAACGCGCGGATATTGGTTTCGGGCGGCACGGGCCGATCGGCAATCACCAGATCGAGTTTGTGCGTCGCCAGCTCCGCCAGCAGCGGCAGCAGCTGGCCTTCACGGCAGATGAGCCGCAGTGGCTCATCCAGCTGCAGCGCCGGCTGCAAGAGCTCAAAGGCCACCGTTTTGGGCACCATATCGCCAATCCCTACCCGCAAACGCTGCACCGAGGCTTGCGGCCCGCCGGCCAGCGCGGTTTGCAGCTCTTCGCCGAGGCTAAACATCTCATCCGCATAGCTTTGCACCAGCCGGCCAGTTTCGGTCAGCGCCAGCTGGCGACCATCGCGGCGCAGCAGCGGCTGGCCGATTTGCTCTTCCAGCGCACGCAGCTGGCCACTGATGGCCTGCGGGGTGAGGTGGAGGCGTTCGCTGGCGCGAATCACCCCGCCCGAGCGGGCCACCACCCAGAAGTAATACAAGTGCTTGTAGTTTAATTGGTTCATGGCGGCGATTATTCCAAAAAACTGAAGTTAGAAACAAGAATATACGATTTTTATTTATTGGCGTGCGGCATTAAATTTGACCCATATCCAGCTCGGATTGTTTCTGCAAAGGAGTCATGCCATGAAAATCGAAATCAGTAGCCAAGGCGTTGCGTTGGATGAAAAACTGCAGCGGCATATCGCCCGCCAGATCGAGTTTGGCCTTGGGCGCTTGGCTAGCCATATCCGTAAAGTGACCGTGCGCCTGTCTGATGTGAATGGCCCGCGCGGCGGGGTGGATCAGCATTGCCAGCTGGTGATTAGCCTGCATCAGATTCCCGATGTGATTATCGAAGATGTGGCCACCGATCAGCTGTTTGCGATTAATCGCGCCACCGATCGGGCCAGCCGCACGGTAAGCCGCCGCGTGCGGCAAAGCCGTGGCTTTGCCCCGGTAGCCAGCCCGCTTGGGCTGGGTTACTAAATCTGACCCAACCGGTTTTTCCCCAGCTCAGGAGTAACCACCATGCGTCGTTATGCTGTGAATAGTCATGAAGCAGTTTGTCGTTTGCTGGCCCTGTCCCTGTTGTCGGACGGGGGGCTAGACCCCGCCGAACTCGCCGCCGTGCGCGAAAGCCGGCTGCTGGCCCAATTAGGCATCAGTGAGCCTTTATTGCAGCAGGTGTTGCAAGACCTGTGCGATGACCTGCTGCAATACCTACCCGGCCAAGCGGTGGGGCACCTCGAGCTGGACACCCCCTTGCTGGATCGCCTGCTGGCCGAGGTGGATGACCCGGCGCTACAGGTGAAACTATTGCGCGCTATGCTCGGGGTGGTGGATGCCGATGGCTGGCTGGCCGATGGCGAGGCGGTGTTGATTTCGCGGGCCATGGCCTGCTGGCAATACGACTGGTATGCGGTGCAGCCGATCCCAGGCCAGCCGCGCACTGCGCGCAGCGTGCTACGAAGTTGATGGGGTATATCCTTTTAAGCTAATTGTGGAGTGAAGATCATGGAGATACTACTGGGGGTATGGCTGGGGCAGCCACTCTGGTTGTGGTTAGCCTTTGTCACCATTGTTCTGGGGCTGCTGGCGTTTGATTTGGGGGTCTTGCATAAGGAAGACCACGAGATCGGCGTACGTGAAAGCCTGCAGCTGTCGGCGTTTTATATTGCTGCCGGCCTGCTGTTCGGGGCCTGGGTGTGGTGGTATCTGGGGGCCGTATCCGGCATGCAGTATTTCACCGGCTTTTTGATCGAAAAAAGCCTGTCGCTGGATAATGTGTTTGTGATCTCGCTGATCTTCACCTACTTTGCCGTGCCACGGATGTATCAGCACCGGGTGTTGTTCTGGGGTATTTTGGGCGTGATTGTACTGCGGGCCATCATGATTGGCCTGGGGGCTACGCTGGTAGCGCAGTATTACTGGACGCTGTATGTGTTTGCGGTGTTCCTGATCTTCACCGGCCTGAAAATGCTGTTTGCCGGTGAGCAAAATACCGATCTGGCCCAGAACCCGCTGCTGGGTTTCCTGCGTCGGCATATGCGGGTAACCAATGAACTACACGGCCAGCGCTTTTTTGTGCGCGCCCCGGCGGCGGCAGGCAGCGATAAGCAGGTGTGGTGGGCAACGCCGCTGTTTCTGGCGCTGTGTATGGTGGAGCTGGTTGATCTGGTGTTTGCGGTGGATAGTGTGCCGGCGATTTTTGCCATCACCACCGATCCGTTTATCGTTTACACCTCCAACATCTTTGCGATTTTAGGTTTGCGGGCGCTGTATTTTGCGCTGGCGGCGGTGATCCACCGCTTCCATTACCTGAAATACGCCTTGGCGCTGGTGCTGGTGTTTATCGGTTCGAAAATCTTCCTGGGGGATTTCGTCTTTGATGGCAAAGTGCCTGCCGCCCTGTCGCTGGCGGTGACCTTTGGCCTCTTGGCGGCGGGGGTGTTGTATTCGCTGTGGAAAACCCGTCAACCTGCTTTACCGAAGTACTGAGCGCTGCGGTGCGCTGGCAAGCAAAGCTTGGTCTTAAACAAGCCGCCCGTCTGGTATACGCCAGCCGGGCGGCGTGTTGCTTGGGCGCTTATTTCTTGCTTGGGCGACCGGTTTTGATTTTTTCCAGCTGGCCCACCAAGGCGAGCAGGGCGGCATCATCCAGCTGGCTGAGCGCATACAGGCCGGCGCGCACGATTTCGCTCTTTTTCACTTCCACACCGGCGGCGATCACCCGCTGTTTGCTGCTGGCAATCAGGGCGTAGTCGCTGGCAGGGAAGGTGAAGCTATCGCGTACCAGTTTTTCTTTTTTCTCGGCCTTTTTGCCACGAGCGGCCTTACCGGCCTTGCTGTCTTTGCTGCTGGCTTCGGCGGCCGCCGGCTGGGCAGATGCAGCCTCTGCGACTACCGGGGCTACCACGGCCGGCGCAGCCACTTCGGCGACCACCTCAGCGGCGGCTGGCAGTGCTTCTGGCTGGGTATTGGCGGCGGTGGCACGCGGTTTGGCCGCGCTACGGGCGGCAGGGCGGCGGCGGGTGGTGGTGGTGCTTGGGGCTGTTGACGCGGTATTGGCTGGGGCTGCTTTCGTCATGGCACGACTCCAAAAAAGAAAAGGTAAAACGGTATAAATTGTTTATGACCGGATTTTCCCTTTCCTTATCCCCTTCATGTGTTGCCGTTTGATGAATTTTTTATGACATCTTCATTCAGGATTTGCCGGGCGATTAGGCTGGTTTCGCTGGCGGTGAGACCAATGCCGGCGGGATGCTGTTCGCGCCAGCGATCAGCCGCCGCGCCATGCAGATAAGCGCCCGCCCGCGCCGCTTCAGCCAGCGTCAGCCCTTGCGCGGCCAGCGCGATGATCATGCCTGCCAGCGTATCGCCTTGGCCAGCGCTACTCAGAGCCGGATTGCCGGTGAGGTTGCGGCTGATTTGCCCATCTGGATCGGCGATTAAGGTGCCATGGCCTTTAAGCAACACGGTGCAACCTAATTCACGCGCTAAAGTCTGCACCGCCTGCACGCGATCAGCCTGTACTTCGGCAGTGGTGCAAGCCAGCAGCCGTGCCGCCTCCGCCGGATGCGGCGTGAGCACCGTAGCCTGCGCCCAGCGGGCTTGTAATTGCGCCCGCAAATGGGCTTGGCTGGCCAGCAGATTCAGTGCATCTGCATCCAGCAATAAAGGGGTGGGGGTATTGAGTGCCAGGCCTAATAATTCAGCGCTTTGCGGGCTAATACCCATGCCCATACCGCAGGCGAGATGGGTGTAGGGTTGGGCCAAAGCGTGCGCGGTGCTACCCAGCATCAGCTCGGGTTGTTGCCAATCGCAGTAGGGGCGCGGGTCCAGCAAGCCCAGCCACACTTTACCGGCGCCCATGTGCAAAGCCGCACGGCCGGCCAGGAGCGCCGCACCCACCATGCCCGGCGCGCCACCTAGAATGGCTATGCTGCCAAAGCTGCCTTTATGGCTATCGGCCGCGCGCTGCAGGCGGGCCAAGGCGCCGCCTATCGGATCAGATTCATTCATCGGTAGCCCGATCACAGAGTCGCAATCATTTCACTATACCGCAAGCCGGGTGGGCGAGTGCATGGCAGGCAGGGTAGTTCGGGGTGGCTTATAAAAGCCAAAGTAATGATTTGACAGTGTTTTTTAGATCGGGCATACTCGCGGCACTCAATTGATCGAGCACATCCTGCAAAGTGCCGCTAAAGGCATGATGTGTTAAGCAAGTTTATCTTCGCAAATCGGCCCTGCCGATCTACCTAAAACGCCCGCTGGTGACAGCCCCCTCTACTGTCAGCCATGGCCTACCCGGACCAACCCGGGTTGGGTTCGAACCGAACCTGGTGCTCTTCGATTGGTGCTATGCCATCCGGCGTGGATGGCTGACGGCGCTAACACAGTATTTTTCCAACCAGAAAACCCGTGCAAGCGCCCACTTGGAGCGTTTATACATGTTTGATTTTAATATTGAAGCACGCCCGGCAGCCCGGGCCGAGGAAATGGAAGGCTGGTTTCAAATCGTGATCTGTCGCGGCGGCCGCCGTAAACCGGTGACCGACTGGCAACCCGTTCCTCAATCACGCGATCGCGCCTTGCATCGCGTGCTGCGCCAAACCGCCGCCATCGCCAGCCAACAGCTGGCCGTGCAGTGCGGCTAAGCGCGCAGTTGTGACCGCTACAATAAAAAAGCCACCGTGAGGTGGCTTTTTTATTGTCTTGCCAGCTTATGCCGATTTACGACGGCGGGCGGCCAGCAAACCAACTAGACCTAAGCCCATCAGCGCATAGGTTTCAGGCTCAGGAACTGGGGCCACTTGCAGGTTGTCCAGCAGCAATTGCGAATGCACTACTGAATCACCTTGGTTGCTCACCACAAAGCGTACTGCACCAATGTAGTTGCTCTGCGCGACAAAGCTCAGGGTGCGCCAGCCGCTGCTACCGTAATTGCCAACTTGTGCCACGCTAGATAGCTCAAAACGACGATTTTGGTTATCCAAGATCAGGGCAACGTCATTGAAGGGCTTGTAATCGCTGGTAGTGAAGGCCCAATCAAATGAAACGCGGTCCCCAGCTTTGATGTTGACCGATTTAGTCAGAACACTACCAGTGGTTAAGTTGGGTGTTGCGCTGTTGCTGAAGTTAGCCGTTGAATTAGTGGTGTTGGTATTCAGGACTGCAAAATTACCACCATGAGTCCAGTTGCGACCTTGCGCATCTACGAATGACTGCACTACCGACACATTGCCACGCGATGTGTAGCCAGACAGACCATTGCTAAAGTCACCGTTCAGAACGGCTGCAGATGCTTGGCCTGCCAATGCCAACAAGAGCAAAGCGCTCAATTTTTTCATGCGTATTCTCCGGGATAATTATTTAGTGCGGCGACGACGTGCGGCCAAAAGACCAACCAGACCTAGACCCATCAGCGCATAGGTCTCTGGTTCAGGTACAGGCGCTACATTGGCATTGTCAATCAATAAGCGTTGTTGGCCGGTAGGATTAATCAGACGGATTTCAACGTCATCGTTGAAATTGGTTGGCAACAACCAGCTCACAGATTTCCAGCCATTACCGCTGAAAGTGAAGCTGCTTAACTGCTGGCCGCCGACAAATACGCCAACTTCACCGCTAGCGGCTACGCCTTGTGCGTTGGTGATTGCAAAGTCGAAGTTAAATCGACCATTGTCAGAACCGTAAAATGAACGGGTCAGAACATCATCCCCCGCCATATTGAGGAAATACTGACCTTCGCTTGCCGCAAAATTGCCCAGAGACTTGCTTACGACTGAGTTCACACTAGCCAGTGACCACTCATTTACGCCATCTTCAAAGCCCGGATTAACGAGGGCTGCATGGCTGCTCACTGCACTGGCCAAGGTAATGAGGCCGGCCATCAATTGTGTCTTCATTTGAGTATCCGCTTCCTTGTATAAGTAACTGATTATATTATTTTAATTTTCAGGTAAGATTCTACAAGGAATTCACTGCTATGCCAATGGCACTATCGGGCAGTGTCGCTGCGGGGTGAATGCCTAGCTTGATCGCCTTAGGCGCGGATCAACATGGCGGCGACGGGTTGTTCTTCATACCAGTGCCAGCTGCGGGCGCAATCGAGCGCCACATCGCGGATGTGGTTGTAGATCAAAGCCGGCTCGAGATGAAACCATTGGCCGCAGTTTTGCAGGTCGGCCTGGAAATAGGGGTTGTCCCAGCCTTTTTCCAAGTGGCGGGCCATGCCGACGGCGAGGTGGACCAAGCGCACGCGGGGTTCGTCGGCGTAGTGATCGTCGATCAGGTGTAGCAGGGTGTGGGGCAGGTGCCACAGCTCGACTAAGCCTTGCTGGATTTCATTAATCTGGCAGCCGAGGATTTTGTGTTGGGCATCCACGCTGCGCATACCGGGGTTGGAGCGCATAAGCTCGCTTACCATCATCATCTGGCGAGGCGAGGCCATCCACAGCAGGATTTCGGCCGTGTCGTGCAAGAGGGCGGCGGTAATGACTTCTTTCGGCTCGATATCGCGCCGATAGTGGCTGAAGGTTTCGGCAATGCGCGAGGCCAGATAGGCGCGGGCGCAAGTGCGGTGCGCACCATAAATCATGGCTTTTTGGGCGTGCACATCGTTTTCTAGCGTGGGTAGAGTGCCAAATACGCGGAAAAAGCCCACTACGCCGATCATTAGGAGCACCCGGTCGATGGTGGTGACATCGGTGGTTTGGCGGGTATGCCGGTGTTCTTCCTGATAGCGCAAGATATGTAGCGTGAGCAGCGGATCATGGCGGATCAGCTGGCTGATCTCATGCAAACCGATCTGGTCGATCTCGCTCTGAAAATGGCGAATCTCTTGCTGGGTGTGGGCAAGGATGGGCGTGGGCTGGTTGGCCAGATAGCTGATCCATTGCGCGCGGTCGGTAATCGCTTGATTCATGGCCGGACTCGTCGTGGGCTTGCTTTAGCTTAGCTGATTTATCGGCAGGGTTAAGCCTGAGCTGAATGGCTGTGGTGATGGTGAAACACCCGGGGGCTTGCTTGGTAGCGCGCTATGTCTTTGTCTTATTGCTGGAAATTGGCGAGCAGAGGCGAACTTCGCGTACCAAGGGCAGTCATTCGAGGATGAAACGGATGACGAGGCTGGCGCATGGCCATCAATAAATTAATTCTTGAAGGGGCCACGGTGCTGCAAGCTGGCGTGGGCGTACTGTCTTTGCTGGCCTATTTGCCGCAATGGCGCACGCTCTGGCGCTCGCGTTCCAGTGCCAATATTGCGCTGAGCTCATGGGCGGTGTGGACTTTGTCTTCGCTGATCGCCACTTTTTATGCGCTGGTGCAAGTGTTGGCGCATGGCCGGGGCTGGGCGCTGGTGTTTTCGGCCAGTAGTAATTTGCTGTTTGTGTTGATTACCCTATGGCTGATTGCGCGTTTTCGGCATACCTAGCGGTGTATCTTCATCAGGCCTAGCTAATGCATGGGCTGTGGCTATATACCCTGTATTAGCAAGTCTCGGTCTTGTCATGAAACGGTCGTTTTAAGTTCATCGAATCGCCCCATTTTTGTCATGCTAATCGCATATTGTGGTCGCCTCATCATAGGGAGACAACAGCATGCAACTACACAAAATGCTGACTTTAGCTGCATTACCTGTCGCCATCGCTGCCTGCGGTGGAGCGACCGACAATCCAGTCGCCACACCTGCCCCAACTGCTACGCCAGCGGCCGTGGCTTCGGGCCCGATCGACGTCAAAATTCTGGCGATTAACGATTTCCACGGCAACCTCAAGCCGGGCACTGCCAAAGGCGTAGATGCCTCGGATGCCAGCAAGGCTGTGGCCGTAGGCGGGGTGGAATATCTGGGCACCTGGATCAAAACCCTGAAAGCCAAAAACCCGAACAATATCGTGGTCTCGGCCGGTGATCTGATCGGTGCCAGCCCGCTGATTTCGGCGCTATTCCATGATGAACCGACCATAGAGGCCATGAATGAAATTGGCCTGGAATTGAATGCCGTCGGCAATCATGAGTTTGATGACGGCCGTGAAGAGCTGCTGCGGATGCAAAACGGTGGCTGCCATCCGAAAGATGGTTGTAGCGCTGCCGGTGCCTTTAAAGGCGCTAAGTTTAAATTCCTGGCCGCCAATGTGATTGACGATGCCAGCGGTAAGTCATTGTTCCCGGCGTATCAGGTGAAGAGCTTTGGTGGTGTGAAAGTGGCGTTCATTGGTATGACGCTGAAAAACACTCCCGCCATCGTGACCCCAACCGGCGTGCAAGGGTTGAGTTTTAAAGATGAAGCCGATACCGTGAATGCGCTGGTGCCGACGCTGAAAAAAGACGGCATCGAAGCGATTGTGGTGCTGGTGCATGAAGGCGGCACGCAAACCGGCGGCCTGAATGAATGTAAAGGCGTATCGGGCGCGATTGTTGATATCGTCAAGCGGCTTGACCCAGCTGTGGATGCGGTGATTTCGGGCCATACCCACCAAGCCTATAACTGCCAGATCAATGGCAAACTGGTGACCAGTGCCAGCCAATATGGCCGTGTGGTGTCCGAGATCGATCTGCAGCTCGATCCGAAAACCCGCGATGTGGTGAAATCTGGCGCGAAAAACCTGTGGGTGACCAATGATGTGGCGAAAGACGGCATCTTGAGCACCTTGGTGAGCAAGTACGAAGCGCTGATTAAACCGCTGGAAGACCGCATCACCGGTACCTTGGCCGGCCCGTTGAGCAAATCTGCCAATAAAGCAGGCGAAAGTACACTGGGTAATGTGATTGCCGATTCGCAATTGGCCGCGACCAAAGATGCTAAGCTGGGCGCCGCGCAAATCGCCTTTATGAATCCGGGCGGTGTGCGTGCCGATCTGACGCCCGCGAAGGATGGCTCGGTGACTTATGGTCAGCTGTTTACCGTGCAACCGTTTGGCAATACCCTGGTGTCGATGACAGTCACTGGGGCTGATCTGATCGAATTGCTGGAGCAGCAGTTTGTGGGTTACACCAACAACCAGCCGTTTGACCGTGTTCTGCTCGTATCGAACGGCTTTAGCTACAGCTACGATAAAGGCCGCGCCGCTGGTCAGCGCGTGCTGCGCAATAGCGTGAAGCTCAATGGGGTGCAGATTGATACTGCGGCCAGCTACCGCATTACGGTGAATAACTTCCTGGCGGGTGGCGGTGATAACTTCACTGTGCTGACCAAGGGCACCAATATCTTGGGCGGCGCGCAAGACATCGATGCAATGGAAAGCTACCTCAAAGCCAACCCGAATCTGCCCGTGCCGGCGCAAGATCGCGTGACAATCTCACTGCCGCAATAAGCGGGTAGGTGAGTCTGAGCCCAGCAACCCCGACCATTGGTCGGGGTTTTTCTATGGGTATTGCTCGGTGTGTATTAATCAGTAATGCTTCTGGGGCGATACCCTGGCAGCGTAATGTGCCAAGATGCCCGGCGGTAGTCGCCGCCCCGCGACTTGGCTTACAATGCGCCTGCCTGTGCGCAGGCGGCCAATCGATGCAATGCAGGAGAACCCAAGATGGAAGAACGCCTCACCGAGTTGGAAATCCGTCTCGCCTTGCAAGACGATTTACTGGATGAGTTGAACAAGCTGGTGGCCCAGCAGCAGCGGCAGATTGATCAGCTGGTGGCGGCCGTGCGCCTGTTGCAGGAAAACCAGGCGCCGGCGGAAGCCGCCGCGCCGCGCAGCTTATTCGACGAGATTCCGCCGCATTATTAAGCGCAATTTCTGTGTTGTGAGCTGCAAGAGTAAGGTGTGCTCTGGCCAGCGTGGCTAGACTGCACAATGAGTCAATTAGATTGTCGTACCGGTGTTGGTGGTGCAAACACGCAGGCCGTACGCGTGAAAGGACCCCACATGGGTAAGATTTTCCTAGCCTGCAGCAGCGCGCTGCTGATCAGTCTGCAGTCGGCCGCATGGGCGGCGGAGAGCCCCACTTTGCTGCGCTCGCAATCGGCCAAAGCCATCGATGCGCTGCTGGAGCAGTGGTCTAGCGCTTGGCAGCAGCAACTGCTCAAACCTTATCTGGCCAGCTATGCGGACACCTTCACCCCGGAGGGTGGCTTAACGCTGGCGCAATGGCGCGCCCAGCGCGAGCAGCGCGTGCTGGCGGGCGAGTTTGTGCAGATCCGCCTGCGCGACGTTGAGATTGTGGCGCAGCAGCTGGATACCGCCGAAGTGCGCTTTGTGCAGGACTATCGCTCTAATTTGCTGCGTGAGCGCAATCGCAAAACCCTTTGGCTGGTGCGTGAGCATGGCCAGTGGAAAATTCAGCGCGAATTGGCCGCGCCCGCGCCATAATCGGTTTCTCGAACTTCAATTCACAGGGCTGGCCGCAGGCCAGCACAATCTATGCAAACAGCAGCGCCCGTGGTGGGCATTATCGGTGGCGGCCCAGCGGGGCTGATGGCTGCCGAGGTTTTGGCGCAAGCCGGGGTCGCGGTCGAAGTCTTTGATGCCATGCCTTCGGTGGGGCGCAAATTCTTGCTGGCCGGTGTGGGCGGGATGAATATCACCCATGCCGAGCCGTGTGCCGAGTTCATCCAGCGCTATGGCGCGGGTTCGGCACCATTGGCTGAGATGGTGCGGCAATTTGATGGCCAGGCCGTCCGCGAATGGGTGCATGGGCTGGGTATCGACACTTTTGTGGGGAGCTCGGGGCGGGTATTCCCGACCGAAATGAAAGCCGCGCCGTTGCTGCGCGCTTGGCTAAGCCGCCTGAAAGCACAAGGGGTGCGCTTGCATGTACGCCATCGCTGGCTGGGCTGGACGCCTGCGGGCGAATTGCGGCTGGCTACGCCTGAGGGTGAAATCACCCGGCGCTTTAGCGCGGTGCTGCTGGCGCTAGGCGGCGGTAGCTGGGCCAAGCTGGGCTCGGATGGCCGCTGGGTGCCGCTGTTAGCGGCAGAGGGTGTCGCTGTGGCGCCATTACAGCCGGCCAACTGTGGCTTTGATGTGGGCTGGTCCAGCTATCTGGCCGACAAATACGCCGGCGCGCCTTTGAAAGCTGTGGCGGCGGCCACGAGCCCCAGTGCAGTAAAAAAAGCCGGCGAATTTGTACTGACTGCTGGTGGCGTTGAGGGCAGTCTGGTGTATGCGCTATCGCGCGAGTTGCGCGAGCAGCTCTTGGCGGCGCCTAGCCAGCCGGTGCATTTGTATGTGGATTTGCTGCCGCAGCGCAGCGAGGCGCAGATCTTGGCGGCCTTGCAGCAGCCACGCGGCGCCGATTCGCTGGCCAATCATTTGCGACGCAAATTGAAACTGGAAGGCGTAAAAACCGCGCTCTTGCATGAGCTGTTGAGTAAGCCCCAGCTGCAAGACTGGCCGGCACTGGCCGCTGCGATTAAATCGTTGCCGATTCCGATTCGTGCGCCACGGCCATTGGATGAGGCGATCAGCTCTGCCGGTGGTGTACGCTGGGCGGCGCTGGATGCCGGCCTGATGCTGCAAGCCTGCCCGGGCGTTTTTGTGGCCGGGGAAATGATCGATTGGGAAGCGCCGACCGGGGGATATTTGCTCACCGCGTGTTTCGCCACTGGGCGACAGGCCGCCAAAGGGATCTTGGCCTGGTTGGCCACCCGCGCGCAGGCCTAAAAGCTAGCTCGGGCCATACCCATGCTGGATATGGCAGTGAAAGCCATTTTTACCGTTGCCTTTGGCGATATACATCGCCTCGTCGGCAAGGCGTAACAGGGTGGCTGGGTCTTGCCCATGATGTGGAAAGAAGCTCAACCCCAAGCTTGCCGAGATCGCTAAGGTGTGGCCGGCCAAGTGATAGGGTTCGGCCAGCGAGGTGACGATTTTCTCCGCCAGCTGCTGGGCTTCTTCACCTTGCGTTACCCCGCTGAGCAGCAGTACAAATTCATCGCCACCCAGCCGGCTCACCGTGTCGGTGCTGCGAGTGGCCAGCTGCAGACGTTTGGCTACTTCGATCAGCAGCAAGTCACCGACTTTATGGCCGTGCTGATCATTCACTGCTTTAAAGCGATCCAGGTCAACAAAGGCCACCGCAAATGGGGTGTGATGGCGCAAACCCTGCTGGCAAGCTTGGCTGAGGCGATCATTAAACAATTGCCGGTTGGGCAGATTGGTGAGGGTGTCGTGATAAGCCAGATGTTCGGCTTTGAGCTTGGCGGTGATGTCGAGCTGCACCACCAACACCCGGGTGATTTCATGTCGGCGGTTGCGCTCTAGCGCGGCGGACATCAGCACTTCGATGACTTCGCCTTGCCGGCTCAATAGTTGCAGATGTTCATTCTGGCACTGGCCGGTTTCCAGCAAGCGCGGCCACAGATTTTGGCGCCAGATACTGAGCGCGAGCGGGGTAAGAAAATCGGTGGCCGGGCGGCCGATGGTTTCTTCCGCGGTGTAATGCATGCGCTCCAGCCAGAGCTGATTTACACTGCTGATCTCGCCTTCTGCGCTGCATGAAAACAGCATGGCCGGGGTGTTTTGGTACAGCGAGCGATAGCGCTGTTCGCTCAGCTGCAGGGCATCACCCGCAGCCTTGTGCATATCCAGGGCAATGGCCAGTAGCAGCGGCGGAATCAGCGTGGCCAATACCGGGATGTAGAGCAGCGATAAGCCCCAGTTGTAGACAGTTGCCGGTGGTAGTAGCAGGCCAAAACTGATTTCGGTGCTGATCGTTAGCGCTACCAGTGCATTGGCCAACACACTGCCAGCCAGCCCGTGCCGATAGGCAATCAGAAACAGCGGTAAGCTGACATAAATAAATGGAAACGGAATGCTCAACGGCGCGAGTATCGCGATGCCGATCGTTAGCAGCAGATGGGCAAAATACTCTAGGCGCCACACGCGGGCAATCAGGGCGAGCAGGCCATGCTGGCTGATCCAGTACCAGAGCGGCACCATGGCTACGCCGCCAATGATGCTCCCCTCCACCCAATGCAGCAGCAGATGCCCGACCGATTGACCTTGCAGCCAGAACACCAGCGCAGACACCAAGGCGCCACACAGCACCGGTAGAAATACCGCCTGATACATTAAGCGCAACACACCGGTTACCGAGTAATAAAACCCGGTTCGCAGCCGTTGCCGCCGCACAAGCCATGCCCCGAGCAAAATCTCGGCCAGATTACCCGGCACATACTGAATGGCAGTGGCGAGATGATCGCCCGAGGCGAGATTGGCGGCCAAGAGGCTGATTAAGATGGCGGCCAGCATGCGTGGCCAATTGCGATAGGGCAGGTCAGCCAGACCGATAATCGCCCATCCATTGGCAAACCAGATCACCGCAATGCTAGTGCCATGCCGAAATAGCTGGATGGACAGATAGGCCAGTAAAAAATAGCCGAGCATCAGCTTGGCTTGTGCTGACCACAACTGCGCTGGAGTGCGTTTAGAGTTGGGCATGGCGCGGCCTGAGCAGCAAAATGGTGATGATCAGGCCCGCCGCCGCAAGGAGCATGACTCCCAGCAATAACAGACGCTCTTGCAAAGGGGTCGGGGCGCTTAAATCATGGGCGGTGAGCCAGCGCTGCAAGATGGCTTCGCGCTCGGTGTTGGGTAATTGCCGCAGCGCGTGATTAAGGCGCTCGCCGATTTCAGGACGGTCTTTCCGATAGGCAAAAGCTAATTCATATTGAAAACCAATTGAGCCACCAATATGCCACGCCGTTTGACTAAATTGGCGCTGGATAAACAGCACACTGGCCAGATCTGCAACCACGCCACTGACCTTCCTTTCGTTGAGGAGCTGCAGCGCCTGCTGATCATTTTCTACGCTATGCCAGATTACCTGTGGATAGCGGCGACGGACATATTCTTCCACTGCATAGCCTTGACCCACGGCCACAATCTGGCCAGCTAATGCCTGCAAATTGGCATCGCTATGGCTGGCGGGCGTTACTAGTACAGCGGGAACTGCCACATACGGGCTGGTAAAACCAAGATGCCGGCCGCGTTCGGGGGTGGGGCGCAATGATGAAACTAGGTCAGCTTGTTGCTGCTGTACTTGCTGCAAAATACTGGCCAGCGGTTGGGCTGGTAAATACTGAATCTCTAGGCCGGCATACGGGAGCAGGGCATTGAGCATTTCGGCCGATAAACCCCGGATGGCGCCATGTTGATCCGCATAGATAAATGGCCCGTAGTCTTTTTCGGGCGCAAAGCGTACCACGATCGGCTGTTCGGCATAGACCGAAGAACCCCAGCAGAGGCCGCACAGCAAGCAACTGAGCAGTAGGCGTGAATATGGATTTGGCATGCCTTGTTTATAGTTACAAGCTGCTGATGCAAAAAGTAAAATTATGCTGGCTTGAGATAAAGGGCAGCGTTGTTCGCCGCGGTAGCCCCCAAAAGCCGTACCGCCGTCTTGACCCGGCGGGGCGAATTGACTTTAATCGCGGCAACATAGGAGTGCCCCATGCCATTGGCCACCCAGATCCGCACCGAGATTACCGAGCTAGAAACCCTGCGTAGGGAGTTAGGCCCGCACAACGAGCAATTTGTCGTATTGCTGAATGAGCAGGCCTACGCGATTAGCTTTGTAAGTCGCCGCCCCACCTCGGCCAAGGCGGTGAGCTTGCCCGAGGCTACCCGCCTACTGGAAGTTGATGCCCAGATGGTGGCACGGGCGCTGGCGAGCCAGGCAGGTAAACCTTTTCGTGCAGTCGCCTTGTTGGCCGCACTGCAAGCCGAATTGACGCGCCGGCAGAGTCGGCTGCGCCAGCTGGAAGACGCCATCAGCGTCATCCAGTGGCTACCCAAAAAGCCCTAAAGTACCAAGCCACAGCAGCAGCTGTGGCTTGGTTGGGTGACTCATTTCTGCAATCAGCGTTTAGCGGCGTACAACGGCCACCAGTTTGCTGGCCGCGGCTGCGGCGGTCATGGTGGGGGAATTCCAGAATTCGTACACCACTTCGATCCAGGCCTTTTTCAGATCATCTTGTACTGCCATATTGTGGGCCCATGATGGCACTAGCGTATTTTTCTGTGCCGCATCGGCAAAGTCGTTCGCCGAGGCTTTGCCGTAGGCATCGAGCTGATTGCGATCGATGTCGGTACGGGCGGGGATTGAGCCTTTGTGATGGTTGTATGCGATCTGACATTCCGGGCTCATCAATAGCTCGGCAAAGTCACGCTGGGCAATTGCGCGGGCCGGATCATCTTGCCGGAACATGGTGAGGGTATCCGCAGCAAAGCTGTACTCACCAGCCTGGTTGGGCGCGGGCCAGAAATAATAATCGGTGCCCGCCTGCTTGCCGGCGGTGTCGAATTCACCTTTGACCCAATCCCCCATCAGCTGCATTGCGGCGCGAGCATTGATGATGTCAGCAGAAACCAGATTCCAGTCGCGGCCTACCGGGTCTTCGCTACAGAAGGGTTTGATCCGCCGGAATAATTCCAGCGCCTGAATAGTTTGCTGGCCACTCAAGGTGGCCGGATCAAGCCGGCTGAAGGCATCGTTATAGTATTTAGCCCCGCCCATCCCCAGTGCTACTGCTTCAAACAGCGTCGCAACTTGCCATTTCACCTCACTGTGCGCGATTGGAGTGATCCCGGCCGCCTGCAGTTTTTCACACAGGCTGATGAATTCTTCCCAGCTGCGTGGCGGTTGGCTCACGCCAACCCGGCGCAGCAAGCCGACATTGGCCCAAATGACGTTGACCCGGGCGACCCCCAGTGGCACCGCACAATAATGGCCATCGCCGTGCATCTGATCATCCAGCACCCGGGGTAAAATTTGATTCCAGCGCTGACGCGCGGCTAGCTCGTCCAGATTGGCCAGAATGCCTTTACCTGCCCACGCTTGGATTTTTACCCCGCCAATCGCGGCCGCGGTAGGGAGTTTTCCCTCCTCGACGGCTTTTTTCAGCATGCCGGGGACATCCTTCCCGCTGTGGTTGTCACTCCAGTGGTGGCCAATTTTATTCAGCCGCGCTTTGATATCGGCGACCGCCCGAAAGCCACTCGCGGCAAACCAGCCATGCAGTACCGAGATGTCTTCCAGTTTGAATTTGCCCACTGACGCCATTAATTCGCGAGCGCGATTATCCAGGGTTTCCAGCGCACGTTTGGTTTGCTGCAGCGCCGAGTCGGAAGACTGGGTCATGGCGTTGATTTGTTCGGATGACTGCGCCATGGTGGTGCTGGCGGCCGTTTGCTCGCGGGTGGCATCGGCAATACTGCGTACGACTTCCACGACGTTTTGCATCCGGTTGCCGATATCGTGCATCAGATTACTGGCTTCCTGCGCGCGATCAACGCTATTGCGAACACCGCTGGCGGCCTGATCCATGTTTTTCAGTGCGGCATCGGTATCTTTAGCCACCGAGCTAATCCGTTCGGTGATCTCTACGGTGGCTTTGGCGCTGCGCTCGGCCAGTTTGCGGACTTCGTCAGCCACTACGGCAAAGCCGCGGCCCTGTTCGCCGGCGCGGGCCGCTTCAATGGCGGCGTTCAGCGCGAGCAGATTGGTTTGCTCCGCGATGTCTTTAATTACACTCACGATGCCACCGATTTCTTTTGAGCGTTGCCCCAGATCGGCCATCGCAGTGCTCAGCGAGCTGATTGATGACTGCATCTTGGCGACTTCATCTGAGACACTGTGTACGGTGTGCGCGCCATCGACAGAAATCATCTGGGTTTCGGCCACCACTTCATCCACTTCGTTCGCGCTATCGGCAATATGGGTAATGCTAACGGTGATTTCTTCTACCGCCGCAGCCGAAGCGGCGACAAAATCAGCCTGCGTGTGGCTGTCTTTCACCAGTTGGCCGGTGACTGCAGTGATTTCTTTTAAGCCCAGTGACAAGCCTTCCATATCGCGCTGCACTTCGCGGAAGGTGTTTTGCAAAGCAGTCGCAAATTCATTAAAGCCGCGGGCGGCTTCGCCGAGTTCGTCTTCGCTGTGTACCGGAATGCGTTTATTCAGATCGCCACCGCCCTCCGAGAGATGAGCCATCGAGTCGAGCAGTACTTGCATCGGTTTGAGCACCCAATGGGCCAGTGCCCCTTGCAGCACCACGACCGACACGCCAAAGACTGCCACCGCGCTCCAGCCTGACCAGCCCCAGCCGGCAACAGCCCAGCAGGCCAGGATAATGCCCAGAACACTGACAGACAGCGAGGCGAGGAGAAGTTTGGACTTGATCGGCATTGCTGACACACTCCCGAGTAGGCCGCATTTTTGAGCGCGGCAGGTGCAGAGAATCTACCTCACAGCATAGACCAGGATTAGGCTGGTCGGCGGGTCTGATTGCTAGCTTGTGGCAATTTTGCGCGGGCGGCGATTGCGGATTCGCTGTATGGGCAAGCTAATTGACCCATTTGTCATTTACCACGGTTGCGCCTGAAAACGCGCATGTAAAAAATCCAGTAAAGCCCGCACTGCGGGCGATAAATGTCGGCGGGAAGGGTAGAGCGCGTAAATCGTCATTGCCGGCACGGCCCAATCGGCCAGCACTGCTTGCAGTTGGCCCGCGGCCAGATAGGGCTGCGCCAGATACGTGGGCTGCAAGGCAATACCGCCACCGGCCAGGGCCGCATGCAGCAGCACTGTGGCTTCGTTGGCGCTGAGGCGGCTACTGACGTTCACGCTTTGCTGCTCCTCGCCGCGCTGAAACTGCCAGCGGCTTTTGCCAAAATTGGCGTAGCTCAGACACCGGTGGTGGGTAAGGGCTGCAGGCTCAGTAGGTGTGCCGTGTGCAAGCAGATACCCCGGTGCGGCGACCAAGACAGATGGACAGCTAGCGAGGGGTTTGGCGATCAGCAATGGATCGGGCTCGCTGCTAATGCGGATCGCCAGATCGATGCGCTCTTCAACCAGATTGACGGTGCGGTCGCTGACGTTCAGATCGATTTTCAGCTGCGGGTGTTGCTGCAGAAAATCACTGAGGGCAGCGGCTAGGTGCGCAAAGCCAAACGACATACTGCTAGTTAGCCGCAGCTGGCCGCGCAATTCGCCATCATGGCGGGCGGTTTCTTCTTCGATATCCCCCATTAGTGCCAGCATTTGCTGGCTGCGGCGCAGGCAGCTTTCGCCCGCATCAGTAAGGGTGACTTTGCGGGTCGTGCGTTGCAATAAGCGCGCATCGAGCCAGTCTTCCAGCTCGGCGATATAGCGGGTCACCATGGCGCGCGACATATCCAGCTTGTCGGCCGTGGCGCTAAAGCTGCCGCTGGCGGCTACTTCGCAGAACACTTTCATTGCGGTGAGTCGGTCCATCTTGGCTCGCTATCTGCTCGATTTTTGCAACAATATTGCGCAGTTTAGCCGATTTATCTGCGCAGCTCATGCAACTAAACTGGCGTCCATTCAATCACGAACGAAATGCAAGGAGATTGCACCATGGTACGTCAAACTTTACTCGCCGCTTCTTTTCTCTTGGCCTTTGGCGCGGCCCAAGCCGAAACGGCGCCGCTGCAGTTGAAAGTGTATAACGCTGATGGCGCGAGCTTTCATGTGAATTCCACGCTCGTCTACGGCCAGAAAGAAGCACTGGTGATCGATGCCGGCTTTACCAAGGCCGATGCACTGCGAATTGCTGCCAATGTGCTCGATAGCGGCAAAACCCTGACCACCATTCTGGTGAGCCAAGCTGACCCGGATTACTACTTCGGCGTGGAAACGCTGAAACAATTTTTCCCACAGGCCAAAGTGGTGGCGACACCAGCCGTATTGGCCAAGATCAAGGCCAAATTGCCTGCCAAAGTGGCTTTCTGGGGCCCAAAAATGGGGGCCAATGCCCCGGTGCAACCGGTGGTGCCTGAAGCGCTAAACACCACCACTTTGCGCGTTGATGGCCAAGCGGTCGAGATTCGCGGTACTACTGGCGCGCTGGCGCACCGCCCGTATGTGTGGATTCCGGCGATCAAAGCCATTGCTGGCAATGTGGGTGTGCTCAATGGCCTGCACGTGTGGACTGCCGACACGCAATCGGCCGCCGAGCGCAAAGCTTGGGTTGCCCAATTGGATGAAATGGCCGCACTGAAACCGGCCGTGGTCGTGCCTGGGCATATGCAGGCTGGTGCGAAAATGGATATCAGCGCCATCGATTACACCAAGGCTTACCTGCAAACATTCGAGCAACAATTGCCGCAAGCTGCCAACGGCGCGGCGCTGATTGAGGCAATGAAAAAAGCTTATCCAGATGCCGGCTTGGGGATCGCGCTGGAGATCGGCGCCAAAGTAAACAAAGGTGAAATGCAATGGTAAGCCCGCAACTCACGCTGCATTATGTGTTTGATCCGCTGTGTGGCTGGTGTTATGCCGCCGCTCCGCTGATCGAAGCCGCTGCCGCTTTGCCTACGGTACAGCTCGTGTTGCATCCGGGCGGCATGATGGCCGGTGCAAACCGGCAAAGTGTGAGCCCGGCCTTGCGCGATTATGTGATTCCGCATGATCGGCGGATTGCCGAGCTGACCGGCCAGCCCTTTGGCGCGGCGTATTTTGATGGCTTGCTGTGCGATAGCAGCGCGGTGTTTGATTCCACTCCACCTACCTTGGCGATATTGGCGGCCGAGCAGCTGGCCGGCTTGGGGCGGGCGATGCTGGCCCGCTTGCAAAGCGCCCACTATGCCGCAGGCGAGCGGATCGCCGAAGGCACGGTCTTGTTGCAACATGCAGCGGCGCTGGGCCTGGATAGTGTGGCCTTTAGCGCGGCCATGACTGAGCTGGCTGGCGATGTGGAGGCGCATTATCGCGCTACGCAACAGCTGATGCAGCAGCATGGCTTGCGCGGTTTTCCTTCGCTATTGCTGGAGCGGGAAGGGCGATTCCAAGTCCTCGATATCGGGCCGTTCCTGGGGCAGCCGGCGGCGTTTGCTCAGGCCTTGAGCGCCTTAGCTATGCTGACGCCTGCGGCGGTCGCACCGAGCGCAGCATTTTGTACGCCAGAAACCTGCTAAGTCAGGCTGATTGACCTAGCGAAACACCAACGGCATCAAGCTCAGCTTGATGCCGTTTTTCTTGGGCGCTAGCCAGTGATTGGTAGCGCTTTGCGCTGGCGCAGCCCGGTGCACGCCCAGCTGTGCTACTGTAGCCAAGCCCTCGCACCACTGCGGGTGGGCTGTTTAGGTATACCTGCATGGGTATATCTTGAAATAGATTATGGAACAGTGCATGGCGAACTATACCCCTCATACGGCGAAGAAATATCCCGATGGTGTATTGCATCAGCATCCACACGATCGCCCCGGTGGCCACAATGCCTGCCACGATCATCATCACGATCACAGCCATCATCATCATGATCATGGCGTGCCCAGCTCGCAAAAACGCCTACTGATTGCACTGGTGGTGACGTTCGGCTTTGCCTTTGTCGAGCTGATTGGCGGCTGGTGGGCGCATTCATTGGCGCTGATTTCTGACGCCGGCCATATGATGACCGACAGCGCCGCGCTGCTGTTGGCGCTGATCGCCAATCTGATTGGCCAGCGCCCGGCCAATCAGGCCAAATCGTATGGCTATGCACGCGCCGAGCTGATTGGCGCACTGATCAATAGCCTGACCATGATTGCGCTGGTGGTGTGGATTATGGTCGAGGCGGTGCAGCGCTTACTGCATCCGGCGCCGGTGAATGGCATGGGGGTCATGGTGATCGCGGTGATCGGCTTGCTGGTGAATGTGATTTCCGCCTGGCAGCTTTCGCATGATCACGACAATCTCAATAGTCGCGCCGCGCTGATACACGTTTTGGGTGATTTGCTTGGCTCGGTAGCCGCGATTGCGGCAGGGGCGGTGATTTATTTTACCAACTGGCAGCCGATCGATCCGATCCTCTCGATTGCGGTGTCCTTGCTGATTCTGCGCTCGACCTGGGCCTTGCTCAGTAAATCGACGCATTTATTGATGGATGGCGTACCGGATGGCGTCGATCTAGAAGCCGTGGCCCGCACCATCCTAGCCACGCCGGGCATCAGCGAAGTCCATGATTTGCATGTCTGGAATATCGGCGGTAAGCGCAATGCACTCTCCGCCCATCTGATCATCGCCGAGCCCGCCGACTGGCCGCGGATGATTTTACAGTTGAACGAGATGCTGGAGAGCCAATATCATATCGACCACGTGACGCTGCAGCCGGCCTGGTATAGCGAACACGAAGGAGAAGCGGTGCGCATTGTGCGGATCGAGCATTAATCGGCGGCCAGCGGTCGCCCACACAAGGATCATCTTGATGCGCTCAGTATGTACTCTGGCGATTATTTTTAGTATCTCGGCGCTCAGCTGGGCTGGGCCCAATAGCCCCAATGGCGCAAATCGTGATCCACGGACAGGTGGTAAAGCCGATTTCTGGGATTGGTTTTCTGATCAACCACCCGAAATTCCCGCAGAAGATAATGCCCTGATTCAGCCGCCTAAATTAAACGAGCTGAAGAAATGGCAGGAATTTAGCTTTCCTGAGCGCAATAAATCCAGCAAATACTATCTGGCGCTCGATTCAGTGACCCCCGGCGCCGATGAGGTGGTGCGGTATGTGGTGGCTGTTGTGCCGGGTAGTGGCGCTAGTAAAAGCGTTATTTACGAGGGGATGCACTGCAATTCTGGGCAGTATCGTGCCTATGCTTGGGGCAAACCTGACCAAACCTGGACGGTAGGTAAAACCGTGAACTGGAAGCAGATTACGCGTGGATTTAATCAGTGGCAGTATGCGCTGACGGATCGTTTTTGCTTTTTCCTTGAGTCGTACAACCCCGATCTGATCAAACGCCGCTTTGATTTCCCGGTGCCTGAGCGCACTCTAGAGACCCTAGATTAAATACCACGCCGCACTCAGCGGCGTTTTTTATGCCTTTGCTGCTAGCCCTTGCCTCACTTGTTCGACCACCGCCGCCCAGTCCCCCAATTGCGGCTGGCGGATAATCTGCATCGAGCGATACCAGGGGCTATCGCTGCGCTGTACTTGCCAGCGCCAGTCGGCGTCAAAACGCGAGAGCAGCAGCGTGGGGCGGCCAAGAGCGCCGGCGAGGTGGGCAACCGAGGTGCAGACGGTAATCACCAGATCCAGCTGCTGCAGATAGGCCGCGGTGGCGGCGAAATCGGGGCTGTGTTGCAAGTCGTTCCGCAGCGGCGCCGGCGCGGTGTGGCCATGTTGCAGGCTGCACCACTGAATACCGGGCTGAGCCAGCACGGGGGCTAGCTGGCTCAGCGCAATGCTGCGCCAGCCGTTATCCACTTGCTGGGGGTTGCCCTGCCAGGCCAGCCCAATTTTGCGCCCCGGCGCTAATTGCGCTTGCCACTGGGCCGCCTCGGCCGAATCAACCTGCAAGTAAGCTTCGCCGCTCAGATCGGCTTCGCTAATCTGCAAAGCGCCAGCCAGGCTCATATACGGAATATGGTGAGTAAAGCCCGCGTGGCTCGCCAGCTCGCTCACGATTTCCAGCTGCGGAAAGCTCTGCTGCAACAAGCGTTGCAAAGCCGCGGGCACTAAAACGGTCACCTGCGCAAAGCGCGTGCAAAGCTGCGGCAAGAAGCGGGCAAATTGCAGCATATCGCCATAGCCCTGCTCGCCAATCACCAAGAGCTTTGCCTCAGGCGCTACCGCTTCGCCCTGCCAGCGTGGTAGCGGAGTCGCCGGATAAGCCTTGCCCAGTGCCGCCCAGCGTGCCTCATAGCCTTTCCAGCCGGCTGCCCAGTGGCCTTGCAGCAAATCAAGGGTGCCCAAGCTGTAGCGGGCCAGCGCGTGCTCGGGTGCCAGTTGCAGCACTTGCTGGTAACAGGCGCGCGCATCGTCCAGCCGCCCTTCGCGGCGATACAGCCGGCCCAGATTGTGTAGCGCATCCAGATGCTGCGGTTCGCGCTGCAGCACGGTAGCAAAATGCTGGTGGGCGGGGGGTAGCTGGCCCAGATTGGTCAGGATGGTGCCCAGACTGTAATGCGCCGGCAGATAGTCGGGCTGGCTGCGGATTGCCGCGCGATAATGCTCGGCCGCGGCCAGTTGGTCGTGCTGAGCGAGTGCCAGATTGCCCAGATTGTAATGTGCATCGGCCCAATCCGGCTGCCAGTACAGGGCGTGCTCGTAGGCGCTGCGGGCAGCATCGAGCCGGCCCAGTTGTTTGAGGATATTGCCGTAATTGAGGTGCAGCGGCGCCACCTGCGGCGCGAGTGCCAGGGCTTGCGCCATCAGCTGTTCGGCGGCCGCCCAGTCATTGCGTTGCGCTGCACTGCGGGCCAGCTGGGCCAATTGCGCCGGATCTTGCATACCTCACCCTTGTATTGATGTGTAAAGCTTGCTGATTAAGGCTTGGCGGGCAATACCTTAGGAAATCACCAGATTGTCGCGGTGAATCAGCTCGGCTTCATCAATGTAGCCCAGCTTGGCTTCGATTTGGCCGGTGGGGCTGCGCAGAATACGGCTGGTTTCCTGCGAGCTGTAATTGATCAGACCGCGGGCGATTTCTTGCCCGCTGGCATCAATACAGCTCACGACCTCGCCGCGCAAAAATTCGCCGTCCACGGCGATCACCCCGATCGGCAGCAGGCTTGATCCACCTTGTTTCAGCGCCCGTACGGCGCCGGCATCCAGCGTGACGCGGCCTTTGAGCTGCAGGTGATCGGCAATCCACTGTTTTTTGGCATGCAATGGGGTGGTGTGCGCGGTGAGCTGGGTGCCAATGGCTTCGCCTTTGGCCAGGCGGGTTAAGACATCGGCTTCGCGGCCGCAGGCAATGATGGTGGCCGCGCCACTGCGCGCGGCGCGTTTGGCGGCGATCACTTTGGTGTACATGCCGCCGGTGCCGACGCTAGAGCCGGCGCCACCGGCCATTGCTTCCAGGCTTTCATCGCCGGCGGTGGCAAATTGCACCAGCTGGGCCGCTGGGTCTTTGCGCGGGTCGGCGGTGAATAGGCCTTGCTGGTCGGTCAGGATGACCAGCGCGTCGCCCTCAATCAGATTGGTTACTAGCGCACCCAAAGTGTCGTTGTCGCCAAATTTAATTTCCGCGGTGACCACGGTATCGTTTTCATTAATGATCGGAATCACGCCCAGCTGCAATAAGGTCAGCAAGGTTGACCGAGCATTCAGATAGCGGGTGCGATCGGCCAGGTCTTCGTGGGTAAGCAGCACTTGGGCGCAAGTGAGGCCATGCGCCTGAAAAGCCGCCTCGTACGCGCGGCACAGGCCCATCTGGCCCACCGCTGCGGCCGCTTGTTTTTCGTGGATGGCAGTGGGTTTGCTGCTCCAGCCCAGACGGGCCACGCCTTCGGCGACCGCACCAGACGACACCAGCACCACCTGTTTGCCTTGGCGAGCCAGCTCGGCAATCTCTTTGGCCCAGCGGGCCAGAGCCTGATGGTCGAGGCCTTTACCATCATTGGTAACAAGGCTGGAGCCTACTTTGATAACAAGGCGTTGGGCGAGTGGCAGGGCAGCTTGGGTCATGGCGATCTTTCCGCATTGGTTAGGGCTGATTATACCGTGAGCCACGCCGCTTGCTGCCAGCAATTGGGCCGATCATGGCGCAACTTGCGGTGACGCAAAGCACAGTGCATTTGCGGCCCGCAGGCGGACTGCCCCACTAGCCAGCTGGCTGGGGCGCGGTACACTAGCGCTTTTGCCCCGGAAGGAACCCGGATGACTGCTTTGGAGATCATCGGCTTTGCCCTGACTATTTTGGCCATCGCCTTGGCGGCGCGCTCGCATGTGCTGACCTGGCCGCTGCAGCTGGTGGCCAGCGTGCTGTATGTGTGGCTGTTTGCGCAATTTAATCTGTTTGGCGAGGCCACGCTGCAGGCGGTGTATGCCGTGCTGGCGGTGTATGGCTGGCTGCAATGGCGGCAGCGTCGGCTGGACGCCACCACGGTGGTCAAATTGCCGGTACAGCGCCTCAGCCGCAATGAGTGGTGGCTGATTAATGGCGTGGGCGTGCTGGCCACGGCGGCGGTGGCCAATTTGCAGATTCATTTTTTGCCCACTGATGTGCCGGTGCTCGATTCAGCGATCTTTGTGTTTGGCTTACTGGCGCAGTGGATGCAGGCGACAAAACGCCTAGAAAACTGGCCGTACTGGATAGTGCTCAATCTGCTGGCCAGCGGGGTGTATTTCTACAAATCGCTGCACATCACCGGCGTGCTGTATCTGCTGCTGGCGGGCTTGGCGGTATGGGGCTGGCGCAATTGGCAACGTGAGCTGGCGGCGGCATGACCCGCAAAATCGCGATCGTTGGGCCGGAATCCTGCGGCAAAACCAGTCTGGCCCGCGCGTTAGCCCGTACTTTGCACGCGCCATGGGTGCCCGAGTTTTCGCGCCCATGGTTTGCCGCCCAGCGGCGCACCAGCTACAGCATGGATGACATTCTGGCGATTGCTCATGGTCAGCTGGCGCTGGAGCAGCAGCTGGCGAGTGAGGCGGAGTGGTTGGTATGCGATACCAGTGTGTTGGTCTGCATCATTTGGGCGCAGGTGCGCTTTGGCGAATGCCCAGCCGAATTACGCGCCCTGTGGCGGCCTGCGGATTATCAGCTGCATTTACTCACCGCCACCGATTTACCATGGCAGCCCGACCCGCTGCGCGAAAACCCGCTAGATCGCGATGCATTGCTAGTGCGCTATCAAACCGCGCTCGAGCAAGCGCAGGTGCCGTTTGCGCTGGTGGCTGGCCGCGGCGAAGCCCGCTGCCAGCAGGCCGTTGCGGCGCTGCGGCAGACTGGGTTTGAGTTTTAGCTGGGTATATCGCTGCAGGCATTAATAAAATTGGCCTGTAGCGATATACCTATGGTTTAGGCTTGCGCCAAGGCCTGATCCAGATCGGCCAGAATATCGTCGATGTGCTCAATCCCGATCGACAGACGCACCATATCTTCCGAAACCCCGGCGCGTTTCAGTTCATCGGGCGAGAGCTGACGATGCGTGGTGCTGGCCGGGTGGCAAGCCAGCGATTTGGCGTCGCCAATATTCACCAGCCGGGTGATCAATTGCAGCGCATCCTGGAAGCGTGCACCGGCCTCACGACCGCCTTTCACGCCAAAGGTCAACAAGCCTGATGCTTTGCCGCCGAAGTACTTATCCACCAAGGGTTTGCTGGGGTGGCCTGCTTGGCCTGCGTAATTTACCCATTCCACTTTCGGGTGTGCCGCAAGGAAATCGGCCACTTTCAGCGCGTTTTCTACGTGTCTATCCATCCGTAGCGCCAGTGTTTCCAGCCCCTGCAAGATCAGGAAAGAGTTAAACGGCGAGATTGCCGCGCCCATATTGCGCAGCGGCACCGTGCGCGCGCGGCCAATAAAGGCGGCGGGGCCGAGTGCCTCGGTATAGATCACACCGTGGTAGCTGACCTCCGGCTCGTTCAGGCGTTTGAAGCGCGTTTTGTGCTCAGCCCACGGGAATTTGCCGCTATCGACAATAATGCCGCCAATGCTGGAGCCGTGGCCGCCCATGTATTTGGTCAGGCTATGCACGACGATATCGGCACCGTGCTCGATCGGGCGAGTGATGTACGGTGTGGGCACGGTGTTGTCGACAATCAGCGGTACGCCTCCGGCATGGGCGACGGCGGCGAAGGCGGCAAAGTCAACGACATTACCCAAAGGATTGCCGATCGATTCGCAATAAATGGCCTTGGTGCGCTCGTCGATCAGCGCGGCAGCGGCTTGTGGGTCGCTTGCATCGACAAATTTAACGTTGATGCCATATTGCGGCAGCGTGTGCGCGAATAGATTGTAGGTGCCGCCATACAGCGCGCTGGTGGCGATGATGTTGTCGCCCGCTTCGGCGATGGTGAGGATCGCGTAGGTAATCGCCGCTTGCCCTGAGGCCAGCGCCAGCGCGCCAATCCCGCCTTCGAGCGCCGCCACCCGTTGCTCGAGCACATCGGTGGTTGGGTTCATGATGCGGGTGTAGATATTGCCTTTGACCTTCAGATCGAACAAATCAGCGCCATGCTGGGTGTCATCAAAGGCATAGCTGGTGGTCTGGTAGATCGGTACTGCAACGGCTTTGGTGGTGGGGTCGGGGCTATAGCCGGCGTGGATGGCAAGCGTATCGAATTTCATTGGGCGTATCCTCGGGTTAAGGTTGAGGCTACTGTACCACTGCTGAAATCGGCGGCTAAATGATTGTTAGCACTAAGTTTGTGGCCGCTTGATCTATGGCAAAGTCGGGCCAAGCGTGACTTGGCGGGCGGGGCTTAGGCGGCCGGAGTGATGGTGATCGCGCCGCTACCCGCTGGATTTTCACCGCGCAGATTGCCTTTGCGGTACTGCAGTTTTTCCTCGGCTTTTTGCAGTAGCGATTCAAACTGATAGCCATGGCGGCCATATTTCACCAGTGACAGTGTGACCGAAAGGTGAAAGCAGTGATCGCCATGCTCAATCGCCAGCGCCTGCAGGCTCATTTCGATTTCGACCGCCAGAGTACGCAGTTGCTGCGAATTGTAATCGTTGAGCAATACGCAAAATTCTTCGCCCGCAATCCGGCCAATGAGGGCGTCTTCACCCAATATTTTGCGCAATTCGCGGGCGCATTTTTTCAGTGCGACATCACCAGCGCCATACCCATACCGCTGGTTCACCACGCGAAACTGATCAATATCGATCAGCATCAGCCCCATCGAACCATTGTGCTTGCGGGCGCGATGCAGCTCGCGCCCGGCGTGCTCTTCGAGGCCACGGCGATTCAGGAGCCCGGTGAGCGCGTCATAGCGCACCAGTTTGCTGAGGCGGGCATGCAGGCGGTGCGCCACCAGCAGTTGATAGCTATACGGCAAGATAAGGCTGATCAGGCAGGCGAGGATTGCCCAAATGCTGGCGGCGCGTTCCAGCGATAGCACACCACTGGCGGTACCTAAGGCACTTAGCGCTAGCGTGAGCGAGAGACCCTGCATGCAGCCGACCAGCAGCCAGCGGGGAGCGCTCCAATGCTCGTCATTACCGGGGTGAAACGCTTCGCGGGAAATCTGGAAGGCCAGCGGCGCTAGCAATAGCGCATGTAGCAGCGGCGCTTGGTGCGGCAAAATCAGGCCACTCAGGCTCATGATGAGGGCCACCAGCCACAAGGGGACCAAGGCCCCCCACCAGCCCAGTAAGGCCGGGCGTGCAAAAGTGCGGCGGGTGCCCGCCAAAAGCACCAGTTGACCCAGCAACAGACACAGCACACCCAGCCAGCTGAGCCATTGGTGGCTATTAAAAGTGGCGAGCGCCCAGAGCAGCCAGCCGAGTTGATGCGTAGCGCCGCCAGCCGCCAGCGTGCTCACCCCTCGCTCCGAGCGATGGCCCCGGGCAAGGCCCAGATACATGCCGGCCCCTAGGCAGGCGGCCAACATGGCAAGTAAAGACAGCGAGAATAGATCGAGCGGCATACCAACGGCGGATAAGTAATTTCCCTAATGTTTGGCACTATGCCCAGACTGGGTGTCAGCGTAAAGTCAGCTCCGACGAAAGGCCAGAAATCCCCGCCGACCGTGGTTGCGCTGCAACAGCGAATGTACTGGGCAAATTACGCCAGTGTTTCCATCTCAGCACGTATAATTCAGCCCACACTGAGGAGAAAAACATGTCTGCACTGATTTGCGGCTCAATGGCCTACGACACCATCATGGTGTTTCCTGATCACTTCAAAAAGCACATCCTGCCCGAGCAAATCCATATTTTGTCGGTGTCGTTTCTGGTGCCCGAAATGCGTCGCGAATTAGGAGGGTGCGCTGGCAATATCGCCTATACGCTGAAGCTGCTGGGCTCTGAGCCGCTGATCATGGCCACTGTAGGCAAAGACTTTGATCTCTACGCGACATGGCTGGATCAGCAAGCGATTCGTCGCGATTACATTACTGAGCAAGAAGGCTTTACTGGACAGTGTTTTATTACTACTGACCTGGACGACAATCAAATTACCGCCTTTCACCCTGGCGCGATGGGGATGTCGTATGTGAATACGGTAGCGATGGTGAAAGAGCCATTCCAAATCGGGATCGTTTCCCCGGATGGCAAACAAGGCATGCAAGAGCACGCGCGGCAGCTGGCTGCGGCTAAGGTGCCATTCATTTTTGACCCGGGCCAGGGTATGCCGATGTTTAGCGGTGAAGAGCTGCTGGAATTGGTTGAGCTCGCAAGCTACTTAACGCTCAACGATTACGAAGCTGAAATGCTCAGCAAAGCCACCGGACTTAGTATTGCGCAGTTGGCCACCAAGGTTGAAGCCTTGATCGTTACGTTGGGCGCGCAAGGTGCGCAGATTTATGCCAATGGCGTCTGCCATCAGATCCCAGCTGTACCGGCGACGGCCGTAGTGGATCCAACAGGTTGTGGCGATGCCTTCCGGGCCGGCTTATTGCATGGCTTGCTACAAGGTTGGGATTGGCCCACGACCGGTCGGCTGGCGTCATTGCTGGGTAGCATCAAGATTGCGCATCAAGGCGGGCAAAATCACAAGTTCACTCGCGTGGAACTGGCTGAGCAATATCAGACCGCATTCGGGCAGGTGCTACCAGCATAAATTTAAAGCTGAAAATGTACTGACGCAGTTTGTGACTACAATTACACGTCATTACGCTGACTGTAATTGGTAATGCAATTGTCTTATCTTGCTGGTATATTACGTAACAAAATTACTTTGTTAAGGTGCCAGCATGCGTCAGATTCTTGTGGTGTTTGCCTTCGTGCTTGCCGCTCAAGCGCAAGCGGCAGTGGTTGAAGTGGCGGCTACAACTGCGATTGTGGCGGCCAACCCGGCTGCTGTTAGCGTGTCTCTCTCCGCGCCAGCCTTGCCAAAAACTGTCGTCCCAGCGCCTACTGCTCCGGCGCAGGGGCGCTTTGGCGCTGAGGGCTGGGCTTTACTAGGGATTGGTGCGCTTGCCTTGCTGGGTCGTCGGCGTAAGCGCTGGTCATAAGACTTTAGTCGGCCGTCAATCTGCAAGGCTTGGTATCGCAAGCGAATCTGCTAGAATGCCTGCTCGCAGAACCACTGTTTGACGAGCGTTGATCGAATGACCACCCCAGAAACCAAACCCGCCACCCCAACTACTTTTGGCTTGCTGAAAGAGCTGCAAAAACAGTTTGCGGTATTCCGTGACTGCCAGCCGCTGGCGATCGGGATCGACAAACAAGTGATTGCCGCGCTGCCAGAGATTAATCGCCGCGTATTACGCAGTGCTTTGTCGATGCATACCCGCTCAGTACGCTACCTGAAAGCCATGCAAACCGCGACCGAGCGTTATAACCTCGATGGCAGCAAGGCCGATGCTGTGACCGATGAGCAGCGTGAATTCGCGGCTACCAGCCTGCATGAGCATTTCAAAAAAGCAGCGGACGAGCGCCGTGCCAAGCAGGCCGCCGAAGCGGCTGCTGAGGCCGATCGCAAACGTGCCGAAAAGCTGAATCAGCTGGCGCAGAAATTTTCGCGCCACTAAACTGAACCTCCGGACTGCTGCGGGCAGTCACTTGCCCAGCGGATTTGCCGGTGGGCGCAGGAGGGGATATGCGCCGTTTATTGCTCGCCATCTTGCTTATTGGGCCGGTCTGGGCGCAAGACTTGGCTCCCATTGCTGTGCAAAGCACCGAGCGCAATGGGCATTTATATTTCTCTGCACAATTTAGTGTGCCTGTGGCCAAGCCGCTGGCCTTCGCAGTGCTCAGTGATTTTGAGCATATGAGCGAGTTCATGCCGAACATGAGCAGCAGCAAGGTGCTGAGCCGCAAAGCCAATCGTTGGGTGGTGCAGCAGGAAGGCCAATTGCAGCTGGGCTTATTAAGCTGGCCGCTCAATTCCACTCGCGAGATCGAATTAATCGGCCTGGAGGAAATTGTGGCGCATAGCTTGGATGCGCAGCAAGGCGCCTTCAGTAGCCGTATGCAGCTGCAACAGCAGGCGCAATCCACCACCATGAGCTATGCCGCCGACTGGCAGCCAGCCTCGGGCTGGATGGCCAGTCTGGGTAAGCAGTATGTGCAACAGCAGATGCAGCAGCAATTTGCGGCCATGCAGAAAGAGATGCTACGCCGTAGCAAAATGCAGCTGGCTTCCGCCCCACAGATTGAGGTGGCGCGCTAGGGTCTTACAAGTGACGTCTTGAAATGGAGCGCGCAAAACAAAAAAGCCAACCCGAAGGTTGGCTTTTTTGTTTAATTCT